>REEE01000137.1 GCA_007695245.1 Candidatus Competibacteraceae bacterium | reverse complement strand
CTGGATCGGGCCACGGAGCAATGCGCCAAGGCCGAAACGGCGTTGCACGCGGCGGAAAGCCGGTTGCAAGCGGCTCTCGCGGAACTGGCCGGCTTCGATACCGAAACCCTGGCGGTGCGCCGGCAGACCGCCCAAACTCGCGCCGATCAACTCTCGGAAGCCGGACGGTTATGGACTACCCTCAGCGCCGCCCAGACCCAGCAACGCAAACTGGAGGAGGAGAGCCGCACGCTCCAGGAGCAGGTCGCGCAGACCGAAGCCGCGCTGCATCAGCTCGGCGCTGACAAGCCGGCGGCTACAGCCCGGCTGGAACAGGCGGAAAAATCGTTGAAAACCGCCGAGGCCGCCAGCGCCAAAAGCGTCGAGACCCTGCGCGCCAGTCTGGAACCCGACTCCCCCTGCCCGGTCTGCGGCGCGACGGACCACCCCTACTCCACCGGCGATGCGCCCTCTCGCGCCATGCTCGCCGCCCTCAAGGCGGACGTCGGCGAATGCCGTAAGGCTCTGGAGGTGCTGGTCGCTCGGGAATCCGCCCAGCAAACCCGCCGCGACCATCACCGTCAGCGCCTGTCGGAACTTGTTAAAGAGCAGGAAACGCTGACCACCGCTCTGGAACGCGACCGCGCCGCCTGGAACGCGCACCCGCTCGCGCCGGAACTGACCGCCATCGCGTCCGCCGACCGTTCCGGCTGGCTGACCGACCAACAGCAGCAGGTCCGGAACGATTTGGCCACCATCGTTCAGCAGGAGAACGCGCAACGCCAAGCCGCCCAGCAGCGCGACGCCGCCCAGAAAACCCGCGACCAGGCCCAGAAACAGCATTCCGCAGCGCAAAATACCCTGAATGCGGCGCAAGCCACATTCGAACGCACGACCCAGAATCTACAGACCGCGCGGGAGCGGCAAACCGACCTCGCCCGACAACTGGCGGAACGGCTCGACGCGCTGGACGCCGCCTTTTCCGGTCACGACTGGCGGCCGCGCTGGCAGGCGGACCCGGCGCGGTTCCACGACCAGCGGCGGCAAAAGGTCACCCAGTGGAACGAGCGGACCCAACAGGCGGAACAGTGGCGGCAACGACTCGGCGAGATGGAGATTGAGATCAGCGGCCTTAACGCCACCGTTGCCGATAAAACCGCGCAACTCGGACGCGCCAGCGACGACTTCAAGCACGTCGACGACGCGCTCCGGGACAAGCGCCAGCGACGACAAACCCTGTTCGACGGGCGCGCGGTGACCGACGTGGAAGCGCAGCTCGCCAAGGCCATTGAAGACGCCCGGCGCGCGCTCCAGCAGCAGGAAGACGTCGCGCGGAACGCCGGGCAGACCCAGGCCAGCGCCGAAGCGGTTCTCAAGCAGGCTCGAAATGCCCTGACCGGCAGCGAGCAAGCGGCGAAACAGGTTGATGCGGCATTGCAGCAATGGCTCGCCGATTACAACGCCCGTCATCCCACTGCGCTTCTGGATACTCCCGCGCTCCGCGCCCTGCTGGTCCACGACGGCACCTGGCTAAAACGGGAGCGGGAAGCCCTCAAGGCGCTGGCGGATGCCGTCAGCCGCGCTGAAACCATCCTCAAGGAACGCCGAAAGCAACAGGAAGACCACGAACGACAGCGCACCAGCCTGGATGCCGTGGAAACCGTGCGGGACGCGCAGCAAAAGATTCTGGCGGATTTAACCGCGGCGCGGAGCCGGGCCACGGAAGCCGAACTCAACGTGCGCCAGGACGACGAACGCCGCGCCAAAACCGCGTCCCTGCAAACCGATATCCTCCAGCAGGAGGCGAAAACCCGTCTGTGGGGGCAGTTGAACGAGTTGATCGGCTCCGCCGACGGCAAAAAATTCCGCAACCATGCCCAGCAGTTCACCCTCGACGTGCTGCTCGGCTACGCCAATCGCCATCTAAACGACCTGTCCCGCCGCTACCGGCTGGAGCGGGTCAAGGAGACCTTGGCCCTGATGGTGGTGGATCAGGACATGGGCGACGAAATCCGCTCGGTGCATTCCCTGTCCGGCGGCGAATCCTTCCTGGTCTCGCTGGCGCTGGCGCTGGGCCTGGCCTCGCTGTCCTCCAACCGGGTGCGGGTGGAGTCGCTGTTCATCGACGAGGGCTTCGGCAGCCTCGACGCCGACACCTTGCGGGTGGCGATGGACGCCCTGGACAACTTGCAGGCTCAGGGCCGCAAGGTGGGGGTCATCTCCCACGTCCAGGACATGACCGAACGGATCGGGGTGCAGATTCAGGTGCGGCGGCAGTCGGGCGGGCAAAGCCGGATCGAAGTGACACCTCAGGCGAGAGGATGAAGAATGAACCTGGAGTCGGAGATGGACCGATCATCAACGTCCGAAAACCTGTCCTGCCTCGACCGGGTTCCGCTGTTGCGGCCCTTAAACCTTGAATCTCCCGACGAACGTCGGCTCTGGCGTGCCTGCGAGTTGTGCAGTTTCCTGGAGTATCGGTTCCCAGAGCATCCGGACCCGCGCGCGCTCTCGGATCCAGCGATCGAGAATTGGGCGCGGCGTGGCCTGACGGCGGGAGAACGGGTCGAGGACCCGGCGGGCATGACGCTTTATCGCCCGTTTTGGATCATCGCGGACGGTAAACCGGTCGGCACGGTCGCGGCGATGCTCCAGGACACCGGCTGGAACCGGCCGTTGCTCAAGATCGCCAGTCTGTACCTGTTTGCCGAGCAACGGCGGCGCGGTCACGCGGGTCGAGTCATGGATGCGCTGGAGCAAGTGGCCGCCGAACTCGACTTGCGCGGTCTGCGACTCGATACCGACTGGCTCTGGCAACCTGCGGTACGGTTCTATCTGCGGCGCGGGTTCTGGGTCATGAACTGGAAGCGAGGGCTAAGCCTCGGCCGGTATCGGGCCGATCCGGACTATCGGCTTGAATCCCATCCGGGGCAAATGATGCTGCGTCTGGCGGACCAAAGGGGGCCGGTAATCACCACCGAACGCGACGGAGAGCGGCTGCGCTGGCGCGAAGACCCACCGGCCGATGAGGCCGCGGCGGACGCCGAAGGGTTGCGCTGGCCGTTGCGCTCCACGTTGTCGCTACATCTTGCCATCGCCGGCTGGCCGCTGGTGCGCGGACCCGCCGAATGGGCCGACCGTCATCGCTGGTCGGACCTCGGCATGCCGGAGGGACTGGCCTACAAGATCACGCTCTTCGAGGCCCATGCGCGCCGACATGGGTTTCGAGTAGAGACTCCGCGCATCCCAGGCTTCCGAGTCCCCACGAACCGAGAAACACTTCCAGGTGGCGCGCAGCACCGACGATCAGATCGTAACGCTATATAGCGGTCTCATGCGGTTTGTGGAAATTCCCCTCCTTGGACAAGGAGGGGTGGCGCGCAGCGCCGGGGTGGTTCGAAACGGCGATTCCACAACTCGTTTAGGGGCGCTATATAATCATCCAGAATCCGCCAAACAAATGTGTTTTTTACAACCGTTAGCGCGGGCTAACGGCTTGAAAAACCACCCTCACCCCCGCCCCTCTCCCGCTTGCGGGAGAGGGTTTCT
>REEE01000030.1 GCA_007695245.1 Candidatus Competibacteraceae bacterium | reverse complement strand
GTTCGAGAACGGGCGTCGGCGGCAGAGGCTGTGCCGTGAGTTATTGAGAAGTTACTTAAGTTGGCGCATATGGCTGCCAACCCTCCCCCCGCCTGTATTGAACGCCGCCAGTGAATCCGCCGGTGACTTCAACGCCCGGCTTGAACTCGAATTCGACTTCCCCTTTCGCGGTTAAGAACAAAGCCACATCGGCGGTGATCACCACGGGGCCGGCAATAATTGGGGCAAAAGTGTATGTACTAAGGCGATTTCCAGAAATGAAATGACCCGACCTGGCTCCCATGCTCCAGCGTGGGAGCCTTGGCCATCGCGATGCTCCGGCATCGTGGGCCTCTGGAGCGGCCCGAACGGCATTCCCACGCCGGAGCGTGGGAATGAGATGTAGGTAAGGGCTTTGCTGGAAATCGCCTAAGAGGGTAGATAGGTCCTAATTCAAATTTCTCGGTTTGACTCAGGTCTACATCAAGGTTGGTCTCAACCTTAACAACCATCGCGGTGCGCAGCTCGTTGATGCCGAACAGCCTCCCCATATCCAACGCAAAATCCGGGGTGAGCGTGACCTTAATAAATCCCGTGAGTTGGGGTCTATCCTTGGGCCATAACTCTGCTGATAATTCCTCGGTATCGATCTCCAACTCCAACGTGACGCCCCAGTCCTTCACCGAAAGCGGCTCCAGAACCCGAACCCCTGGGGCCGGCATGGCCTGCACCAGGTCCGCGCGCCGCAGCGTTTGCGAATAGACGATCACCCCTTCCTGGATCACGTCCTCCAGCGTGGCGGGGAAGGTCTCCACCACGAGCGATCCATTGACTGTCCGGACGCCCGCCACCCGGCGCGCGAATCCCTCGCCGTGGACCGACACGATCACCGCGCCGGGCTGCAAGCCCTGAGGGTCGCGCCGGCGGCAAAGGTCAAGGTGCTCTCGGTTTCGCCCTCCAGCAGGGCCACCGTCTCCGCGGAGAGCATCACCACATCCGATTGAAGCGTTACCTCCCGCGGAGAGTCGAAGGTGGGCGCCACGGTACGATGGTCGTCTCTCATCACCAGGACGCATTCCGTATTCTCGATCCGGTCACAGCCGAGCCAGTGCGAGAACACCCAACCCGGAGCCGCCTCGGGCAGCAGGCGCACGCTGGCCCCTTCGGGCAGGTCATAGTGGCAGTCCGACTGCGCGGGCAGGGTGCCGCACCACTCGATCATCCCCCCGCCCGGCAAAGCGGAACTCTGAATCGTGGCGCGCACGTCCCCGCTGCCGAACGGTCGGATCGCAAGGCGAAACTTTTCCCCAAGACTGAAAGTCCGCACCAGGAACGCCGCCATCTGATCGCGGTTGACCGCAGCGTCGGGGCAGTAGTTGCCGCCGCCGCAGCCCCCGGTGATCCCCTCCTGGGCCAGTTGTTCGATCCAGGCCGCCGCCCAGTGGGACGCCGGCACGTCGCCGAACCGGGCGCCGGTGGCGGAGGGTGGTTGGTAGTCCGAACCGTGCTTGGCCCGCAGCAGGAAGATCGCCATCTGGGCGCGGGTGAGGGGGGTGTTCGGGCAGTAGTTGCCGCCGCCGCAGCCGATGGTGATGCCGGTGGCCGCCAGGCGTTCGATCCAGGCCGCCGCCCAGTGGGACGCCGGCACGTCGGCGAAGCGGGCGCCGGTGGCGGCCGGCGAGGTGTACCCACCGCCGTGGATGCCGCGCAACAGGAAGATCGCCATCTGCTCCCGGGTGACCGGATGCAGGGGACAATAGTTGCCGCCGCCGCAGCCGACGGTGATGCCGGCCGCCAGGATCTGCTCGATGTCGCCCCGCGCCCAGTGGGTGCAGGGGATATCGTTGAACGGCGGTTGGCAGGCTGCTTGTTGATTCTGGTAGATGGCCAGACTCTTGGCCCAGGCCGGCGGCTGAGGCCAGAGCCACAGCGCCACCACCACCAGCCACACGCTCCACCATAGCCCCACCGTGGACCGCCCCATCGTCCGCCCGCCGCGCCGCGCCGCTTCGTTCATCAATCACCGCCTCCGCTCTATCACTCGCACCAAACGGCCGCCCGGCGCAGGACGCCTCCGGAATGAACCGATCACTCAACGAGTGTTTGATTTTTGATATTGAGCCGAAGGTAGAACAAAAAATCGGCTCGTTAAGATGACGGTTGTCTTTTTTAATGGATAATCTACTAAAATAATCAGGAATTATCGTTCGCGTTGATCGCCTCCCAAACCGGCGGCAAGCCGGGTAAACCATCCGTCCTGTCACCAAACGGCAACAAAACCTCGTTAAGTTAGCGTGATCTTGCGCGCCCCGCCGCGCGCCGGTTTGCCCCACCATCACGACAACGAACGAGGTTCCCGCCATGACAATCTCCAAACTGGTCCAGTCGTTGCTTTGCGCAGCGGCCATTATCGGCTTGACGACCGCCGCTTTGGCCAAGACCGAATTGCTGGTCTACACCGCCGTCGAAGCCGACGAACTGGCCGGTTTCAAGAAAGCCTTCGAAGCCGACTACCCCGACATCGACATTAAATGGGTTCGGGATTCCACCGGCATCATCACCGCCAAACTGCTGGCCGAGCAGGCCAACCCCCAGGCCGACATCGTCTGGGGCCTGGCGGCGACCAGCCTCAAGCTGTTGGCCGATCGAGGCTATTTCCAGCCCTATGCGCCCGAGGGCGTGGAGAAGCTCGATCCGAAATACGTGGACAGCGCCGACCCGCCGATCTGGGTCGGGCAACGGGCCTGGATCGCCGCGCTGTGCTTCAACACCATCGAAGCCGCCAAGCACAACATTCCCAAGCCCACCTCCTGGCAGGATTTGACCAAACCCGAATTCCGGGGCCACATCGTCATGCCCAACCCCAACTCCTCGGGCACCGGCTTCCTCGACGTCTCGGCCTGGATGCAGATCTGGGGGGACGAAGAAGCCTGGACCTTCATGGACGCCCTGCACCAGAACATCGCCCAATACACCCATTCCGGTTCCAAGCCCTGCCGGATGGCGGCCTCCGGCGAAGCGGTGGTCGGCATCTCCTTCGCCTATCGCGGCGCACAGGAAAAGACCCGCGGCGCGCCGATTGAAGTCATCGCGCCCAGCGAGGGCTTGGGCTGGGATTTGGAATCTTTCGCCATCGTCAAGGGCACGCCAAAGCTGGAGGCCGCGAAAAAGCTGGCCGACTGGTCGGTGACCCGCAAGGCCAACGAGATTTACAACGAAGCCTATGCGGTGGTCGCCATGCCGGGCGTGGCCAAGCCGGTGCCGAACTTTCCGGAAGGGATCGCCGAACTGATGATCGACAACGACTTCGATTGGGCGGCCAAACACCGCGAAGCGATTCTGGCCGAATGGACCAAACGCTACGACGGCAAGTCCGAGCCTAAATAAAGGGGAAAGGCTAAAGGCCAAAGGAGAAAGGCCGAAGGCCAGGCGCCTCGCCCTGACCCTTGGCCTTCTCTCCACGCAAGCCCTTAAAACTTAAAACTTAAAACTTAAAACTTAAAGCTCAGCCCATGACGCCCCCGTACCTCCGCATCCGCAATCTGACCAAACGCTTCGGC
>REEE01000164.1 GCA_007695245.1 Candidatus Competibacteraceae bacterium | reverse complement strand
TCTGCGAAAGCGCGCGCCAGGATGGCTCGTGGGGACAGGGGAAGAGATGGGCATAACAGGGTCCTCGGTGTGGACTGTCGCGCAATTCCTGTATGTCGGCAGCCGATGGCTCGGAAACACCCCCGGATACGGCTTCGATCCAAGCGATGCTGGGGAAGATAACGCAGCGGTTTCGGCGACGGCGCGTCCATGCAGTGCGGCCCACCCAAACCAGGAATGCAACGCAGGCAATAACTATTCCATGGTTGTGTGCTGGCGGTTGCTTGAAGGGTTAAAACTCCAGACCAGAGCGTCCAGCGGGATTTATGGGTCAATTCGGCCTAACGGGCCGGCCATTTTGACCCGAATCACCGGCCATTTCGGCGGTCGAGCGGCTGTTATCAGCGGATAAAAGATCGATCGCCACGCAGTATCCTTTCCGTACTTCATTATTAATGAGCATAGCTCATGTTAAGCGGTATGTAGGGAAAAAATCGCCACAGCCATGAATACCAGATTATTAGTAGAGAATAAGAAAATGGTGAGCGCGGTCATTTCAAAGGGGCCAATAACCCAATAACCCTTCCAATGCTGTTAGATCGAGATACAATTCCAACGCATCCGCCAGCCGATTGAGACCGGTGGTGCTCCAAACGTGGATATAGACCCATCAAATTTCATATAATCAACGGATTGTGAATTTTTATATCCACGTCGAGAGCACGACCCCGTCAACAGCCACCCTTTTGCCCGCTTTGGGGATTGTTGGAGGAGCGGGGCGGACCATCCCATTAGCCTCTCAGACCGCTTCCAGATGCTCGACGCGCAGTTGCAGCCGGCATTCGCCCCGCCATTCGTTGGCGTCCAATTGATAGGCGACGCGGACCCGCGTGACGCCGGGAGCAAAATCGCCGGCCCGATGGAACGCGACCGCCTCCAGCCGCCGCTCGCCGCCGAGCGGCCGCAGCCATAATTTCAGATGCTGTTCCTTCATGATCCGGTGGGACAGCACCTCGAAGACACCGTCGAACAACGGGGCGGGAAAGCCCTGCCCCCAAGGTCCGCCCTCGCGTAATTGCTCGGCGGTTTCCAGGGACAACTCGGCCGGGTCCAGTTCGCCATCGCTCCACAGGCACCCGTTGAGGTCCTCCGGGCGCAACCGGTCGCGCACCGCGGCGTCGAACGCTGTCCGAAAATCCGTCAGATGCGCGGCGGGCAGACTCAGGCCGGCGGCGGCGGCGTGGCCGCCGAAACGACCGATCAATCCGGGGTGGCGCGCATCGACGGTCGCCAGCGCATCGCGGATGTGCAGGCCCGGCACCGAACGCGCCGAACCGCGCAGCAGACCCTCGATATTGTCCGGCGCGAAGGCGATCACCGGCCGATGGGTCCGTTCCCGAATCCGCCCGGCCACGATCCCCACCACGCCCTGATGCCAGCCGGGATCGAACAGGCAGAGTCCGAACGGCAGTTCCCGATCGGTCAGCGGCCATCGCTCCAGATGGTCCAGCGCCTGCGCCCGCATGTCGGTCTCGATCACCCGCCGCTCGCGATTGAGCCGATCCAGCTCCCCGGCCAGTTCCAGCGCCCGCGCCGGATCGTCGGACAGCAGGCAGTCGATGCTCAGGCTCATGTCGGCCAGCCGCCCGGCGGCGTTCAGCCGCGGGCCGATGGCGAACGCCGCATCGCCGGCGGTGGCGCGCGCCAGAACGCGCCCGGCGACGGCGAACAGGGCAGTGATGCCGGGGACGCAGCGCCCCTGGCGAATCCGCCGCAGGCCCTGTTCGACCAGCACCCGGTTGGCATGGGCCAGCGGCACCACGTCGGCCACCGTCCCCACCGCCACCAGATCGAGGAATTCGGCCATGACCGGCTCGGCCAGACCCCGATCCGCGAACCAGCCGGTGTCGCGCAATCGGGTCCGCAGCGCCGACAGCACGTAGAAAATCACCCCGACCCCGGCCAGTTGCTTGCAGGGAAAATCGTCGCCCGGCTGGTTGGGGTTGACCAGGGCGTCGGCGGCCGGCAGGGTGGGACCGGGCAAATGATGATCGGTGATCAACACCCGCATGCCCAAGGCCTGAGCCGCCCGCACCCCCTCGTGGCTGGAAATGCCGTTATCCACGGTGATGAGTAACTCCGGCCGCTCGCGCGCCGCGACCGCGACGATCTCCGGCGTCAGCCCGTAGCCGTGGACGAACCGGTTGGGCACCACATAGCGCACCTCGGCCGCGCCCAGGGCGCGCAGCGCCCGCACCGCCAGCGCGCAACTGGTGGCCCCGTCGGCGTCGAGATCGGCGACGATGGCGATCCGCCAGCGCTGGCGCAAAGCGTCTTCCAGGAGCTGCAGCGCCGCGCCGAGACCCTTCAGCGTCGCCGGTGCCGGCAGCGCGCTGAGCCGGCGATCCAGATCCTCGACCGAGCGCACGCCGCGGGTGGCGTAAATGCGCTGGAGCAGCGGCGAAACGGGCAGCTCGGCAAATTCGGCGAGCGGACGGCGCAGGATGGTGGTGGACATGGTGGTGGCGAGCGTGGGAGGGCGAGTGGTGGGAAGGGGTTGAGATGGACGGAGCATCATAAAAAATCAAGAAAAATCATTGCGGTTCCCGATATAACAGATCAGCGCTCAACGGCCGGGGCCGCCGCCAGAACCACCAGCGGGCCGCGCGGGTGAGGGTGTAGCTCCGACCGTTGCCGGGATATAAATGCAGGGCATCGAGCGCGCCCTCTTGCAGCCACAGTCGTCCGGGTACGAACCAGTCGTGCTCCAGCGCGACCACTTGCTCGCGCCAGGCGTCCAAATCGCGGTCGATCAGGGCATGGCGCAGCGCCTCCAGCACGACCAGGCTGCGGGTCTCGATTGCGGCGTTCCGCCAGTCCTCGGCGTGTTTCGGCGTCGGACTCGCCGTCAGCCCCGCCAGTCGCGCCAGCCCTTGGGTCAGAGGATCGTCGGCGTAGAGTTCGACGGGGGGTATTCGAGCGCCGGACGGACAGACGCCGCCGCCCCAGAACCAGACGCTGTTGATGAGCGGTTGATTGCGCGCCGCGCGGGCCTGATTGACCGGATGGTGGTGAAACAACATCTGGATCTCGGTCAGCAGCGTGCGCCAGCGGCGCTCGGCGGGACCCTGGGGCAACCGTGGATCGATGTCGCGCCCGATCGCATCGTTCAACGGCACGGTGCGGATGCCGGGATCGGCGGGTACCCGCAAATACCAGCGGTCGGGGCGCGGCGCCGTCAGCCGCAGCCCATCCTCGGCGAAGGTCTGATTGAAGGCCGCGACCAGGGCCCGCGCCTCGTCCGGCTCGATGGCCAACACTCGGGCGTCCACCAGAAACGCCGTGCGCGAGTCGGCCCGCAGATGGACCGGATCGGCCCGCAGCCACCAGCCGCCGTCACCGCTCTCGCCGCCGTCGGCCAGACGGGTCAGCGCCGCCACCGGCAGATCGGCGGCTTCGGGAGCCGGCAACTCGAACAGTTCGAACAGCGTTGCCTCGGGAGTGAGCGGCGCTGGGTGGGATTCGGCGCGGGCGAGCAGCCACCGCAGCGCCGGCGCGACCGGCGGAGGGCCGACCGACTCGGCGGGGGAAAAGGGCCACGGTCCCAACAGACCGGGAACCAGCAAGTACAGCGTATCCGCCATGGACTGATCCTTGATAGCGCGTTAGCGATGATAACTCCCCTCTCTCGCAGGCGGGAGAGGGGCCGGGGGTGAGGGTCGTGGAATCAACGCCTGACCCCCTCACCCCAGCCCTCTCCCCCATGAATGGGGGAGAGGGGGCTGAACGCTGACGATCATTGGACGCCCGAATGCTGTAGGTAGACCGGGATCGCGATGACGATGGCGACGGCGATGAGGAGAAGGACCGGCGGGAGTAGCGCCAGGAGGATCACACCGAGGGTATTGGGTGGAGTCGGGTCGCCGAACCGGTTGGCGCCCGGAGTTCCCGGCATGATCAGCAGCACCAAATACAAGATCAGATTAGCCAGCGGCGCCACCATCAACAGCGACCACCACCCGCTCGCGTCGAAATCGTGCAACCGCTGAATCCCCAACACCATGGAGATTAGCACCGCCAGCGCCGCCAGCGCCACGAAAACGCCGACCGCGAGCCACTCCCCTGGATCACCGCTCAGGAAAACCACCGCCATTCCCCCCAGCAGCCCCGCCACGAGATTGACCAGCAACCCCAGCGCCACGGAGTAGCCCAAATAGCGCAATCGACCCAGGCGCCCCCGGACCGACAGCAGCTTGATCTCACCGTAGCGGTCCGGGGCAACAGGCGCGATGGCACCGCGCGGGGGCTGGTAGGGACTGGGGTCGTTCGCCCTGGAGGTCATAATCTGGTTTCTTGTCATTCGATGGCTTTTGGAGAATTCGCCTGATTTTCAATCCATACCTTTCTTCTGAGGATTGTCATGGATCGTCATGGATCGTGATGGAGGTGAGTGGCCAGTCGCGCGCACTCGTCCGATAAGGTGGGGAATGCCCATCCTGTCCGGCCGCGCCTACAGGGCGACCATCGCCAGGAACGACTCGCGCGCGAGCACTCGCGGCACCCGCCGGCCCGCGGGCGTCGCGACCATGCAGACGATCTCTCGGTCGTGGTTCGGCCCGAAGCTGACGTGCAGCGGTTGCTCGGGACCGTAGAAATAGAGCCGGTCGAACGGCGTGTGAGCCACGATCCACTGCGCGACCTCCAGCATGTTTTCATCCTCGATCAGGAAATCCACGGCCGCGCCGCGCCGCGCGCAGACCGGCTGCCCCCGACGGTTCAGCTCGTGCGCCGCGTGCTGGTCGCGTTTCGGGTCGATGCGGCCGGGAATCTCCCTGGCCAGCGCGGGCGAACAGAAGCCGTAGGTCAAGTGGATCATCCCGAAGTAGTCGATCGCCGGGTCCAGGACGTTGAGCGCCAGGTCCAGCAGGGCGGTGTAGCTGTCCGGCTGCTGGGGCCGGTTCGCCAGTCCGGTGCGCGCCTGCGTCTCGCCGCATTCGATCATCTGCCGGAAGGTCAGATAAGCGCCGCAGGGATCGTCCAGCTCCGGAATGCTCGTCGAGCGCCCGAGCGTAAAGCCGTTGATCGTCCAGCGGTGGCCGGCCAAGGTCTCGCGCAGTTCCGTCGGCGGCGGCCCGTAGCCGGAAAAATCGAACAGTTCCAAACCCTCCAGCGTCTCCTCGAAAGCTGCCTGCTCCGGGTAGTGCGGAAACTCTTCGTTGACATAGCGGGACTTGTGGTAGAGAAACGGCGGCTCGTACTCCTCCCCATAGGCGAAGTAGTCGATGTCCTGTTCCCGGAGCTTGATCTTGACCCGTTCGATCATCCGCGGCAGGGGCTGACCCGCGAAGTCGTCATAGCGCATCAGGCTGACCTTGCCGGAGCCGATGTGGATCTTCACCAGGTCGGCATGACAGTAGTCGCCGTAGAGCACGGCGGCGCAGCCGACGTAGACGCGCAACAGCGGCGGCAACTGCTCGACCAGACTGGAATGCAGTTGCAGCGACCGTCCTTCTTCCAGCCAGCCGAGACCGCGCTCGGCGGCGTACTGGCAAGCCTGAGTGATGGCCACCACATCCGCGCCGCGGAACAGCAGTTCCCGCGCCGCGACTTGCGCCCCGGTGTAGTCGCCGAAGAAAGCCTTGAAGTCGCGTTGCAGCCCCGGCTCCAGGTGTGGATAGGGCCGCCGGCGCTCGAACTGGCTCAGGGCCAAATAGACCTGCAAATCCGCGATGCGCGCGTGCCGGGAATGCTCGATTTCATCGGCATCATGGCGCTCCTCGACAAAACGCAGCGCGCGCCCGAGGCTGCCGAAGCCTTCGGTCAGGGCCGCCCGGTCTTCGACTTCAGACTGGTCCGGCGGGCGGCCGAGCGCGACCCAGCGTTCCCACAGCCGGTCCAGCGGCACCCGGTAGGTTTCGTACTTTTCCGCGTTGCGGTCGCGCCGGCCTGGAGTCGCCCGCTCGCGCACCCGCGCCGCCGGGCCGCGCGGCAGATTCCGCCGGTTTCGATAGCGGTCGACCAAAAAACGCTGCTCCGCGTCCTGGTCGCGGAAGACGTAGAGTACGCCCGGCGCGACCGGAATCGGCTCTTGGTCGAGCGCCGCCTGGATAAACGCCTTGATCTCGGCCTGGGTGTAATACTTCTGAAAGGTGCCGCGCTGGGTGAGGACCCCATCCCGGAAGCGTTGGCCCCGGGGCTCGTTCTGGTTGGCGAGCATCACCGCCACCACCAGCAGGCGTTCGGCCAGCGCCCAGGCGCGGGTCACCGCCTCCAGCCGTTCGTCGAAATCCTCGATGACGTTGACGACGAAGCCGAGGTTGACGATGTCGGCCGGGTGGATCGGCTGGTCTGGCGCGTAGTACGGGTCCCAGCCGGCGGCGGGCAGTCCGTTCTGAGTCAATCCGCGCACGTCATCGCCGCGCCCGCAGCCGTAGTCGAACAGCGAGAAGCGCCCGTCGAGAAAGCCATGGCGCGCCAGCGACTGCACCGGGGCCGAGAAGCCCGAGCGCGTCAGCGCGGTTAACTGCCGCGCGGCCTGCCAGCCGACGTGCGGGGGCACCGCGCTCCCATCGAACTCGCCGGATTCGGTTTCGTCGTTGCCCAGCGGGATCAGGGCGTGCCCGGCGATGCGGTAGCCTTTCTCGCGCACCAACGCTCGCCACTGCCGTTGATAGCCGATGCGGGTGGGTCGATCGAACAGGCCGAGGGTTGCCGCCGCCTCGGTCAGCGCGGCGTATTCGGCCCGACGCGGGTGATCGTCCGGCAACATCAGTTCCTTGCGGTGCAGGATCGGCGGGTTGCGGGAGTCGGCGTAGGTGCGGTAGCTGACGGTCTGGCGGTCCAGGTCGACGAGCCAGCTTTCCCGCAAAGCGGGGAACGGTTCGTCGAAGAATTCGGGGTAGTGCAGCAGGGCGAGGGTTGGCCCTTCGGCGTCGAGGCGGATCAGATTGTAGTGCGCGCCGCACTGGAGGCCGGCGATCCGCTCGGCCGCGCGCCAGCGATCCGTCCACACCGCATCCAGGGCGGACGCGGCGTCGATGTGGAGGTAAGTGCGCGGACCGACGGTTTTGCCAGGAGTTAGATTCATGGAGGACTGCTGCTTTGGCGCACTCGCCAACCCCCTCAACGCAGGGCGCGAATTCGAGCCGCGACCGCGTCCCAATCGACCGCCGGCGTCAAATGGCACCAACTGATGCGGACGCAGCCGTTGGCCCGGTCGTCGTCCAGGCCCATGGCTTGGAGGACGTGGCTGGGGGCATAGCGGCTGGAGGTGCAGGCCGAGCCGTTGGAGATGGCGATCAGGTCCTTGAAGCCGACTATCAGCGCTTCGGAATCCAGACCAGGGAAAGCCAGGTTGAGGACGTGATCCATGACCTGGTTCTGATCGCCAGTCATCTGGGGTTCCAGTGAGGTCAGGGCGGCCAGGGCCTGCTCCCGAATATGACGGCAGGCTTGCTGGCGCCGGGCGCGGTCGCGCACGGCGATTTCGGCGGCGAGACCGAGCGCGACGATCAGAGCGACCGGGAGGGTTCCCGGTCGCAAACCCCGTTCCTGGCCACCGCCGTAGGCGAGCGGACGCAGCGGCGGGCGGGCGTAGCCGCGTCGGCGGACGATCAGGGCGCCGATGCCCTTGGGTCCGTGGATTTTGTGACCACTGAGGCTGATCAGATCGATCCGGGGATGGCGGAGCGTTTCGAGGTCCTTGCCGAAGCCTTGCGCGGCATCAGTGTGGAACCAGGCGGGATGGTCCTTCAGCACTTCGGCGATGGCAGCCAACGGCTGGCGTACGCCGGTTTCGTTGTTGGCTTGCATGATGGAGACCAGCCAGGTGTCGGGCCGGAGCGCGGCGCGCACCGCGTCCGGATCCACCCAGCCGCCGGCGGTGACCGGGAGGTGGGTGACCTCGCAGCCGTCTGGCTCCAGCGCGGCGCACGGCTCCAGCACCGCCTTGTGTTCGATGGCGGTGGTGAGGACGTGCCGCTTGCCCTGCTCCACCCCGGCGGCCCGCAAACCGAGAATGGCGAGATTGTTGCTCTCGGTGGCGCCGCTGGTGAAGATCACTTCGTCCCGCTGGGCCGCGACCACGGCGGCCACCTGATCCCGAGCCTTTTGCACCGCCTGTTTGGCCCGCGCGCCGTATTCGTGGGTCCGACTCCCTTCGTTGCCGAATTCCTCAGTCAGGTAGCGCAGCAGAATGTCCCGCACTTTGGGTTCGAGCGGAGTGGTGGCGTTGCAGTCGAGGTAGATGGGGGGCATCAGTGACCGCTCGCCGGGAAGCCCAGGGCGAAGAGCAAAGCGGCTTTGACTCGCTCCAGATACACATCGTCGAGGGTGGTGATCAAGGAACCCACCTTGGTTTTGGTCACGGTCTGCAGATGATCCAGGTTCACGGCGCAGGTTTGGGGCATACCCTCTTCGGGGCCAAGAATGACTTCCGTGGGAATCTGGCGGATGGTGGAGGTAATCGGCGCTACGGTGACTTCGCCCAGAACATCGAGAATGGAATCCCGCGTCAGGACAAGTACGGGCCGTTTTTTGTCGGGCGCCTTGAAGGCATACCAGCGAACTTCACCCCGTCGCATCAGTTGATCCACGCCTGTTCGTCTTCAAAGTCACTGAATTCGCCCGGTTCGACCGGTTGCCGGAGGTAGCCTTCGCGCTGTTGTTGTTCGCGGACTTGCTCGGCGCGTTTTTGCAAGGCGGCGCGCAAGGCGTCACGGGTGAAGGCGGATCGGGATTGATGGAGCTGGCTGGCAACGGAATCGACGGCGCTGACCAAGTCATCTTCCAGGGTGATCTGCACGGTTCGCATGGAGATAGGCCTGAGAATTCGGGATTAATTTAGCGATGATAATGTGGATTTTTATAGCGATCAATCCACATAAAAAGTATAGGTAATATGTATGGGCTTTGGGCGTTCTCCTAAACAGCGACAGGATAATTCAGCGTTTTGCAGGAGACTGGGTGACTGGCCAACTAATATTTTCTATTGTATGTTTATTATTGTCTATAATTTAACAAACAACGCCATCTTTCTCTCGGTCTCGACCACTGACCTCCTTTTTCCATGGAAACCCAACCGACCCTCACCTTCCCGGTCATTCGCGGCCTCCAGGCTCGGCGCGAGTA
Source organism: Candidatus Competibacteraceae bacterium (assembly GCA_007695245.1). Classification (GTDB taxonomy): domain Bacteria; phylum Pseudomonadota; class Gammaproteobacteria; order Competibacterales; family Competibacteraceae; genus REEE01. The sequence continues at coordinate 8,680 of REEE01000164.1, read as the reverse complement.
TTACGTGGCGATGTGGACGCTGCGAATGCTGCGGCAGATTTCGATCTTCGACGAGGACGAACTGCCGCCCGAACTGCGCGCTCAGCGGGTCTTGAACAAGGCGCGTATTCCCGAGATCGCGGATTACATCCTGGACAATCCGGATGACTACGTGTTTTCGGCGCTCACGGTTTCGATTGATTCCGAGGTGAGGTTCGAGCCATTGCCCGGCCAGGACCGGCTGGGGTTGCTGCGGGTGCCGATGGAGGCCCACTTCATCATCAACGATGGCCAGCACCGCCGCGCCGCCATCATCGAAGCACTGGACCAGCGGCCAGAACTGAGCTACGAAACCATTGCTGTGGTGTTTTTTCTCGACATCGGGCTGGAACGCTGCCAACAAATGTTCGCAGACTTGAACCGCTATGCCATCCGGCCAAGCCGGTCGCTGGGCTTGTTGTATGACCATCGCAACGACAAGGCGCGCTTGGCCAAGCTGGTGATCACGAAGTCCGAAGTGTTTCGGAATATCGTGGACATGGAGAAATCGTCCCTAGCCAAACGCTCCCGCAAACTCTTCACCCTGTCCGCTTTCCATAACGCCTGTGCCGATTTGATCGAGGGGATGGCCACCGGCGATTTGACCGAGGACGCCAACTTGGCTCGGGACTACTGGGAAGCCGTGGCGGAATATTTTCCGGCATGGCGGCAGGTTCTGGAGGGCCGATTGCTGGCCAGCGAGGTGCGGGAAGGTTATATCCACTCGCACGGCATCGCGCTTCAGGCGCTCGGCAAGGCGGGCAATACCCTGCTCAAACTCCACCCCGACGACTGGCGGCAGCGACTGGAGAGTTTAAAGCAGATCGACTGGTCGCGAGGCAACGCCCAAGTCTGGGAAGGTCGCGCCTTGATCGGCGGTAAGGTCTCCAAGGTGACGACCAACGTCGTCCTCACTACCAACGTCATCAAACAAGCGCTGGCGCTACCGCTGAACGAGGAGCAGCAGCGGGTGGAAACCGCCCATGGCCGCAAAACCGGGCAACCGATACCCTTGCTGGATGATAGCCGATGAAATCTTCACTCAAGTCCACCGTCGACCCGACCCGGATCGTGCCAATGCAACCGGAACTGCCGCTGATCGGCGACGGGGACGGCGCAAACGACAACGACTCGCCGCCGGCCCAGCCGGTCAAAACCGGCGCGTCCCATGTATCCGCCTTCACCGAACGGGGGTTTCAGGCCACCATCACCGTACTTCACGAGGAAATCCGCGCCCTCTACACCGCCGATTCGGTGCCCTGGATCATCGGCTACTCGGGTGGCAAGGATTCCACCGCCACTCTTCAACTGGTGTGGAGCGCCATCGCCGACTTGCCCCCGGAACAGCGTCGCAAAACGATTCATGTCATTTCCACCGATACCCTGGTGGAGAATCCGATCGTCGCCGCCTGGGTGGCGACCTCCCTGGAGGTGATGCAGCGCGCCGCCGCCGAACAGGAGATGCCGGTTCGCCCACGCCGGCTCACGCCGAAAATTGCCAATTCGTTCTGGGTGAACCTGATCGGTCGGGGATATCCCGCGCCGCGCCACAAGTTTCGCTGGTGTACCGAGCGCCTGAAGATTCAGCCTTCCAACGCCTTCATCAACAGCATCGTGTCGTCGAACGGCGAAGCCATTCTGGTCCTGGGTACGCGCAAGGCGGAAAGCACCCGTCGCGCCGCCACCATGAACAAACACGAGAAAGGACGCGTGCGCGACCGGCTCAGCCCGAACGCCAGCTTGCCCGGCTCGCTGGTTTATACCCCCATCGAAGACTGGAGCAACGACGATGTCTGGTTCTTTCTGATGCAAGCCAGGAATCCGTGGGGATACAACAATCGCGACCTGCTCGGTATGTACGCCGGGGCCTCGGCGGACGGGGAATGCCCGCTGGTGATCGACGACACAACCCCCAGTTGCGGCAGTTCGCGGTTCGGCTGTTGGGTCTGCACCCTGGTCGAGAAGGACAAGTCGATGACGGCGATGATCCAGAACGACGAGGAAAAGGAATGGATGATGCCGTTGCTGGAGATTCGCAACGCGCTGGATTTTCGTGGCGATCATCCCGCCGGTGAGGATTCCGAAGGTACAGACCGGCATCTGCGGGATTTCCGGCGGATGAGCGGGGCTGTTCAATTGATGGCCAACGGTCGCCCGATTCCCGGTCCCTACACGCAGGAAGCCCGGCAAACCTGGTTGATGAAACTGCTCGCCGCGCAAACCTACATCCGGCGCAATGGCCCGCCCGACGTGCGGGGCATCGAGTTGATCACGCTGGAAGAGTTACAGGAAGTTCGCCGCATCTGGGTCGTGGACAAGCATGAGTTGGAAGATGCGCTGCCGCGCCTCTACCGGGAGGCGACGGGGGAAACCTATCCAGGTCGTCCTTTGGACGACAACCGGGCGCTGGGCGAACCGGAGATGCGCGAACTGGAGGAACTCTGCACGAGCGACCGCCTGCATTACGAACTCACGCGCGAGCTGTTAAGCCTGACCCAGCAACAGCGGACCACGGCTCGCCGGGCGGGCCTGTTCGATCGACTGGAAAAGGCGTTCCGCCGTCACTTCTACGACGACCGCGCGGATGCCCTGGCGCGCGCCCAGCACCGGGCGAACGAACGCCAGCAACGCGAAACCGAGCGCAAAGACCGCGCCTTTGGCCAGGTTACGGAAGACATGACTGACGAACTGGAATTGAAGGGATGATCCTGGATACGATCATCCTCGAAAATTTTGGTGCCTACGGCGGTCGGCAGGAAGCGGTGCTCACGCCGGAGGACGGCAAACCCGTCATCCTCTTTGGCGGCATGAATGGCGGCGGCAAAACGACCCTGCTGGACGCGATTCAACTCGCTTTCTACGGCCCCAAAGCACGCCTTTCCAATCGGGGGCGCGGTTATCGGGACTATTTACGAGACTCCATCCATCGGGGTAGCGATCCTGGTGAGGGCGCGAGCGTCACCCTGCACTTTCGCCGCGTGGTCGAAGGTGAGATCCGGCGCTTCGAGTTGCAACGCTATTGGCGCGCGGGGGTGAAAGGTATTGAGGAAACGGTGCGGGTGCTGAGCGACGGCAAGCTCGACGATGTGTTTACCGAACACTGGGATGAGATCATCGAGACCTATCTGCCCAGCGGCATCGCTCATCTGTTTTTCTTCGATGGCGAGCAGATCAAGGAATTGGCCGAGGGGGGGCATGCGGCCGAGATTCTGGGTACCGCCGTCCATTCCTTGCTGGGGTTGGATCTGTTGGATCGCCTGGAAAGCGACCTGAAGGTCTTCGAACGGCGCAAGAAAGCGGAAGCGCTCGACCCCGAGGCCACCCAGGAACTCCACCAGGCACGGGGCGAACTCCAGCAGATCGAATCCGAGCAGGAAAAAGTCGCCATGCAGGAGGGTGCGTTCGTCAACCAAGCGGGGCGGCTAGGCAAAGAGGTGCAGGAGAAGGAAGAACAGTTTCGCGCTGAGGGGGGTGATCTCTACCTGCGCCGTAAGGAACTCGAAGCGGAGCTGGCGCTACTCAAAGCCCGGAAGGCGACAATGGAGGCGCGATTGCGGGAACTGGTGGCCGGACCGTTGCCGCTGTTACTGGTGGACAGCCTGTTGGGCGAGGTCGAACAGCAGGCCCGGCGCGAGACCGAGATCCGCCGGGCTCGCGCGCTCCAGGATGCGCTGGAAGTCCGCGACCGCGAGGTACTGGCCATTCTGGAAGTAGAGAATGGCGCTGCCGAACCCATTCGCAAGATTACCCGGATTTTGGCAGCGGATCGCGCGCAGCGCATCGGATTGGCCAAAGAACCGCTGATTCTGGATGCTGAGGACGGTTTGAGTGCCCGCCTGGCGCATTTGCGGGCGGTGATGCTCCCGCAGGCCAAGGAACAAGCGCGTGATTTGGCCGATAAACTGGCCGGGCTTGAAGAGAAAATCGCCCGGTTGGAACTCGAGAAGGATCGTGTACCGACAGAGGACCGTATTGAAGTGATCCAACGGGAACTGGAGGCAGCCCGTGGCGCTCATCAGGCCAAGCTGGCCGAATTGGAGGCGGTGCGCGTTCGCCAGGAGGCGTTGCGACGACAGTGGGTGGCCGTCGATGCCCGCCTGGACCAGTTGGGCGAGCATGACCTGAAGGCCCGGTTTGCCGAGGACGACCGCCAGCGGATGCTCAAGCATTCGCGGCGGGTGCGTGAGACGTTGGGACGCTTTCGCGCGCGAGTCGTGCGCCGCCACATCGCCAGCATGGAAGTCCTCATGCTGGAGTCTTTCCGCAAACTGCTCCGCAAGACCGAGTTGATCGCTGGCCTTACCATTAACCCCGAGACCTTCGAGGTCACGCTCGTTGGTCGGGATGGAAAAGTCCTCCCCTTTGATCGCCTCTCCGCTGGCGAACGGCAGCTTCTCGCTACGTCTCTGTTGTGGGGATTGGCCCGCGCGTCCGGCCGTCCCGTACCGACGATCATCGATACTCCATTGGGCCGTCTGGATTCCTCCCATCGCCGCCATCTGATCGAACGTTACTTTCCGTGCGCTTCACATCAGGTGATATTGCTTTCGACGGATGAGGAGATCGTCGGGCCTTACTATGAGGCTTTAAAACCTTTCATCAGCCGAACCTATCTCTTGAATCACGATAATGGACTGGGAATGACCAACCTAGAACTTGGATATTTTTCAGAAAATGAAACCACCCATTGAAACTGTACGCGTGAGTACCAAAGGCAGAGAAACCTTGATAAAAATTAAAAAAAACACAGGGTTGGAACACTGGAATGAAGTCTGTCGAATAGCTTTATGCCTTTCACTTGCTGATCCATCCATACCCCAAAAACCCGAAAAAATTGGTGATAGGTCGATTGATATGGAGTGGAAAACATTTGTTGGATCTTTTCATGAAGAGTTTGCAGCCGTAATTGCATTAAAAGGTCACAAAGAAGGTATTGACTTATCAAAAAAAGAAACCTTATCTGAATATCTAAGATCTCATCTTGAACGCGGAATCAGTAGGTTAAAAAATACAAAAAACATATCAACTCTTGGAAATTTTTTATGGAATCTTTCAAGCCGGGAAGTGGATATGAAGCTACCAATAGATTCGTAGATTAGGTTAGCATCAGCTACGGCCGGAGCGGTAGGCTAAGATCTGCTTTAGTAATCCAACAGAAATCTTTGAAGAAATAAAGTTAGATTTGAATATCTGTTTCTTCTTCATTTCCAAATTCATCATCATTCTCTGCGTCTTCATCCTCTTTATCAACCTCTGATGTTGTGCCACGCGCTAGAGTTGATTCGAGAATTTTTTTCTCTTCGGAAACCGTGCCCCCAAACCAATATTGATGTGCATGTGCCTGCCCTTCTATAACTTCACTCTTTGCTAGTTTATCAGCTTTTTCGACTTGCTTTTTTGGATCAGGCAGCGAACGAATTGCTGAATCTTTCATTCGTTGTTTACGGCGCTCATCAATCAAAACTTTCAAGTAAGCTCGACGAGATTCCTCTAGGAAATCCAGAGCCTTATTAGTATCAACCCCTGCAGTAGTGAGACTCTCGCGATTACCGTCATGCAGTATTAGTTCAAGCCAGAAATAACGGAAATGAGTAGCAAAAATAGGCTCTAACTTAGGTAGTTCATTAAATACCTTAAAACCGCTTATATACGATGACTTGAGCAGAATCCGTCTACGGTCCCTGCTCTTTACAGGACCTGATGTTAGCGTTTTGTTAATTGAACTAGCGATTTCTTTTGCAAGATTGTATGGATCAATATTTCTTGCTGATATACGGTGCATAGTAGCCCATGCTAGCACGAGCCCTACCTGTGCAGCGTAAGTGATCAGGCTCTGAAATAGCCGGTCGCTATCATCAACATCTTTATCGGCCTCAGAATTTAAATACATCTTTGCACGAAGCTTTCTAAATATTTTTTTCTGCTCGTCCTCCAAAATAGTCCATGCTTTGCTGATATCAGGTTGAGGAGGAAATGATGAAAGCTTATTTTCTTGAGCTTCTTTTTTCTGGTCTAGCCAAAGCTGATGCCCATCCTCAATAGTCCAAAACATACCAACACCTTCAAAAAGGGCATCCTTCGCTAAAGTTTGGACGTTATCGGCAGCGGTCCAAAATGTATACCGGTCTTGAAGAGCCTTCAGATGCACTTTATAAGGTTCAACCTCTGAAAATAAATAAAGTATTCCCTTACCCCAGCGATCATAAAACGCGTTCAGTAATTTTTCGTGAAGCATATTATCGTTGATAGGGAAAATTTCGTTAGATAAATTTTCTCTTACGATGCGATGCGGGCCATCGTGAAATTCTTTTTCAAACAACTTATCAACCTGCAACTGTTCACGCATATAACGACTCATGTCTTTGTAAGCGGGTTTTCCTTGCAATGATGCTGCGGCACTCTCGATAATTTTTGATGGGCCGAAGACAGATCTAACAACAGAGTCTTTTAAGATTTCCAAGTTGGTTACAACGCTCCACCGCCGAGGTGTTGTAATAGATTTAATAGGGTTATCGTACTCTACCCCAAACAATGGAAACTTGTTTCGCCATTGGTCATCGCGTCGTAAGCGATTAAGTAATTCTCTAGCAAGAATATTTGCTAACTCGGTATCGCTTAATAAAACAAGTCGGGCTTCGCTGGGTGGCTTAGCAGTATTGTTGACATCCACAAAAATCTTTCGCGCAGCACGGTGAGGTTTAGGACGTAGATCCTGTCCCGGAGGTTCGGGAAACCAACAAATTGTAACTGGTAACTCAATTTTACTAAGATCCACACAACCATCTCTTTTTTTAGCATTATCCAACCAATTTTGGACGTGTTGTTCATAAAATGGTTGGTAGCGAGCCCCTTTTGGGGCTGTATACCAAGATTTAGTAATCGTCCGCTCAATTGCAAGCAATGCCATTGCACGGTGCTGACCATCCATAATGACTAACTTTGCTTCATCAGGATTCCAGCGTAGTACAGCCAGTGGGATGTTAGCTGGTTTATTATCATTACCTACAAGGTACTGAATCCGATAAGCTCTACCGTGGCTGACCATTCGGAACTTTAATCCGTATTGGTGATCAACTTCTATTGTCTCCTCGGGTAAATCAAAATAATCAATAGGTTGTTGTTGATGATCAAATGGTAGTAATACCGCAACTATTGGGGGAAAAAAACCGGGAAGAGAGTTGGAAGGCGGATTAAGAATATACGGAATTAGTTTAGTAGCGATTCGATGATCATCCAAATCTCTTTGTAAAAGTTGATTGAAATCCATTTCTTGAATATTTAATGCTTCTCTAGCAGGAATTATAGAACGTGTAAGCTGTGAGTGGCTAGATCCATCACCACCAATCTTCGCCTTTGTCTGAAGGTAACAGACACATCCAGCAGGTGTAGAAAAAGTTCCGTAAATACCTTCAATAATATTAGTGAAATGCTGTTGCCCAAAACTACCAAGGCTACTAATTGGGTTAGTTTGCATGCTCATAATTGGCACTCTATTGTTTACCAAGGAAGGGTGTAGACCATCGATTTAGAATCCACTCAGATGAATCAATCAAGGCGGAAATATCATCTAACGAAAGATTACTAACAAAATTTTCGTTAAAAGATAATGTGATACAAAATAAATCTTCAGGGGAAAAACCGTATTTTATTGCCCTTTCCGCGAAATTTTTAGGGTTGACTAGCCGCTCTATAAATTCTCTATCTTTTGAGTATATATCCCATTGATCAAGAAATTTCTTTCGGTGTTGTTTAAGACGCTCTCTAAGAGTTTGATCAACAGCTTTACCTAGGTAAAGTGGAGAGCAAAAAAGAGGGAAACTTTTCTCAAGCAATCGTACAAAAACTTCACGCATTTCGTTTTTCTGGATCGCTACTCCTATTTTATTATCAAAACCATCAGTCACATTATCACTAGATTGGCTATGCCAACGCTCGGTAATATCTTCTTTCAAGACTCCATTCCAAACAGAAGAAAAATTAGTCTCTGCTTGGATTTTCATTTCTTGTCGGCCAAATTTCATTGAATGACTTCGGATTGCTTTTAGTAATCTTCTTTGCGCCAAATCGTTACCATCGGCATATTCTGTGTGCCAATCAGCCTCTCCAACTGTAAACCGAGCATACCACACATACAAGCCTGGTGTATTCGGTGCTTGATTTACATCTTGAATATTTATAGGTTCGCTTACAAGAATAATATCCATCATTAAAGTAAATCCATCATTTTAACCACCTTATTTCCTCCCATTTTTTCCGATCTAGTCAGGAAACATCTACCGAACCGACTGATGTCTATAGATCCCCTAAATCATTAAATCAAGATCTAGGTCTTTAGTATTTTGCCCACTTTGAGTTTCAATAAAAGCAATTAACCCATCGATGTCTAGTGGGCGATCTAAGAAAAACTCCTGTAGAATGCTTAAACCACCATTAGCATACTCTTGGAAAATCAATATCCTTTGATCCTCAGCTTCACCTGAACCGGATAAAGCATTAGTGCTTTCAGATTCCACGAGCGACATTAAGTAAAGCACACCAGGCCATGCTGGGCAGTTTCCGAAAGTAGTTTGATCTATACCTTTACCAGAATCAACTGATCTTAATGGCTCTCGCCTGGAATTTTTGATGCCGACTTGAGCCGCAAACAAGAGTAGCCTCCAAA
>REEE01000301.1 GCA_007695245.1 Candidatus Competibacteraceae bacterium | reverse complement strand
TCGTTCGAGCAGGCCGCGCGCCACCGCCAGTCCGCTGTTCGCGCCGTCCTCGTGGAAGCCGTAGCTCCAGTCCGACTACCGGCATAGCGCGACTGCCCCGGTCGTCGCCAGGGATGGGCGACTGCGGGGGATTTGCCGGCAATTCTCAATTTGAACTCACTATCACGGTATAATGTCGCCCGTTCCAGACCAGAGAAAACCCCATGAAGAAGCTTTCAATTTTACGCTGTAAGGAGAACCCTCGCGATGTCCTTGGGACCCGCCGAAGTCGCTAAAATCGCCCATCTGGCGCGGCTGGCCATCCTTGATGAGGATGCGCCGGCCTATGCCCGCAATCTGTCGGCCATTCTGGAGCTGGTCGACCAGATGAACGCCGTGGACACCACCGGCGTCGCGCCGATGGCCCATCCGCTGGACATGGCGCAGCGCCTGCGCCCCGACGAGGTCAGCGAATCCAACCAACGCGCCCATTTCCAGGCCATCGCGCCCCAAACCGAGGCTGGATTGTATCTGGTGCCCAAGGTGATCGAATGAATTCCCACTCCGCCGCCGCCCTGCACGAGCACACCATCGCCCGCCTCAGCGCCGGCCTCGCCGCCGGTGAATTCAGCAGCGAGGAACTGACCCGCGCCTTGCTCGCCAGGATCGAACAATTCAACCCGGCGTTGAACGCCTTCATCACCGTGACCGCCGAATCCGCGCTGGCGCAAGCCCGCGCCGCCGACCAGCGCCGCCAGCGCGGCGGGGCGGGGCCGCTGACCGGCGTGCCCATCGCGCACAAGGACATTTTCTGCACCGACGGCGTGCGAACTTCCTGCGGTTCGCGGATGCTGGATCGCTTCATCGCGCCCTACGACGCCACCGTGGTCGAGAAATTGAACGCCGCCGGGGCGGTGATGCTGGGCAAGACCAACATGGATGAGTTCGCCATGGGCTCGTCCAATGAAACCAGCTTTTACGGCCCGGTGCCCAATCCCTGGGATCCGGAGGCGGTGCCCGGCGGTTCGTCGGGCGGGTCCGCCGCCGCCGTGGCCGCGCGGCTGACGCCCGGCGCCACCGGCACCGACACCGGAGGATCGATCCGCCAGCCGGCCGCGCTGTGCGGCATCACCGGCATCAAGCCGACCTATGGCCGGGTATCGCGGTGGGGGATGATCGCCTATGCCTCCAGCCTCGATCAGGGCGGCCCGATGGCCCGTACCGCCGAGGACTGCGCCCTGCTGCTGGGCGCGATGGCCGGCTTCGATCCTCGCGATTCCACCAGCGTGGATCGCCCCGTGCCCGATTACGCCGCCACTCTCGATCAACCCTTGAAGGGCTTAAAAGTCGGGTTGCCCGAGGAATATTTTGGCGAGGGGCTGGACGGCGCGGTCGCCCGGGTCGTCGAGTCCGCCATCGCCGAATATCGCCGGCTCGGCGCGGAGACCGTCGAAATCAGCCTGCCCAACAGTCCGCTGGCGATTCCCGCCTATTACGTGATTGCGCCGGCGGAGTGCTCCTCCAACCTGGCGCGCTTCGACGGGGTGCGCTACGGCCATCGCTGCGAGAACCCCAAGAATCTACTGGACTTGTACGCCCGCTCGCGCGGTGAAGGTTTCGGAGCCGAGGTCAAGCGTCGGATACTGGTCGGCACCTTTGCGCTGTCGGCCGGTTACTACGATGCTTACTACTTGAAGGCGCAGCAGATTCGCCGGTTGATCAGCGACGATTTCCGGCGGGCCTTCCAACAGGTGGATGTGATCATGGGACCGACTTCGCCGACCGTGGCTTTCAATCTGGGCGAGAAGGCCGATGACCCGATCACCATGTACCTGTCGGATATCTACACCATCGCGGTGAATCTGGCCGGGTTGCCGGGGCTGTCGCTGCCGGCGGGCTTCGTCGGCCAGCGTCCGGTCGGCTTGCAGCTCATCGGCGACTACTTCGCCGAGGATCGGTTGTTGAACGTGGCGCATCGCTATCAACAGGTCACCGACTGGCACCAGCGCGCGCCCGCCGCATTCGCTTAAACTCCCCTCTCCCTCCGGGAGAGGAGCCGGGGGTGAGGGTCTCTCGCTCCGAGCAGCCAAGGTAGTGCAACATGATGGAATGGGAAACGGTCATCGGGCTGGAAATCCACGCCCAACTCGCCACTAAAACCAAGATTTTTTCCGGTGCGTCCACCGCCTACGGCGCCGAACCGAACAGCCAGGCGTGCGCCATCGATCTCGGTCTGCCGGGAGTGTTGCCGGTGCTGAATCGGGAGGTGGCGCGCATGGCCGCGATGTTTGGACTGGCCATCGACGCCGAGATCGCCCATCGCTCGGTGTTCGCCCGGAAAAACTACTTCTACCCTGACCTGCCCAAGGGCTATCAGATCAGCCAGTACGAACTGCCGATCGTGCGGAAGGGCCAGTTGCGCATCGACCTGGAAGATGGCTCCAGTAAGACGGTCGGCGTCACCCGCGCCCATCTGGAAGAGGATGCCGGCAAGTCGCTGCACGAAGATTTCCACGGACTGTCCGGGATCGACTTGAACCGCGCCGGCACGCCGCTGTTGGAAATCGTCTCCGAGCCGGACTTGCGTTCGGCGAAAGAGGCGGTGGCGTACATGAAGAAGCTGCACCAACTGGTGGTGTATCTGGGCATCTGCGACGGCAACATGCAGGAAGGCTCGTTCCGCTGCGACGCCAATGTCTCGGTGCGGCCCAAGGGCGAGCCAAAATTCGGCACCCGCGCCGAAATCAAAAACCTCAACTCGTTTCGCTTCGTCGAGCGGGCGATTGAATTCGAGATCGAGCGGCAGATCGATCTGATCGAAGCCGGCGGCCGGGTGGTGCAGGAAACCCGGCTCTACGATCCCGACCGGGGCGAGACCCGCTCGATGCGCGGCAAGGAGGAGGCCAACGATTACCGCTACTTCCCCGATCCCGACCTGCTGCCGCTGGTGCTGGACGACGAGTTCATCGCGGCCGCCCGCGCCAGCTTGCCGGAACTGCCGGAGGTCAAGAAGCGGCGGTTCGTGGAACACTATGGATTATCCGCCTACGATGCCGCCGTGCTGACCACTAGCCGCGCGCTGGGCGACTACTACGAGGCCGTGGTTGCGGCGCTGGGCGGCGAGCCGAAGCTGTGCGCCAACTGGGTCATGGGCGATCTGTCCGCGTTTCTGAACAAGGAAGGTCAGGACATCGCCGAGAGTCCGGTGAGCGCGGCGCAACTGGCCGGGCTGTTGCGGCGGATTCAAGACCGGACCATTTCCGGCAAGATCGCCAAGGACGTGTTTGAGGCGCTGTGGGCTGGTGAAGGCGACGCCGACGCGATCATCGCACAACGCGGCTTGAAACAGATCACCGACACCTCCGCCATCGAGCAAGTCATCGACGACGTCATCGCCGCCAATCCCGCACAACTCGCGCAGTATCGCGCCGGCAAGGACAAGCTGTTCGGCTTCTTCGTCGGGCAGGTGATGAAACTGTCCAAGGGTAAGGCCAATCCGCAACAGGTCAACGACTTGCTGGCGGAGAAGTTGAAAGGCTAATCCAGGTGGAACCATCCTGGCGGCAACCGG
>REEE01000124.1 GCA_007695245.1 Candidatus Competibacteraceae bacterium | reverse complement strand
CTCCAGCGTCACGAATCCGAAGACAACCCGCAAGAATCCGAGCCATGGGCCGAGACCGCTACCGTATTCACGAACCAACCGCCCCCTATTTCCTCACCTGCACGGTACTGAAATGGCTACCGCTGTTCGCCCAACCGGCCAACGCGAAGATTTTGCTCGACTCATTGACCTACTTGCAAAATCAGGGGCGTCTGACGCTATACGGGTATGTGATCCTGGAAAATCACTGCCACCTGCTCGCCGCCGCCGCGGACCTGGGTCAAGCCGTGGCCAGCTTCAAGTCCTTTACCGCCGGCCAGATCATCCGGCGTCTGACCGAGCGCCAGTCGCCGGTGTTGGAACTGCTCGCCTTCCACAAGGCCCGACACAAAGTCGACCGGGATCATCAGGTCTGGCAGGAAGGTTCGCACCCGGAGCAGATCCAGGGCGTGGCGATGATGCGGCAGAAATTGGAGTACATGCACCATAATCCGGTCGCCAGGGGCTATGTCGATGATCCGGTGCATTGGCGGTATTCGAGCGCCCGCGACTACGCCGGGCAGGCGGGGTTGATTGCGGTTGAGACGCGATGGCTGTGATGCGGGACGCTGGAGCGTCTGGACCTGCTCCCACGCCGGAGCGTGGGAGCCAGTGACGACAACGGCCGGCGCTTTCGGCGGCGGCTGCGCCGCTTCGCCCGCGCCTACGCCCGAGGCCGTCTGAACCTCGCCGATATCGACCCCAGCGTGCAAGCCTGGCTCGGCCACGCCCTCGTCAAGGCAACTGATTGATCGCTCGAATCGCAACCGCAGCAGCCATGCGGAAGAGTAGTTCCAGTACGTATTGAATAAACGCCTCGGTAATCCGTGTACCGGTTGCCAGAGTCCTGCCAGTGAACCGGAAGATGGCGGCAATCATATTCTCAACGGCGCGGGCAATGGCTATCGATTGGAGAACGCCACGGTAGAGCAATCTGGCGAGGTAGTCGATGATGGTGGCTCCGCCCAGCAGCGCATAGCCCATAACCTCGCCAGCTTTGCGCAATATCCAGCGCAGCGCCCACAGGATCAGCCGCAGCGCATTGGCCGAGAGGATAATCGGGAGACCATCGACGCGGGCCGCCGCGGCAAGCCAACGATCGGCGGCCTCGAAGGTGTCCAGCCTGGGTGGTTGCACCGAACGCAGTTCTCCCCAGGTCCGATCGCCGACGGAGCTTAGATACGCCGGCATCAGGTGATCATCGACGGAAAGCAGCGTGCCATGACCTCGCAACCAGCAGGCTTCTTCCTGGTAGGGGATATGGGCGTAGGGAAAGACCGGGACCATCGGGACCGGGTCGGTGTGGTGATAGGCGCGAAAGATGTTGTGCCGGCCCAGGTTGCGGGTCAACTCACTGGCGTGATGCTCGACGCCGGCGCGCGGTGCGCCGAACGTATAAAGCTTGACGCCCGCGATACTGCCGCGCTGTAGGGCGTCCGCGACGAGAGTGGCCGTAGCCCCGCCCAGGCTATGCCCGACAACATGAATGAGAGAAGGATTGTGTCCACGGAGGATTTGCTGAATCTGGGGCAAAAGGTCCAAGGCGAGATTCCAGAATCCAGCGTGTACGGTATATCCGCCTGGCCCCTGAGCGCCCGCCATGCGGAAATTGGTCAACCAGTCATGGGCGCTGCTCTTCTCCGTGCCGCGAATCGCCACCAGGCATTCGCCTTGGTGCGGTCCCGGTTTGCCGAAAGCGACGTATCCAAAACCCGTCGTCCGGGAGACGGGTCCAGCCCCGGTAACGCCGGTCAGGCGCTGGCCGTCCGCAATGCCAAAATCATCACGGGCGGAGACGGCGCCGACCGCTGCATCAATCATGTTATTGGAAAGCCGTAAGGCATAGGTGCTGTCCGCTATTTCGCCAGCCTGTTTGGGGGTCAGTTCTAAAGGCATCGTTTTTCCCTCACATCGGGTTCATCTTCATACATTACTGGAACCGGCTGAGTCCAGCGGTGGCCTATTCGGGCGCGACCCGGCAGATACCGTAATGCTTGCCCTCGAAATCCGGGGTATTGGCCAGTTCACAGACGAGTCTCAATGACCGCCCGTCCAGCTCGCTGTTGAGTTCGTAAGAGTTCTTATTGTGCCGCCAGCCTTCATATTCGACGCCGTTGTAGCGAATCATCAGCCGTTGCAGGATGGAAGGTTGTCCAGGGATGATCCGGCTGAGCCCGGCGCTGGTGGTGACTCGCGCCAGAGTGAACCGGCCATCCGCTCCAGTCTGGACCGTTCTGGCGGGAATCTTGCCGGGTTCCTGATAAGTAATCTCCTGAACAATCTCCGCCTCCGCGACCGGGACGCCCTCTTTCATTACGACGCCTTCAACGTCCGAGAACAGGACCAACTCGCTGAACATGCCCATTGCCACCCCCGCTGTTGAAATTAGAGAAGCCATCAATGTAAACAATATTAGTCGTTTGGAAAACATGGTTGCGAACACCCAGTCGAAATAAATGAGAAATTCAACTCAATTGGCGCAGCCTTGACACTCATTGCGCTGGACGCCAGGGCATAATAGCCGATGGTCGCATTCCCCTCACACACTTCTCCCAAGGGGTCGGCGTCCGCATGCTGCGCTGGAGTCGCTCGTTCGGCCGAGGCGGTGCATCGAGCCTGGCCAGGAAGTCCGCATAGGCGTCAGGGCTGACCGAAATGAGGGCGCGCATGGCGCGCGTGCCGGGCGGATGCTTCCATCAATCCGCGCGAGTCCGCGCCAGCTTCCTGTTGTATGTCGCGCCTTTTTTAGTCGGATCGAGGAAGATGGGCCGCAGGCTCATCTGGCTCCCACGCTCCGGCGTGGGAGCAGGTCCAGACGCTCCAGCGTCACGGTTTCGCTGATCGGACTCGCGCCGCTGGAGCGGCTTGACGGCATTCCCACGCCGGAGCGTGGGAACGAGCAATGAGGTCATCGCCATGCGTTTTCCCTACGGCATCGCCGACTTTCGCAAGATTCGGGAAGAAGGCTATTTCTACGTGGATCGCACCGACCGGATTCCGCTGCTGGAAGAGGCGGGCAGCCAACTGCTGTTCCTGCGCCCGCGCCGGTTCGGCAAAAGCCTGTGGCTGTCCACGCTGGAGAACTACTACGACCTGGCCCGCGCCGACGATTTCGACCGGTTGTTCGGCGGGCTGAAGATCGGTCGGAATCCGACCCCGCTGCGCAATCGCTACTTCGTCATGCGCTGGGATTTTTCGATGGTCGATCCCAGCGGCGATCTGGCGACGATCCGGCGCGCCCTGTTCAACCACGTCAACGTCCGCATCAAGGATGCAATAACCCGCTATGGCACCTGGCTGGACGGGCGGGTCGACCTCAATCCCGACGATGCTTTGGCCTCCCTGCAATCGCTGCTCAGCGTGGTGTCGCAGACGCCTCACCGGCTCTATCTGCTGGTGGACGAATACGACAACGTCGCCAACGAAGTGATGGTCAGCCCCGTGCGGGGCACGCACCGCTATCAAGAACTGGTGCAGGGGGAAGGCATCATCAAAACCCTGTTCAAGGTGGTCAAGGGCGGGGCCGGCGGCGGCATCGACCGGGTGTT
>REEE01000202.1 GCA_007695245.1 Candidatus Competibacteraceae bacterium | reverse complement strand
CCGACGATGCCCACCATCACGATGTCGAAGTAGCTCTTGCCGTGCGTGGAGCCGCAGACGGCCAGCAGGGTGACGACGGCGCCGTTGTGCGGCAGGCTGTCGAGGGTGCCCGAGCCGATCACCGCGACCCGGTGCATCAGCGCGGGATCGAGACCGGTCTCGGCGGCGATCTGCATGAACGCCGGGCCGAGCGCGTCCAGCGCGATGGTCATCCCGCCCGACGCCGAACCGGTCAACGCCGCCAGCAGGTTGGTGGACAGCGCCAGCGAGACCAGCGGCCCGCCTTCGATGCCCAGCACCCAGTCGCGCACCAGATCGAACGCCGGCATCGCGGCCACGACGGCCCCGAATCCCACCAGACTGGCCACGCTCAGCACCGGCAGCGCCGCGGCGTTGGCCCCGGCGTCGACCGTGGCGCGCAGCGCCGGCAACCGTTGATAGTTGCACGCGACCAGCACCAGAATCGCCGCGATCAGCGCCACGATCACCGACCAGACCCCGCTGACCGCCGAGAGCGGAATTTCGCCCCAGCGCGCCTCGGCCAGGAAACCGGTATCGAGACGGGGCAGCACCAGCATCGACATGGCCAGATTGACCAGGATCACCACCACCAGCGGGAGGACGGCGATCAGAATGCCGGGGCCTTGCTCGCTATGCTGACCGTGCCGCACCTCGGCCGGATCGAACGAACTGGCGGTCGTGGCCCGCTCGCGCACGATCGGGTCATCAGCGGCGGCAGCGGCGGCATCGGGGGCGACGACGAGATCGCCGTAGCCTTCACCCGCGCGGCGCGCGCGCCTCTCCGCAAGCGTCAGCCACCACATGCCGAAGCTGAACATGATGAGGGCCGCGATGATGCCCAGGCCGGGCGCGGCGAAGGGCGTGGTGCCGAAGAAGGGCATCGGGATCGCGTTCTGAATCGCCGGCGTGCCCGGCAAGGCGGACATGGTAAAGGTCGAGGTGCCGAGCGCGATGGCGGCCGGCATCAGGCGACTGGGGATATCGGCCGCGCGAAACAGCGCCTGCGCCATCGGCCCGAGCACGAAGAAGGCGACGAACAGGCTCACGCCCCCGTAGGTGACCAACGCGCCGGCCAGCACGATCGCCAGCATGGCGCGGCGCGGCCCGAGCGTCTCGGTCATGAAGCGGGCGATGGTCGAGACCGAGCCGCTGTCGTCCATCAGCTTCCCGAACACGGCGCCGAGCAGGAACAGCGGGAAGAACTGAGCGAGAAACCCGCTCGCCGAACCCATGAAGGTTTGCGTCCAGTGCGCCAGCAGGGGTTCGCCCGCCGCGAACGCGACGATCAGCGCCGCCACTGGCGCGAGCACGAGGATGCTCCAGCCGCGAAACGACAGCCAGATCAGAAAGCCGAGGCCGAGTAGAATGCCGAGCAGCCCCATAAATCAAACCCCCTCCAACAGGGTGTCCAGGTCGAACGACGAGCGCACGCCCAGATCCGCCCCGTGGGCTTCCAGAAACGCTTCGGCGGCACGGCGCCCCTTATCGCGGAGCTTGCAGAAAAACTCCCACTCAGCCAGCATCTTCGAAGAGGAGCTCAGTTCGGCCATCTCTTCGCTCGTGATCCGGTGGATGCGCATTTTGGCCCAAACCGCGCCCTCGCCCTTGCCGGGATCGACCACCTGTCGCAACAGGGCGATCATGCGCAACTCCTTCAGCAGGGGCGAGTTGAAGGAGACTTCATTGAGCCGGTTGTGGATCTCGCGCGCCGTGCGGGGCATCATGGGCCGATTGATCGGGTTGATCTGGATCAGGATGGTGTCGTCGGACACGCAATCCCGCACCAACGGCGTGATCGTCGGGTTGCCGGAGTAACCGCCGTCCCAGTACGATTCGCCGTCGATTTCCACCGCCTTAAACATCGTGGGCAGACAGGCCGAGGCCATCAGGGCATCGATGGACAGATCGGCGTTGCGGAACACGCGGCCGCGCCCCGTGCGCACGTTGGTGGCGGTGACGAACAGGCGGATCGGGGCGCTGGCGACCCTGGCAAAATCGATGCTCTCTTCCAGAATGCCCCGCAGTGGATTCACCGAGCCGGCACCCAGGTCGTAGGGCGAAACGACCCGCGCCGTGAGATCGAGGGCCAAATAGACCGGCGAGTAATCGAGGGTCCAGAGACCCATCAGGATTTCGAAGGGGCCACGGCGCAGGGGGCTGAGCAGCGCGCCGTCCGAGACGCGCTTCCAGAACTTGGCCAGCGCCTCCCGCGCGCCCTCGGGTCCGCCCGCCGCATAGCCATCGGCCATCACCACGGCATTCATGGCGCCGGCGGAGGTGCCGGAAATGCCGTCGAAGCGCAGCCAGGGCACTTCGAGCAGGCGATCGAGGACGCCCCAGGTGTACGCGCCGTGCGCGCCGCCGCCTTGCAAGGCGAGATCGACGAGAACGACCTCGCGGTCCGGCGGTGGCGCCGCCTCGGGGTTTTTGGTAGTCATGTCAAATTCCTTTCCTAACTCAGGGATCAGGGTGGCGAACAGATTATTACTCCAGGACTTTCGCCGATCGACTGGGTGTCGTCATGCCTGTGAAAACGGGCATCCGGTCTTTTCAGTCGGTGACTGGATTCCCACTGACGCGGGAATGACGGAAAGCGAAAGTCCTGTTAAGAAGGCTTGAAGTTAGTTGAATCTGGTTGCATTCTTGTTGCAAGGCCATGCCGTCGCTCGCTTCCCGCGCCGCAGGCGAGAATTTTAGTTATTCTTCAATAAAATAGCAATTTTATGGACGTTTTATTTCGACTGCAAAGTCCAGCCTTACCCATCGATTCGATCCATCATTTTTTTCATCTGCTATCCTTTGGATAGTTAATTTTCCAGCGTATGACGACTCACGGCTTATGAACGAAAAACCTCAAAGACCCGACTGGGTTCCCGCCGATGCCGGGACTGAATTCACCACCTCGGTCATGGCCGGGGTCGACGGCGGTCACGACGGCCTCCGCAGCCACGATAGCGCGGCGGTGCCGCGCCCGCACCTGCCGCGCCGGCGGCGATTGACGGTCGACGAATATGTGGCCGGCGTGCTGGCCGGCGACCGCAATACCGTGGCGCAAGCCATCACCCTGGTGGAAAGCAATGCCCAGGCGCACTTCGACATGGGTCAGGAGGTGTTGCGGCAACTGATCCCCAGCACCGGCAACTCGATCCGGGTCGGGATTACCGGGGTGCCGGGCGCCGGCAAAAGCACTTTCATCGAAGCGCTCGGCCTCCATCTTTGCGAGCGAGATCACAAGGTCGCGGTGCTGGCGGTGGACCCCAGCAGCACGGTCACCCGCGGCAGCATCCTCGGCGATAAAACCCGCATGGAACTGCTCTCGCGCGACCTTCGCGCCTTCATTCGCCCCTCACCCTCCGCCGGCACCCTGGGCGGCGTGACCCGCAAAAGCCGCGAGACGCTGCTGATCTGCGAGGCGGCCGGTTTCGACGTGATCCTGGTGGAAACGGTCGGGGTGGGCCAGAGCGAAACCACCGTCCGCTCCATGGTCGATTTCTTCCTGCTGCTGATGATCTCCGGCGCCGGTGACGAGTTGCAGGGCATCAAGAAGGGCATCATGGAGCTGGCCGACGCCCTGTTGGTCAACAAGGCCGACGGCGACAACAAAATCCGCGCCAGAGCCGCCAAGGCGGATTACAACCGCGCCCTGCACTATCTCGCCCCGGCCACCAAAGGCTGGCGCACCCAAGCTTATACCTGCTCCTCGATTCACGGCGAAGGCATCGACACCATCTGGCAGGTGATCGAAGACTTCCGCCAGCAAATCACCGCCAGCGGGGTGTTCGAGCAGCGCCGACAACGGCAAACGCTGGAATGGGTGTATAACATGGTCGAGGAGCATCTCCGCGCCAGCTTCTTTAGCCACGCCGGCGTGGACAGCATCCGCGCCGACATTGAGGAGGCGGTGGTAACCGGCCACATTCCCCCGACCGTGGCGGCGCAACAACTCATCCGCAAATACGAAGGCCATTAACCTGGGAGGATCAAACCATGCTGCGCAGTCCCCGCGATTTTTTCAAACCCAAGGTCGTCGGCGCCCCGGAACCGCTCCGCGAAATTCCGGTGCTACCGTCGCGGATGATCCACTTTTTCGACCCCAGCAATCCCAAGATGGCGGTCAAAGTGCCGGACATCGCCAAGACCGTGGACATCCTGCTCGGCAACCTGGAAGACGCCGTGCCGATCGACCGCAAGGAAGCCGCCCGCGAAGGATTGGTACAGATCGGCAAGAGCGTGGATTTCGGCGACACCCAGTTCTGGACCCGGGTCAACAGTCTCGACAGCCCGTGGTTCCTGGACGACCTGACCCGGCTGGTCGGCGAGATCGGCAACAAAC
Source organism: Candidatus Competibacteraceae bacterium (assembly GCA_007695245.1). Lineage (GTDB taxonomy): Bacteria > Pseudomonadota > Gammaproteobacteria > Competibacterales > Competibacteraceae > REEE01. The sequence goes on along the minus strand of REEE01000202.1, from coordinate 13,522 downwards.
TGGACGTCATCATGCTGCCCAAGATTCAGGGGCCGTGGGACATTCATTTCGCCGACCAATTGCTGGCGCAACTGGAAGCCAAGTACGGCGTGAACAAGCCGCTGATGATCCACGCCATTCTGGAAACCGCGCTCGGCGTGACGAACGTCGATGAAATCGCCAACGCCAGTCCCCGGATGCAGGGCATGAGCCTCGGCCCCGCCGATCTGGCGGCCTCGCGGCGCATGAAGACCACCCGGGTCGGCGGCGGCCATCCCGATTACGTGGTGCGCACCGATCCCGACCCCAACGATCCCAACGCCCCGCGCCCCACCGCGCAGCAGGATTTGTGGCATTACACCATCGGCAGGATGGTGGACGCCTGCGTCAGCGTCGGCGCTCTGGCTTTCTACGGCCCGTTCGGCGACATCGCCGACCTGGTGGCCTGCGAGGATCAGTTCCGCAACGCCTACCTGATGGGCTGCGTCGGCACCTGGACGCTGCATCCCAACCAGATCGCCATCGCCAAGCGGGTGTTCAGCCCGAAACCGGAGGAAGTGGCCTGGGCCAAGCGCGTGGTCGAGGCCATGCCCGACGGCAGCGGCGCGGTGATGATCGACGGCAAGATGCAGGATGACGCGACCTGGAAGCAGTGCAAGGTGGTGCTGAATCTCGCCCAACTCATCGCCAGCCGCGATGCGGAGTATAAGGCGTTGTACGGGTTCTGATTCCCGTCGATCCTCCCGCTCGATGACGGATCGGGAGGATATCCGCCGCAGCCCTGGCGCTTTTCAAGATCACCGCCCCCTGGAGCAACCGCCTATGATCCAGCCGTTCTCCATCGCCCGTTTGCCGCGCATCGAATTCGGCGCCGGTGCCATCGCCCAGCTTCCGGACCTGATCGCCCGCTACGGCCACCGGGTGCTGCTGGTCACCGGCCAGCGTTCGTTTCCCGAATCCCCCCACGGGTCGGTCTTGCTCGCGGCGCTGGAACAGGCCGGCATCGACTGGGCGCCGGTGCGGATCGTCGACGAACCGTCGCCGCACGAGGTCGACGCGGCGGTCCGGCAATACCACGGCCAGGGTTTCACGGCGGTCGCCGGCATCGGCGGCGGCAGCGTCCTGGACGCCGCCAAGGCCATCGCCGGCCTGTTGCCGGTCGGCGATTCGGTACTGGATTATCTGGAAGGAGTGGGTCCGGAAAAGCCCTACCACGGTCCGGCCCTGCCTTTCATCGCCGTGCCCACCACCGCCGGCACGGGCAGCGAAGCGACCAAGAACGCCGTGCTCAGCGTGCGCGGTCCCGAGGGTTTCAAGAAATCCTTTCGTCACGATTTGCTGGTGCCGGAGTACGCCCTGCTCGACCCGGATTTACTGGCGAGTTGCCCCCCGCCGCAAATCGCCGCCAACGCCATGGACGCGCTGACGCAGCTCTTGGAATCCTACGTGTCCGTCAAGGCTAACCCCCTCACCGACGCCCTGGCGGAAAGTGGTCTGAAGGCGGTGCGCGAGGGCCTGTTCGCCTGGTACGAGAATGGCGAAAACGCCGCCGCGGGACGAGCGTGCATGGCTTACGCCGCGTTGCTGTCCGGCGTCTGTCTGGCGCAGACCGGCTTGGGATCGGTGCATGGCCTGGCCTCGCCGCTGGGCGCGTTCTTCCCCATCCCGCACGGCGTGGTCTGCGGTACTTTGGTCGGTGCCGCCACCCGCGTCAACTTGGATGCGCTGCGGGAACGCGATCCCGATCATCCCTCCTGGGGCAAATACGCCCGAGCCGGCGAAATCCTGCACGGGCACCCTTTCCGCACCATTGAGGAGGCGCACGCCGCCCTGCTGGCGCTGCTGGACGACTGGACCGAACGCCTGAACCTGCCCCACTTGAACGCTTATGGGATTCATGAAAGTGATTTCGCTCGCGTCGTCGCCCATTCACGCGGCAGCAGCATGAAGACCAATCCGTTGGTATTAAGCGATGCGGAAATTACGAACGTGCTCAAACAGCGGCTGTAGATTTTGCCCTAAAAAAGATACTATTGACACAATAGGAAACATTTAAGGGCTCCATGATGAAAACAACCTCCACGTATGACAATCCACCCTCATTCCGCCCCACCAGCGCCCGCACCGCGAGCGGGATCATCGTCGAACAGGAGACGGTCGAACTCAAGCGTTTGGAAAAAAGGATCGGTCGGATTCATCTCCAACAACGGCTGGGGATCGAGGCCGATCACGCGACTCAGATCTTCGGTCAGGGTCGAACCTTCTTCCATATCGAGAATTGGTACTCGCTGCACACCTTGATCCGTCTCAGCCTGCGCGGTTTGGGCTTGTACCGCCGGGGACAACGTAACGCCACCGCGATCCAGATCCGCCACAATGACGTCGTCATTCCCCGGCTACCCGCCGCCTTCGACGGTTTCACCCTCCTCCATCTCAGCGACCTGCACCTGGACATGGACCCAAGGTATCCCGCCGCGCTCATCGAGCGTCTGGGACAGGTCGATTACGACGTCTGTGTGATCACCGGCGATTTCCGGGCCAAAACCTTTGGCCCTTACAGCGCCACGCTCACCGCGCTGACCGACGTGCGCCGCCAGCTGCGCGGACCGGTCTACGCGGTCCTCGGCAACCATGACTCCATCCGCATGGCACCGGCGATCGAGACCCTGGGAATCACCGTGTTGCTCAACGAATCGGCGATTCTGGAACGCGGCGGCGCGTTCATCCATCTGGCGGGCATCGACGATCCGCATCTTTACCAGGTGGATAACTTCGAAAAAGCCGCCCGGCAGATTCCGCCGGAGGCCGTCTCCATCCTGCTGGCGCATTCGCCGGAACCCTATCGACTGGCCGCGCACGCGGGTTTCGACCTGATGCTCAGCGGCCACACGCACGGCGGACAGATCTGCCTGCCGGGCGGAATCCCGCTCATGACCAATGCGGACTGCCCGCGCCGCTTCTGCAAGGGCGCCTGGCGTTACCACACCATGCAGGGCTATACCTCGGCGGGATCCGGTACTTCGGTGGTCGGAGTGCGCTTCAACTGCCCGCCGGAAATCACCCTGCACCACCTGCGAGCCGGAACCGATCAATAAGGCCGATCCCGCAGGCCGAGCCGGTGGAAGATCGGCGACAGGGTGATTTCCAGCACCACGAAGCCGACCACGATCGACAGGATGGCCGGTCCGGTCAACGCGAACTCCCCCGCCACCGCCAGCAGGGGCAGCAGCGATTCAGGAATTTGATCCAGGCCCGTCGCCCGGCCGCTGGGCGGTACGCCCGAGCGCCGCTTGATGAAACTCGACAGCACATCGCCTGACATGGCGGCGACGCCGACCACTCCGCCGACCCACAGCGGCAAGCCCAACAGCACCGCGCCCGCGCCCGTCGCCAACGGTGCCAGCATCACGCCGCGCCAGGTTTTTGAATCGCCCAGCAGCCGATAACCGTCCACCCATACCCGGCCGCCGTCCACCGGCCAGGCACCGCGCCGGCCGAGGATCGTTGCGGCGACAATCGGCGTGCCGTTGGCGATGATAATCAGCGCCAACAAGCGCAATTCGACCGGCACCATCTCCATCGGCGGCAATCAGGGACGGCCAACAGACCATCAAGCCGCCGTCGGCCTGACCTCGGGTGCCGGCAGCCCGTGCTGCCGGCAAGTGGCGGTCAGGGTATTCAGCAGCAAACAGGCGATCGTCATCGGTCCGACTCCACCCGGCACGGGCGTGATGGCTCCCGCGACCTCGACCGCCGCGGCGAAAGCCACGTCGCCCACCAGCCGGCCTTTGCCGTCAGCCGTCGGGAGTCGGTTGATGCCCACATCGATCACCGTCGCCCCCGGTTTGATCCAGTCGCCCTGGATCATTTCCGGCCGGCCGACCGCCGCCACCAAAATATCGGCCCGCCGGCACTCGTCCGCCAAATCACGAGTCCGGGAATGGGCCACGGTCACGGTGCAATGCTCCCGCAGCAGCAGCGCCGCCATGGGCTTGCCCACGATGTTGGAACGGCCCAGCACCACCGCTCGCTGGCCGGTCAGGTCGCCCAAGCGGTCCTTGAGCAGGATCAGGCAACCCAGTGGAGTACAGGGGACCATGGCGTTCCCGCCCACCGCCAGCAGGCCCGCATTCACGGGATGGAAACCGTCCACGTCCTTGCTGACCGCGATGGCCTGGATCACCGCTTCCGGGTCGATCTGCTCCGGCAAAGGCAGTTGCACCAGAATGCCATGGACCGCCGGGTCCTGGTTCAACCGGGCGATCCGCGCCAGCAATTCGGCCTGGGTCACGGTCGCGGGCAAGCGCTGTTCGAACGAGTTCATGCCGGCTTCGCGCGCCTGTCGCTCCTTATTGCGGACGTAAATCTGGCTGGCGGGGTCTTCGCCCACCAGAACGACCGTCAGACCGGGAGTCAGACCGTGATCGGCCTTGAGTCGCGCGACCTGCTCGGCGATGCCGGCCCGCAACCGGGCAGCGAACTGTTTACCGTCGATGATGGTGGCCGTGGCCATGATGCTCCTCGTGATCGCTGAATCGCTGAATCGCTAAATCGCTGAAAGACGCCATCATTATAAGACCCGGCGCGGCGCGAGGAGACCGAATGCGCGCGACACCCCGCGAAAGATCGGTACGCATGAAAAAAGACCTGACCGACTCTCGCAAGCCCGCCAGGTCTTCAGGATGAGATCTTTCAGGTCAGTCGGAACTGACTAACCGTTCAACCCATGCTTTTTCTTGAGGAAATTCTCAGCGGATTGCCCGAAGAGCATGTACAGCAAACGATCCTTGTGGGTTTTCACGAAGGGCGCGTCGCAGGGATCTTCCAGCACCGGGTGCAGGTAGGACGCGGGCCGGTATTTGAGCGGCTTGTCCGTATTACCCAACACCTTCTGCACCACATCGGGATTACAGGGGGCTGGCGTGCGGCCAAACTCACCCTTGAGAATCATTTTGAACGGATCGGACACGACTTGATAGCGCTCCGTCCCCATGACGTTGAAGGCCGCCTGCGCGCCGACGATCTGGCTGGTGGGCGTGACCAGGGGCACGTAACCCGCATCGGCCCGCACCCGGGGAATTTCGTCCATAACCCGACCCATCAGGTCCAATTGACCCAGTTCCTTTAATTGATTATGGAGATTGGACAACATCCCGCCCGGTACCTGGGCTTCGAAAATCTTGTCGTCGTAGTCAGGGTACTTCAAATCCCGCAACAGCTTGCGCGTCAGGGGCAATGCCTGCTCGATGGCGTCGTTATCCTCCTTCGCCACCAATTCGATGATCTGGTTGACCAGCTTGCGGTCCACATCCTCGAAGCTCACCGGCTGGAAATACTTGCCGTGTTGAGGGATAAACTGCTTCAACTCGTCGAAAATCTTGAACAGTTCGGCCTGGGCCTTGAGGATCAATGCCTTGTCCAAGCCATGGTCGATGCCCATCTCCTCGGCGAAGACCGCCATGATCTCGATGGGCGGATGCGAGGTGCCGCCGGCGAAGGGCGTGATGGCCGTGTCGATGAAGTCCACGCCCAGATGCAAGCCGATGACCTCGTTCAGAACGCCCACGCCGGTGGTGGTATGGGTGTGCAACGCCAGCGGCAATCGGGTGTTTTGCTTGAGCGTCTTGATCAGTTCGAAGGCATCGGTCGGGTACAACAGGCCCGCCATATCCTTGATGGCGATCTGATGCGAACCCATCGCCTCCAGCTCCTTGGCGAAATTCAAAAAATACTCAGTGGTATGCACCGGGCTGGTGGTGTAGGAAATCGCCCCCTCCACCGTGCCGCCAAAGGCCCGGGTCGTCAGAATCGAGGTTTGCAGGTTGCGCGCATCGTTGAGGGCGTCGAAGATCCGCATGATCCCCACCCCGCTCTCCACCGATTCCCGCACGAAGGCGATGACCAAATCATCGGCGGCGGGCTGGTAACCGAAGAGGTTCTGGCCGCGCAGCAGAGCGCGGATGCGCTCGCCGCCGCCCAAGGTCTGGCGGAAAGTTTCCAACCGGTCCCAGGGATCTTCATTCAAAAAGCGGATGGTGCTGTCCAGGATGGCGCCGCCCCACAGTTCCAACGCGGCGTAACCGGTATCGTTGACCATGGGCAGCACGCGCATGATCTGGTCCATGTTCATACGGGTGGCGGCCAAGCTCTGATGGCCGTCGCGCAGGGTCACATCGATAAACTGGGGCTTGCTCTTCCGCGCGCCGGCCCCCCCCCCAGACAAGTGGCCTGTCTCATGATGGCTCTGAACGGGTTCCACGAGTCGGGATATGGGACCGAAGTGTATGCTCATGATGCCTGTACCTCCTTAAAACAAAATTGGATTCTCCATCGGACCTTACCATGGATGCAACCTTTCATCCACGGGTGATCGGCCGGCGGCGGGCACCTTTGCGAGGACGAGGCCGGACACGGCTTTCGCATGTCTTGCCATCGACCGTCGTTTAGCCTTAATCTTTACGTGCTTTAACCCGCTCGTCATCTCGTTCAAGGGGATCATCACTGTGTCGAGTCAGGACTCGCAGATGCAAATCATGTTCGTATTTCCAGGGCAAGGCTCCCAGTACGTCGGGATGGGCAGCGACCTGATTCGCGATTTTCCGACCGCCCAGCGCCTCTACGAACAAGCGAACGCCATTCTGGGCTACGACCTGGTCAGGCTCTGTCTGGAAGGACCGGAAGAGGAGCTCAAGCTCACCCGCCACACCCAACCCGCCCTGCTCGTTCATTCGCTGGCCTGCCTGGACGTCTTTCACGAACTGACCGCCCGCTCCGTGCAACCGGTGCTGACCGGCGGCCACAGCCTCGGCGAATACTGCGCGCTGGTCGCCGCCGGGGCCCTGGATTTCGCGACCGCTCTGCGGCTGGTGCAAAAACGCGGCGAATGCATGGGAACCCACGGCGACGGCGAAATGCTGGCTTTCCCGCTACATCTCGACAACGTCCGCCCGTTGGCCGAACAACACTATTGCGCCATCGCCGCCTGCAACCTCCCCGACCAGACAGTGGCGGGCGGGCGCGGCGAGGATCTCGACCGGCTCGCCGAGGCCGCCCACCAGCACTTTCCGCGCAAGCGGCCGACCCGGCTCAAGACCGAGGGGGCCTTCCACACCTTTTACATGATTGCCGCCGCGCTCCATTATCGGCCGACGCTGGATGCGGCCGGCATGAGCGCCCCCGCTATCCGAGTGCTCTCCAATTACACGGGCACCCATCATGACCCAGACCCAGCCACCATCAAGACCCGGCTGTTTTACCAACTGTTCCACCCCGTCAACTGGCTCGGCAACCTGGAAACCGCCTTCCACGACGGCATCACCCATATCATCGAATTCGGCGGCGGTCTGGGAAGTGGCCCCACGCCCGAGGACAAGCGCCCCAATCTGGAAGGCATGATCAAAAAGGCGTTGCGCGGCTCGGACTTCAACGTCCACTACCACGCCGCCATCAACAGCCAAACCCTGCGGGAAACGGCCGGAGCCTTGCGCTCGTGAGACACCGTACCCTCGTGCCGAGCCAGCGCCAGCGCCGCATCCTCAACCAGGAACTCATGAGACGGTCCCAACGCCGCCACGAACTGATCCGACCCGTTGCCACCCATGCGTTCGATCCACCCGAACCGATTCAATACCCGATAAAACTCAACCCATTACCGAAATAAATCCGCGGTCCGGTCGTGACCACGCCCCTGATCGCCATCGGGATTTATCAAACTAACCTACTCATTAATAACAATTAATAACAATAAAAATCGCCGTTATCGCGATCATCAGGTTTTCCGATAAAAATTGCCATCTATCGCGTTTAACCGGTTTTCAGCTACCCTTTAGGCGACGTGTTCGCTACAAAGGGTTTTGCGGGATGGACCGGGGTTAGCCTCCGGAAATCGCTCGTTTCCTGTGACCCAAGCCGTTTCCCCCGCGCGCAATCGACACAGAATCAGCCCTGCCTCCCGGATACGGGCCGGCGGAAGTTATTGACGGTCAGTTTGTCAACTGACGCAACCATCAAGAGGTAAGGTTTATGCTTTCAGAGAAACTGCTCGAAATTTTGCGGAAACGGCACGCCAAGCTGCTGGAGGGCGGGGGCGAGGACAAACTGAAGGAGCGACACGCCAAGGGTCTCATGGGCGCTCGCGAACGGCTGCTGACCTTGTTCCAACCGAACACCTTCCAGGAAATCGGCGCCTACGTCGAACATTCCGCCAAATATTTCGGCCTGGCCGACAAGGAAATGCCTTCGGATGGGGTGGTCGTCGGCACCGGTTACGTGGATGGAAGGCCGGTGGCGGCGTTCAGTCAGGATTTCACCGTGATGGGCGGCAGCCTGGGCAAGATGCACGCCAGTAAAATCATCCAGTCCATGCAGATGGCGTTGAAGATTGGCGTGCCCGTCGTGGCGTTCAAGGATTCCTCCGGCGCCCGCATCCAGGAAGGTGTAGACGCCCTGTCCGGCTACGGCGACGTCTTCTACAATAACGTGCTGCTGTCGGGCGTGGTGCCGCAGATCGCCATCATCGCCGGCCCCTGCGCCGGCGGCGCGTCATATTCGCCGGCGCTGATGGACTACATCATCATGACCCGGCACAACGCCTACATGTTCATCACCGGCCCCGAGGTGATCAAGGCGGTGAGCGGTCGCACCACCAGCCTGGACGAGGTCGGCAGCGCCGAGATGCACGCCACGGTCAGCGGTAACGTCCATTTCATCGCCGAGGACGATCGCCACGCCATCCAGATCGCCAAAAACCTGCTGAGCTATCTGCCGTCCAACAACACCGAGGATCCGCCGCACCGGCCCACCCCCGATCTTAATCTGTCTCCGGATCCGGGCATCGACGCCCTGATCCCCGATACGTCCTCCGAACCGATGGACGTCAAGCCGATCATCCACCGCCTGGTGGACGACGGCTCGTTCCTGGAGGTCCATGCCGGCTGGGCCGGCAACATCGTGGTCGGTTTCGCCCGCATCCAGGGCATCGTGGTCGGCATCCTCGCCAACCAGTCGACGGTGAAGGCCGGCGCGCTGGACATCGACGCGTCCGACAAGGGCGCGCGCTTCATCCGGTTCTGCAACGCCTTCAACATTCCGCTGGTGACGCTGGTCGACGTGCCCGGCTTCCTGCCCGGCATCGAACAGGAGCGCGGCGGCATCATCCGCCACGGCGCCAAGCTGCTCTTCAGCTACTCCTCTTCAACGGTGCCGAAGATCACCGTCATCCTGCGCAAGGCTTACGGCGGTTCCTATCTGGCCATGTGCTCCCAGGAGATGGGCACCGATCTGGTCTATGCCTGGCCGACCGCCGAAATCGCGGTGATGGGCGCGGAAGGCGCGGTCAACATCCTCTACCGCAAGGAACTCAAAGCCGCCGAAGATCGCCGGGCCAAGTCGACCGAACTGGCGGCCGAGTACCGGGCTCAATTCGCCTCGCCCTATATGTCGGCCTCGCGCGGTTACGTGACCGACGTGATCGAGCCCGCCGACACCCGCGCCACGCTCGCTCTGGCGCTGCGCAAGCTGCTGACCAAGCGCGAGCTGCGTCCGGCCAAGAAGCACGGTGGCATCCCGCTCTAACCCGCTTTGGGGACCGGCCCGCGCCGGTTCCCGGCAACCCGCCCCTCCTCTCGGAAAGCCAATCTCTCGGAAAGCCAACTATGGAATACACCCTTTCGCAAGCCTTCGCCGACATCTTTGTAGTCTTCAGCATCGTGATTGTCGTCTCGCTGCTGGTCGCCGTGGTCATCCGTTTGATCGTCTGGACGCTGTCGCGGCGGGCCGACCAAGCGGAAACCGCCGCGTCGGCCAAACCCGCAGTAGCGGCGGCAGCGCCGGTGGCGGCGACCGCTCACGGACTGCCCCAAGACCATTTTGCCGCCATTGCCGCAGCGGTGACGGCCATGATGGGCGCGCACCGGATCGTCCGTATCGAGACGGCCGGTCATGGCTATACCTGGACGTCCCCGGCGCGTGCGGCCCACCACATGTCCCGCGCGCCGCGCCGATAATCACACCTTTCCACCCTACCGTTACGCAACAAAGAGAATCCACCCATGGAAAAGAAATTTCGCATCACCGTCGAAGGCCGGGCGTATGTCGTGACCGTCGAGGACATTTCAAGCGATGCCGGCCAAAAACTGTACCCCGAACCCGGCAGCATGAGCGTCGCCCCACAGCCGGCGGCTCCGGTGCCCACCGCGCCGCCGCCGACCGCCGCCGCGGCTCCGGCGTCCGCCGCTGCCGCCGAAGCCGGTCCGGGCGACGAACTCTCGCCGCTGGGCGGCGTGGTGCAAGCGGTTCATGTCACCGTGGGCCAAGCGGTCGCCGAAGGCGACAAACTGGTGTCGCTGGAGGCCATGAAGATGATTACCAACATCGTCGCCAAGCGCGGCGGTACGGTCACCGCCATTGCGGTCAAGCCGGGCGATCCCGTGGACGCAGGGCAGGTCCTGCTCAGCATCGGCTGACGGCCAGGGGCATTCCACCATGGAATCTCTGAACTTACTCGATATCTTCCAAGGACTGAGCACCTTAGTCCACGGATTCACCCACGATCCCGTCACCTCTTTCGGCCGGATTTTTCTGATCGCGCTCGGGATATTTCTGTTCTACATGGGCCGCAAGGGCGTGTTGGAAGCCCTGCTGATGATCCCCATGGGGCTGGGCATGGCGACCGTCAACGCCGCCGTCATGTTTTTCTACACCTACGATCCAATCACGGGCATGGAAGCCGGCGCCCAAGCCTCCGGTTTGCCCGGCACCCTGTTCATCTCGCCCTTGGCGGACGATCCCATCGCCTTGATAAAGGTACTGCAAATTAACTGGTTGCAGCCTATTTATACCTACATGTTCAGCAACGGCCTGATCGCCTGCCTGGTGCTCATGGGGGTCGGTACCCTGCTGGACGTCGGCTTCGTGATGGCAAGGCCGTTTCAGAGCATGTTCATCGCCCTGTGCGCGGAGCTGGGGACGGTGGCCATTTTCCCGCTGGCGGTCGCCTTTGGATTGGCGCCTGGAGAGGCGGCGGCGGTTGCCACCATCGGCGGTGCCGACGGTCCGATGGTGCTGTTTGCCTCGTTGCAGTTGGCCCCCCATCTGTTCGTGCCGATCACGGTCGTGGCTTATCTGTACCTAGGATTGGTCTATGGGGCCTACCCGTACCTGATCAAGCTGATGGTTCCCAAGCACATCCGCGCCGTGCCGATGCCGTTGGAAAAAACCCGGCAGATCACCTCTAATGAAAAAATGGTGTTCGCGGTGGTCGCCTGCGTGCTGCTCAGCCTGCTGCTCCCGGTGGCGTCGCCCCTGATCATCTCGGTGTTCCTGGGGGTGGTCATCCGCGAGAGCGGGATCACCCACTACATCGAGCTGTTCTCGACCACGATCCTGTATGGCGCCACCTTTTTCCTGGGGCTGGTGCTGGGCGTACTGTGCGAGGCCAGCGTCATCCTCAACCCCACGGTGCTCAAGCTGCTGGTGCTGGGAATCCTGGCGCTGCTGATTTCCGGCATCGGGGGAATTCTGGGTGGGTACGCGCTGTACTACTGGACCGGCAAGAAGTACAACCCGGTAACGGGCATCGCCGGGGTCAGTTGTACGCCCACTTGCGCCAAGGTCGCGCAAAAGACCGTGGAGCCGGGTGTGGTGGTTCTGCCCCATGCCTTGGGTGCCAGCATCAGCGGCGTGATCACCAGCGCCATCTTCGCGGCGGTGTTCATCACCTACCTGTTGCCTTATAACTTGCGGGCGGCCGGCGTTATTCCATAGCCGCTGATTCCTTGACATCCGTCAAGCGCAACCATTGTCCCACTTCAACCCTCCTCCGTCCGGGGGAGGCGGTCTTCCTCCCCGGCACGCGCCGCCCTCTGGTGGCGCGCGCCGGGCGTCAACCTCAACGACCCGGCGCTGTTTTGCCGTCATAACGCTGACCCACCGGTGCCGAACGCTTCCCGCAACAACTGTTCCATCGTCTTACCCCAACGTTGGCGCGACTCCGCCTGCCAAAACGAAGCGTTAGGCGAGCAGTCGAATTTCTGCTTGTAAATCGACAGCCCCGCCGCGATCGAACCCAGGCCAAAAATCAGATCCGCGCGCTGGATACCGCCGAACGGTAGCGCGATCATGATCAGCGCCACAAACCCCACGATCCAGCTCCAGGGAATGCAGAGCCAATAACGGATTTCGAACTGCTGGCCCTCACGGCGGATCACGACCCGCATCGGCCAGTCGTCGTGGAGCATGTAAGCCCGCCGGCGAAAGGTCAATAGCTCCTTATCCTCATGGGTGAGGACAAAATTCTTCAGCAAGAGCGCCTTGCGAAATTTCTTCAGTTGGATATCGCCACCGCGAACCGTCGCCATCGTGGCCCGTCCCAGATGACGGATCGTCAATTCTGCTTTCATGCTCGTCAATGTCTCACGCTCAATCGACCGCGATGACCACTTTGCCGGTGGATTTGCGCGCGACGACCTGTTGCAGGGCGTCGACCGCCTGCTCCAACCGATAGATCGCCGACACATACGGCTGGATCGCGCCTTCCAGATACCACTGCAACAGAATACGGAAACTTTCAGTCATCACTTGAGGATGGAGTTCCGCATAGGCCGGCCAGTTGAGGCCGATCACGTCCACGTTCTTGACCAGCAGATGATTCGCGGGGATCTGCGGCACCGTGCCGCCGGCGAACCCGATGACCAGGATGCGTCCTTCAAAAGCCATGCTGCGCAGCGATGCGGCGAACAGCTCGCCGCCGACCGGATCGTAGACCACATCCGCACCGCGCCCGTCGGTCAGAGCCTTGATCCTGGCGCGCACGTCCTCGCTGTGGCTGTCGATCAAATCGTCGGCACCGTGTTGCCGGGCGATGTCGAGCTTATCCGGGCCGCTGGCCGTCGCGATCACCCGGGCCCCCAACTGTTTGCCGATGGCCACCGCCGTCAGGCCCACGCCGCCAGAGGCGCCATGCACCACCAGCGTCTCGCCGGCCCGGAGCCGCGCTCGATGCCACAGAGCGACGTGCGAGGTCCCAAACACCACCGGAAACGCCGCGCCGTGCGCGTCGGGCATCGCCGCCGGCATCGCCACGCAGCGATGAGCGCCCACCACCACCTGCTCGGCATAGCCCCCATGCGGGGGCATGGCGATGACCCGATCACCGACCTTGAAACCGTTGACTCCATCGCCCAGCTCCAAGACCTCGCCGGCCACTTCGAAGCCAGGACTGAACGGCGGCTGGGGTTGGACCTGGTACTGCCCGCGGGCGATCAGGCTGTCGGCGAAATTGACCCCACAGGCGCGAACCCGGACGCGCACCTGTCCTGGGCCAAGGTGCGGTTCGGCGACTTCTTCCAACCGCAGCTTGGCGGGACCGGTCAACTCATGACAGAGGATGGCTTTCATGGTCGAAATTCCCGATTCGTTCCAGAAAAAGATGGGGGGGTGGGGATGGTCTAACCCTCCCCCACCCCCCGCGTTGGTCTAAACCCTTCGCGCTACGCCCCGATCAATTTCCGAACCACGTCGGTCATGGACAGGACGCCGGTGGGCT
>REEE01000153.1 GCA_007695245.1 Candidatus Competibacteraceae bacterium | reverse complement strand
TTTACCATTGATAGCCGAGCTTCAACCGCAGGGTTTCGTCGGTCGCCTGGGTATTCATCGCCGGCTGGCTGTCGTGGTCGATTTCGTACTCGATGCCGCCGACGAAGCCAGACCCCAGCGGCATGCGCAGTCCGGTCCAGGATTGCCATAGATTTTTGTCGCTGCCGCTGACCGCGCTGAAACCCATGCTGCGGTGGTAAAACTGCAAGCGATGCCGCCAGATGGACTGTTCGTAATCGATAAACAGGCCCGGCCCCCAATAGTCTCCATCGTCGTAGTCGTAGAAGTGCTCGTTGATGTAGATCGGGCCGATTTCGGCGCTCAGGCGGCCGGTTCCGCTGGCGAAAAACCGGTAGCCGAGCGCCGGGCCGACCACATAACGCAAGCGCAGGTCGGCAAACCGATCATGATTGAAACGCAGCCAAGCGGCGCCGTACAGGCGGGTGTCGGGAAAGGAGCGGATATATTTGTTGTGCAACGTCCAACTGTCCGTGGTCCGCCGCCCGCGCGTGGTGTCGTATTCGATCTGGCCGAAGGCTTTAAGCTCGTCCCAACGCCTGCGGTAGTTGAGTTCGAAATCGATGTCCAGCTCCTGGCTTTCCGCATTGCCGCTGTTGGCTTCAAAGGCCAGATTGACGCGCCCGCCGAGTTGGTATCCCTCTCCAAGCTCCCAGGGCTCCGGCTCGATGACCCTCACCCGCTCGACGGGGACGGTCAGGGGCTGCGACCTTGGGACCGGATGCAGGGTCACCCGCTCGCCGTCCACCCAGACGCTGGCGACGTCCAGGATGGTTTCGTCCTCCAGCAGGACTGAGGCGGGCTCGTCGAGCCGGACCTCACGGACTTGCGACCAGTCGATCGCCAGCGTACCGGCATAATCGGTTTTGAGTTGGAGCTGATTGCCCTCCTGGCGCAAGACCTGACCGGTCAGACGGTCGCCGTTGCGCATCAGGACTTCATCGGCGACCGCGGGGTGGAGCGCGGCGAGCGCCGCGCCGACGGCGACGAGCAGGCGCTTGCGCGCGTAATGAAATAGGTGGGTCATGATTCCTGTGGGTGAGATGTGAGGCTGAGTGAGGCCATCGTGAGGAGAGGTTTTTTCAATCATCTCCATCGGCGAGCCGGCGCCGGATGGCCAACAGATCCTCGCGCCGCGCCGCACTGGTCGGGGGGTAGTGCAGGTTCAGGCCGGACAGCGTGTCGAGGATGATCTGCGAGACGATCAGCCGGGCGTTTTTCTTGTCGTCGGCGGGCACCACGTACCACGGGGCTTCGGCGGTGCTGGTGGCGGCCAGACACGCCTCATAGGCGGTCATGTACTGATCCCAGGACTGACGCTGTTCGATGTCGGCGTCGGAGAACTTCCAGTTCTTGTCCGTATCGTCGATCCGCGCCAGAAAGCGCTGGCGCTGCTCCTCGCGGGACAGGTGCAGGAAAAACTTGATGACGCGCGTGCCGTTGCGGTGCAGATGCGCCTCCGATTCGACGATGGAGCGATAGCGCCCCGCCCAGAAGTCGTCTTCATCCAGCGCCGAATCGGGCAGATTCTGGGCTTGCAACACCTCCGGCTGTACCCGCACGATCAGCACCTCCTCGTAGTAGGAGCGGTTGAAGATGCCGATGCGCCCGCGTTCGGGCAGCGCGCGGTGGGTTCGCCACAGGAAATCGTGGTCGAGTTCCGTGGCGCTGGGGTGCTTGAAACTGTGGACCTGGCAGCCTTGCGGGTTGACTCCAGACATTACATGTCGGATGGCACCGTCCTTGCCCGCCGCGTCCATGGCCTGGAAAATCAGCAGCAGCGCATAGCGGTTATGGGCGTAGAGCAGGCGCTGCAATTTTTTCAGGTGCTTGGTCCCGGCCTTGAGCCCCTTTTTGTACGACTTCTTCGAGCCGTACAGCGGTTCGATCCGGGTCGGCCATCGCGCGAGATCCAGCCGGGTTCTGGGCTCGACCTGGTAGTCGGCGACATTGACTTCGACGGCGTGTTTCATGCTTTCGCTCCCTCATGGTGGGTCACATGACCCCTTGATTGTATGAGGTCAAACGGGCTGATTCCAGAGCGTCGATACCATACCTGACAGGGTAACGAACAGTCTCGGCCAGCGCCGCTGGCACCACCACGCGCCGAACAGACCCGACGCGCAGCCGTAGGGAACCGCAGCGTGCCCGCGGCGAGGCCCCCGGACTACGACGCGAAGATGTGCCTCGAGTTTTATCGTTTCCTTCGCGAACAGGCCGCGGCTGCCGGTCGCAGACATGCAGGTGCGACAGCCAGGGACTACCCCAGCCAGAGCATCCGGATCGGCATCCAGATCGCCATGGCGATCATCATCAGGTTCTCGGTCAGGGAGACGAAGCCGAGCGGCACGTTGCTCGCTCCGCCGACGCAGGCGCATTTGAGCTCGCGATTGTCGATGTAGACCGCCTTGAAAACCGAGACCGCGCCGATGGTTCCGATGAAAAGCGCGACGGGGACCGCGATCCAGATCAGCGCGCCAGAGATCATCAGGATGCCGGCCAGCGCCTCGCCGAAGGGGTAGACATACCCGTAACGCACCCAGCGACGCGCCAGCAGGTCGTAGTTCAGGAACATGGTCGAGAAGCTCTCGATATCCTGAAGCTTCTGGATTGCCAGGATGCACATGCTGATCGCGATGAACCACTCGACCGCACGGATGCTGAACACGGTGCCGAACGTGTACCAACTCACCGCCAGGGCCATCAGGAACGCGACCGAGAAGATCGCGATGACCGGCTTGTACGAGGTCTCGTCCCCGTCGTTGACCGCCTTCCCGAAATGGGCGCGAAGGTCCTCGTAGCCGCCGATCCGTTCTCCCCCGATGAAAGTCTGCGGGGTCGTCTCGACGCCGTGTTCCTTCATGAACGCGTCGGTCTCTGCACGAGTCTTGAACTGATGATCCTCCACGGTGAAGCCCTGCTGCTCCAGCAGGTCCTTCGACTTGAGCCCGAAGGGGCATTGATGGTCGGGCATGACCATCCGGTAGAGGGTCGCGGTCTTGGCGTTCTGGTCTAAACCCATGGGGGCCTCCTTTGATAAAAATCTGCCTGCTCGGTGTGTCACCCAGTGCCGCACTTGGAAAAGCCACTGTAGCCCACGCGCTAATCCTTCTGCGCCGCTTTCCATGCCCCGGCCGAGCCAAGGAACACGTCCACCCGCTCAAAGCCCTGCGCCATGAGCCAGCTTTGCGGCGATGAAGGCCTCGCGATCCTCAATCTTCATCTGCGGATTATTGGTGCGCTCATGGCCGATAGTGGAAAACTCGCGGTCGGCCATGCCCGATCCACAGACCGACCCGGCCCCATGCGCCGGATAGATGATCGCCTGATCGCCTAGCGCTTCCAGCTTGCGCAGGCTGTCGAATAGCAGGCCCGCCACTTCGCGCCCGCGTTCGGGGTAGAAATCGGTGCGTCCGACATCGCCAACGAACAAGGCGTCGCCGGTAAACACCCCTACCGCGCCCTGGTCATAATCGCTGTCATAAAGCGCAAAGGCGAGATTGTCAAGGCTCGGCCCAAGCCCCTTCCGAGCAGCGACGGCTGATCGGGCCGTCGA
>REEE01000036.1 GCA_007695245.1 Candidatus Competibacteraceae bacterium | reverse complement strand
CCAGTTTTTACAATCGATCAAAGCCTTGGTTCGTTTAAGCGAACTGTAGGTTAAACCTTAAACCTTCCATATCCCGGATCATCTCCGGGTGGGAGAACAGCCGCTTGTAACCGTGGTCGTGGGCGGTCATCGGGATGTTTTCGCCTTTCGCCTTTCGCCTTTCGCCTTTCGCCTTCAACCTGATGCGGGCGATAGACCTGCTGGGCTACTCGCTCTCGGAGTCACGCATGAGCGCGCGAAATCCGGCTTGAATAAAATGCCGATCCGTGGTCATCGCGTGGGTAAGATTCTGATCCGACATCACGACAAAAGAGATGCAGTCGGTCAATCCCCACTCTTTATCAGCACGCTGATCATACAGATCTAAACCACGGTTCAGCAGCCGTGTATCTACTGGAACGACATGGAGGTTAGGGGTGGCGTAACATTGACTGATGAAGCGTGTCGCCGCCGCTCGATGGGCGGTGCTCAGTGCGTTGCCGATTTCAATCAGGATCGCTTCGGTGGTCCACACTTCCCGAGCAGTCCGCAGTTCACTCAGGCGTGACTGGGCGATGCGGTGGTATTGATCGTTTTTATTCAACAATGCCTGGACGAAAGCGGTATCGAGGAAAAAGCGCGTGGGCTTCATGTCGGATGATCCACAACCTCTCGTTTGGGGGCGCCGTATAAGTAATGGTCGTGCTCCGCGGCCCAGTCCGGCGGAGCAGTGACGCTTCCGGCCAGGCCGTCCAGGACATCCCAGGCGGTGGTTTGCGGTAATGGGTCGTTGGCGGCGAGCTTTTTCTGGATTTCCCGCCAGAGTTGGATCGGGATCAAGACGCCGGTGGTCTGTCCTTGTGAGTCAGCAATATATTGAATGGTTGAAAATTCCATGGTGTGTTTCCTCAAGTTATCCAGTTCTGGGGCGACTTCCGGTCCTGAAAGTTTCAACGGACGGCGGTTTTCCCGAAAGGCGCGGGCCTTTCACCCCACGCCCGCGCTTTCCGCCACCGTGGGAGCGAGCCTGCTCGCGAACGCGCCGCAGGCGCGCCAAACGCCCGGGCTTCAGCCAACGCCCATTCGCGCGCGAGGCACGCTCCCACACGGATGACCCCATTGCCGCGGCGCACAACGCCGCTCCTTCAACAGGGATCGATCCCCGGTTCGAAGCCCCGTTTCCGGATCTGCTGCAACCGGTCGGTGGAGACTCGGTAGCCGGCATCCGACATCCGCCGAATACCACTCTCCGCGCATTCGATCAACCCGCGCCGCTCGGCCATATCGAGCAACCGAACCGAACCCACGATGTTCAGCCCCATACGCAATGCATAACGTCTCGTGAGCCGGTCATCCACGATCAGCAGTGAACGCTCCGGGTCGTTCAGGGCCAGCCGAATCGAATCGCTTTCACGCAGCCCCAGACTGGGCGTAAGAGGCGCCGATCCGCTGCCACGAGGTTCAACCACCAGCCACCCTCAGCCGTTGCAACCCACCACCGTTGGCCAGAGGTATCGAAGTTCTCCCTTCCAGGCGGATGATGATCTTCAACGAAATCATCCGGTCTTGTTTCCCCCCCTGCCAAGGGGGGGTGGCCCGCGGGGCCGGGGGGGTTTGCTCCCGCGGTCGAACCACCCCGGCGCTACCACGTTCTCGGAAACTCTACCAAACTTCAAACATACAAGGGGAACCCAATCTCCAGACGTCTCCGGCTTTCGGGTACGATCTTTGCCGGCAATTTCCTTATTGCCCGCCAGATACCACCGATCCCTCCCTCACCCCCGCCTTACCTTCCCCCACTGCTCCTCCAGGCGCTTGACCGACACCGGCGCGATGGTCTTCAGCTCCTGGGCGTTTCCAGATTCGAGCAGAGATCAGGATCGGGGCAATTCATTCCATGGGCACCTTCACCGCGGGGCTGGTTTGCAACCGCGCGGCCCGTCTGGCAAAACGCCGATCATCGAAGCTGAAAAACTCGTCGCAATGACTGCTGGCCCGGAGATGCAAGGCATCCGCGAAATCCAGGCCCGCACGATGCCAGACCAGCGCATCGGCCACGCGCGGCCATTCCTCGACGCCGACGTTGGGCAGACCCAGCAAGTGTTCGACAACCCTGACAAAATCACGGGCGTCAAAGCCGTAAAAGGCCCGCAGCACCCATTCCAGCTCCAGCACCACGGTCAGGGGCACGAAGAGCCGGGGCGACTCGGTCAGAATTCGCCGCGCGATGGGCCGTTGCCTGGCGGCTTCCGGATCGTGCGGGTCATCGACATAAAACCGGGCCAGGATATTGGTGTCAAGAGCGATCATCCGCCGCATTCCTCATGGCCTGGGCGACGTCGAAGGCGGAGAGCCGCCTCGACCCCGGCCGTCGACAGACCAACAGGCCATAACCCTCTTCGGGACGGGTCGGACGAACGCTCCGCTGCAGTTCGACGCGAAGGGCATTGCCATCCAGGATGAAGTTGAGTTGGCAGCCGGGAGTGATGCCCAACTGGCGACGAATGTCCGCGGGAATGACGACCTGCCCTTTTTCGGAGACGGTGACGGTTTTCATGGACGCTCCTTGATTCTTACCAGGTAAGAAAATTTTATTGTAGCTGGTTTCATCCAGCGTAACGGCCCAATCCTTTCCCCCTCACCCGGCGTCCGGTGTGATCGGCAACGCCTCAATACCCCTCAAGGCCTCGATCCGCAACGCCGCGGCCTGGACATCGCCACGGCTGGCTTCTTCCAGCACCAGATCGGAAATCCGCGGGGTCCAGGCTTGAGCCGCCTGCCCCCACCATTCGCGGGTCCACATCCGCCGCGCCGCAATGACGAGATCCCGGCTCGGGCGCGCGGTAAGATAAGAGACGACCGAGGTTTCTACATAAACAATGGGGTTCACCGGTGACTGACCTTTGGCTTTAATCATTCAGGTGCTGGGAGCGTTCATGTCACTATTCCAGCAACCGGTCAACGCTTTTCAGCATCTTCGGTCTTGGGCCTGTCGCCTGTCGCCTGTCGCCTGTCGCCTTTCCCCTCGGTGCTTCAGTGCCTGTTTTCCCTCAGCGCGTCAGTGAAACAGGGGGCTGACGCCCCCCGCTCGCCCAACGACTTTCCCTCAGCGCCTCAGGGCCTTTCCGCGCCCGCCGCGGCCTGCAACCGCGCCAGCCAGGCGCTTTCGTCCGGGCAGTCGAGCAGGTGTTCAAAGAGGTCTTCCAGAACCGGCGGTTGGGCGATCCGCTCCAGCAGGGGGGTGCTGTGCGCGGCGGCGGTCTCGCCGAAGCGGCGGCGGATCAGGCGCAGCAAGGCCCGCCGTTCCGAGCGCAGGCCCTCTTGCCGGCCCTCTTGCCGGCCCTCTTGCCGGCCTTC
This sequence comes from Candidatus Competibacteraceae bacterium, assembly GCA_007695245.1. GTDB lineage: Bacteria > Pseudomonadota > Gammaproteobacteria > Competibacterales > Competibacteraceae > REEE01. The sequence continues at coordinate 243 of REEE01000036.1, read as the reverse complement.
CTCTTTCCATTGTTGGGTCCAGTCGAGGACGCGTTCGGTCAACATGATGCGGATCTCCTCCAGGTCGTTCAGTTCGGGGAAGGCGACCTCCGGCAGCCGCGTTTGCAGAAACCCCTCGCGCAGCCAGAGCCGCAGGGAGCGGCGCAGTTACCTTTAACCTTTAACCTTTGTATAGTTCGCTTAAATTAAAAGCGGGTTCCTGAGAATGCTCAACGATACGTTCATAGAGATCGGTGGACCAGC
>REEE01000193.1 GCA_007695245.1 Candidatus Competibacteraceae bacterium | reverse complement strand
GCCAGCGGTTGCAGCCAGTCGGGCAGGATGGCGATGGGGTAATAGATGCCGCACAACGGTGCCAGGGCGAAAATCGCCGCCCAGGCAATCCCCTCCGCGCCCATACCGTAGCGCAACACCAGGGAAGCCACCATCAGGCCGATGCCCCAACCCATCAGCAGCAGATTGAGGAAAAACCCGAGCAACGGCGGCCCGATTTCGAACAGATTGAAACCGTAGAACGGTATCGCCAGCAGGATGGCGAAGCCGACCCCAATAAAAGTACGCGCCAGGCTCACCAGGATCAGTGCCAGGATCAGCTCGATGGGTCGTAGCGGACTGATGAACAACTGCCCCAGATTGCGGGAGCGCAACTCCTCGAAGAACACCACCGAGACGCCCAGTTGGCTGCGAAATAAAATATCCCACAACAACACGCCGGCCAGCAGCAATCCGGCGGTTTGCATCAAAACATCGCTGTGCCCCGCCAGATACTGGGTGATGAACCCCCACAGAATCATCTGCACGGTCGGCCAGTAGGCCAGTTCGACGACCCGAATCCAGGACCCGCGTAGCAGGTAGAGATAGCGCAGCGCCAGCGCGCCGATGCGGCGCGGAGACAGAGCGGTCACTCCACCACCTCGCCGCTGCGGATGCCGCGGGCGATATCGAGAAACACCTCTTCCATATCCTTGCGGCCGTAGCGATGGATCAGTTCGCGCGGCGCGCCGGTGGCGACGATATGCCCCGCCCGCAACATGATGACCTGATCGCACAGCCGCTCCACTTCGCTCATGTTATGGGACGCGAGCAGCAGGGTGGCCCCACTCCGGCGCTGATAGTCAGTCAGAATGCCGCGTATTCGGTCGGCGGTATCGGGATCGAGCGAAGCGGTCGGCTCGTCGAGCAGCAGGATTTCCGGCTCGTTCAGCAACGCCTTGGCCAGGGCCACACGGGTTTTTTGGCCGGCGGACAGACTGCCGTAGCGGCGTTTGAAGAAGGCGTCGATGTCCAAATCCCGACCCAATGTCGCCATCCGCTCGGAGAGACGCCGCACCCCGTACAACCGACCGTAGACGGTCAGGTTTTCCGCCACGGTCAACCGCTGCGGCAGATCCATGTACGGCGATGAAAAGTTCAGGCGCGGCAGGATTCGGTACCGATGGCGCGGCACCTCCTCGCCGAGAATGCGAATCTGGCCGCTGGTGGGCAGCAGCAGTCCCAGCAGCATGGCGATGGTGGTGGTTTTGCCGGCACCGTTGCCGCCGAGCAGGGCGCAGGTGGCGCCTCGAACGACGTTGAAACTGATGTCGTCCACGGCGCGCACCGGTCCGTAGTCCTTACGCAGGTGGTCGACCTGGATGACGGCAAATTCAGTCAAGACGATTTTCCAAAGGATCGAGGGCGATCAGCCAGCCATCCCGCTCGATGACGGTGATGCGTTGCAGCGACTGTCGGGCGCAGGGACCCGACACGCAGTAGCCGTCCTCAATGCGAAACAGCGCGCCGTGAATGCCGCATTGAATCAGCGTGTTGGTATAGTCCAGGAACTGATCCGGCTCCCATTCCATCGGTGCCCCGGTGTGCGGACAGCGGTTGCGGTAGGCGTAAACGCCCTGCCGCGTGCGCACGACCACGAGATCGGCGTAGCGGGAGTCCGGATGGATGAAGACGCCTTTGCTGCGACCTTCGGCTAGGTCGTCCAGCCGGCAGAGCGGGTATTCTTCGCTCATGGAGAATTTCAGCCAACACCCCGCGCCAGGCGCGGCAGATCGCCCTCCAGCCCCATCGCCCGCCGCGCGATCAGGTTCTTGAGCGGCCCGGCGGCGTCGGTCAGGTTGAGGCCGAGGTTCCGCAGTAAGCGCACCGGCGGCAGGGTGTTGCCGAACAACCGCTTGAAGCCATCCATGATCCCCAACATCAAGAGGTTGTCGCCCTTGCGCCAGCGCTCGTAACGACGCAGCACCTTGAAGGAGCCGATGTTCCGATCCGCGGCGACCGCATCCGACAATACTTCGGCCAGCGTCGCCGCGTCCAACAGCCCCAGGTTCACGCCTTGGCCGGCCAGCGGATGGATGACGTGGGCGGCGTCGCCGATCAGGACGACGCCGGATTTGACGTAGGCGTGAGCGTGTTGCAGGCGGAGCGGAAACGCCGCCCGTGGCCCGACCTCCAGAATCGCCCCCAATCGCGCTTCAAACGCCGCCATCAGTGCGTCACCGAAGTCGTTGTCATCCAGCGCCAGCAGCCCGGCGGCCCGTTCCGGCGTGTTAGACCAGACGATGGAACATCGGCCGTCGGACAATGGCAAAAACGCCAGCGGTCCGCTCGGCGTGAAGCGTTGCCAGGCGGTTTCCTGATGCGGTTTTTCGGTGCGCACGTTGGCGACCACCGCATGTTGGTCGTAGCCCCAGCCGCCGGTTTCGATTCCGGCCAGTTGCCGGACTTTGGATTGCGCCCCGTCCGCGCCGACCAGCAGGCGGGTGGTGAATTCACGCCCGTCGTTCAGGCCCACCCGCCAGCTTCCATCCTCCAAAGGATGCGCGGTTTCCAGCGCCGTCGGACAGAGCAGGTCCACCGTCGGAAATTGCCGCGCCCGTTCCAGTAGGGCCTGTTGGATCACTCGATTTTCGATGATCCAGCCGAGCAGGGGTTCGCCGATATCGGCGCTGTCGAAATGGATGCTGCCGAAACCGGTGGCGTCCCACACCCGCATGTCGCGAAACGGGCTGACCCGCCAGGCGGTCATGCCGTCCCAGGCACCCACGGCGGCGAAGATCCGTTGCGAGGCGCGGCTGATGGCGGAGACCCGGGAATCGAGGTCCGCGCCGGGGCGGATGCGGTCCGGCGGCGCGCCTTCCAGCAGGGCGATATTCAGCTCGGCATGGCCCAGCGCGCAGGCCAGCGCCGAGCCGACCATGCCGCCGCCGGCGATGATGAGGTCGTAGTCAGCGTTCATGTCGTCAGCGCCAATCCCCGCGCCAGTTTGGGTAAGCGCCCATCCAAGCCCATGGTCTGCCGGGCGAATCCGCGCTTGAGCGGCGGGCAGAGGTCGAAAGCCAGCAGTCCCAGATTGCGGGCGGCGCGCACCGGCCACAGCGGGTTGCCGAACAAGCGATTCAGGGCGTCGGTGAACGCAATGGTCTGCCGCTGATCCCAGCGCCGCCAGTCGGCGTAGTGGCTCAGCACGGCGAGCACGCCGATGTCCCACCCGGTGCGCCGGGCGTCAGCGATGACTTCCGCCAGCGCCGCCACGTCGCGCATCCCGAGATTGAAACCCTGTCCGGCGAGCGGGTGCAGGGTATGGGCGGCGTTGCCGATGATGGCCACCCGGGACCGGGCGTGTTCGCGGGCTTTCAGCAGAAACAGGGGGTACGCCTGCCGCCGGCCCACGCGCAGGAACGGCCCCAGCCGGTCGCCGAAGCGTTCGTGCAGCAGGGCGAGAAAGCCTGCGTCGTCGAGCGCCATCACCGCTGGCGCGTCCGACTCGTTCACCGTACAGACCACCGCGCAGCGATTCTCACTCATGGGCAGCAGCGCCACCGGTCCGTCCTCGGTGAAGCGTTCGTAGGCGACGCTATCATGAGGCAGGGTCGGGGTGACGTTGGCGATAACCGCTTGTTGGCCGTAATCCCAGCGCAGGGCGGCGATGCCGAGTTGCTCGCGCACCGGGGAATTGGCGCCGTCGGCGGCCACCAGCAACCGGGCGCGCAGTTCGACGGTGCGTTCCGCGTCGAATCGGATCGTGGCGCACGCCGCCTCCGGTTCGATGGCGACCCGCTCCAGCCGCGCCGGACATAGCAGCTCGACGCCGCGCAGAGCCGGCAATTTCGCCAGCAGCGCCGCACCCACCTGGCGGGCTTCGGCCACGTAGCCGAGCGCGTCCACGCCTTCCGCGCGGCTGTCGAGACGGGCAAAACCGATGCCGCCGCGTTCGGAGATGTGGATGTTCCGGATCGGCGTGGCGGTCGGCTCCAGACTTTCCCACAGGCCGAGGGTCTGGAAGATCCTTTTGGTGCCCTGCGCCAGGGCGAGGGTGCGGTCGTCGTAGCTGGGATGGTCGCTGACCGCGAGCGGCGCGGCTTCAACCAAACCGATGCGCAGTCCCAGACCGTCCAGCGCGCAGGCCAGGCTGGCGCCGACCAAGCCGCCGCCGATGATGAGCAGGTCGTAGTCGATGGTGGGCGTCATGACGGATTCAGCCCTCACCCCCAACCCCTCCCCCGCCTGCGGGCGAGGGAGGGGAATGACGTCCGTCCCGCATCAGCGCCTCGACATCGTCGATGACCTTGGGCGCGGCGGCGCTCAGCACCTCGTGGCCGTCGGTGGTGACCAGCACGTCGTCCTCGATGCGGACGCCGATCCGCCACCAGCGCTCGTCCAGTTCGGTTTCCAGATACACGCCCAGTCGCGCCCAGTGGGCGTCCATCACTTTGCCACCGGCCGGGATGTACAGCCCGGGTTCGATGGTGGTGACCATGCCCGGTTCGAACACCCGCCAGTCGTCGCCGGTCTTGTAGTCGCCGACATCGTGAACGTCCATGCCCAGCCAGTGGCCGGTGCGGTGCATGTAGAACGGTTTGTGCTGTTCTTCCTCGATCAGCGCTTCGACTTCCCCACGCAACAGCCCCAGAGCGACCAAGCCTTCCGTCAGGGTCCGGACCGCCGCGTCGTGCGGTTCGTTGAAGTGGCAGCCGGGCCGGACTCGGTCGATCGCCGCCTGCTGCGCGGCCAGCACCAGTTCGTAAATGGCGCGCTGTTCGCCGGAAAAGCGCCCGTTGACCGGAAAGCTGCGGGTGATGTCGGAGGCGTAACCGTCCACTTCCGCGCCGGCGTCGATCAGGACGATATCGCCGTCGCGCAGCGGGGCGTTGTTCTCGGTGTAGTGCAGGATGCAACTGTTGTCGCCGCCGCCGACGATGGACGGATAGGCCCAGCCGGCCCCGTTGCGCACGAAGGTATGCAGGATTTCCGCTTCGAGTTCGTATTCCAGCACGCCCGGCCGGCAGGCGCGCATCGCTCGACCATGCGCCTCGACGGCGATGCGGGCGGATTCGCGCATGACCGCGACTTCCTCGGGTTCCTTACACAGGCGCATGGCGTGCAGCAGATGCTCCAGGGCAACGAAGGTCGCCGGCGCCCGTACCCCGGTGCGAACCTTGCCGCGGACCTGGTTGATCCAGTGGATCACCTGTCGGTCGAAATCCGGGTTGCCGCCGATGGCGTAAAAGACCCGTTCCCGGTTTTCCAGCAGCGCCGGCAACCGTTGGTCGAGTTCGGTGATGGGGTGGGCGTTGTCCGCGCCGTAACGCTCCCTCGCCCCCTGGGGACCGGCCCGGCGGCCGTGCCAGATCTCCATCTGTGGATCGCGCTCGCGACAGAACAGCAGAAATTCCGGCTCGCCGCCGGGCACGAGCACGGCGATGGCTTCCGGCTCCGGGAAACCGGTCAGGTAATAAAAATCACTGTCCTGACGGTAGGGGTAATGCACGTCGCGATTGCGGGGCATGGACGGCGCGGCGGGCAGCAGGGCGATGGAATCGGGACCCATCCGCTCCATCAACGTGCGGCGGCGGCGGGCGAAGACGGCGGCGGGGATGGTGCGGGCGAGCATGGTTTAGGAGTCCCGGATGGAAGGCGGGTGCGCGACGGGGGAAGCGGGGGCTTGGTGCAGGTCCTCCTGGATCAGCAGCAGTCCGACTCGCAGGTATTCGACGAGTTCAGCATAGGCGGTTTCATCCATTTCGCCGGCTTCGGCGGTCTCGAAACCGACCTTGGCGATCTCCACCGCGTCGCGCAGAAATTCCTGGCTGTCTTCGGATAACCGGCCGCGCCGATCCACCTGACCCAGCCCCAGGCCGTATAATAAACCCTGGCACCAGACGCCGAGCGCGGCGGTGCGTTGCTCCAGCGGCGTCGCGTCGTCGGGCAACAGCGGCGTGATCATTCCGTCCTCGGTATTCAGTTGCGCGGCACCGTATTCGAGCAACTTCAACAGCAACTCGCGGGCGACTTCGGTCAGTTCGGCGTCTTCGTCCAGCAGTTCGCCCGCATGGCGCAACCAATGATCGCGGTCCAACCGGGGGTCGGCGCATAACAGACCGCACAACAATCCGTGCAGTTCCGCCGGGTCGAGAGGCGCGAGCATCCGGGACAGATGCTCGAAAACGGCCAGGTGGGTGGTGGACATAAACGAAACTCCGGCGCCAGACAGGGCGCGTTGACCGGGGAATCCTAACACTTCGCGATCGATACTTCGCGATCGGACCTCGACATGACCGTGAAAATTGACCCGACCGGAATAGCCCCCGTATAGTATCGCCCATGGAAAATGACATCTTTGACCGAGACGACGCGTCGGCCGAGGTTTCCGGCTTCGACGACCTTCCCGAGACTCCCGAGACTCCCCAGACAGGGCTGGCCGTTCTTGCCGAGCGGGTGGAACGACTGGCGCGGCTCAGCGAGCGCCTGGATCGGGAGAATCAGGCTCTGTGCGAACAGTTGGCCGAGCTGCGGCTCGAACGCGATGCGTTGTTCGAGAAAAACGAGCAATCACGCGCCCGCATTGAGGCCATGATCGTGCGCTTGAGGAGCCTGGAGCAGACCTCATGAACGATGATGAAATGATTAGCGTCGCCGTCCGACTGGCGGGTTACGAGTACCGTTTCGCCTGTGCGACCGTCGAGCGGGAGGAGTTGCTGGAAGCGGCCGACCATCTCGATCAGCGGATGCGGGAAGTCCGTGATCGGAGCGGCAAGCCGCTCAATCTGGAAGCGATCGCGGTGATGACCGCGCTGAATCTCAGCCACGAATTACTGCGGCTACAACGCCAGAGGGCCGAGGCGGATGCGGTCGTCAACCGCCAGGTGCAAGACTTATTGCAGATCGTGGACGATGTTCTTAGCAAGACCGAGCCGGTTGAGGTATAATCTTCTCAGTCAATACAAAGTTACAAGTTCGGGCGCTCTCTGCGGTGTTCGAGTAGTGGGCCGGGTACCCCTTGATCCTAGTTAATCTTACCCAGGGTGTACGGTCGTCGGCGTAAGTGTGCAAGTCCGCCTCGTAGCGGAAAGCCTGATACGCCGCTCCGTTCCCCACTTGAGCCTCACGGTTCAAGGGCAAAGGTCCGAGACGGCACAGGTGGAGAGCGCCCCTTCCTTCGCATGAAGGGTCCGGCGACGGTATGCGTCGCCTTTTTTCTATCCCGCGATCCATGCCTCCATCTCCACCCCGCTCGCAAATACGGTCCTTGCGCCGCGCCCTGTCCGCTGAAGAACGACGCTTGGCCGCGTTGGCCGTTGCCCGACGCTTGGCCGCATGGCCGATGTTCGCCGATGCGGCGCGAATCGCCGGTTACTGGGCCTGCGACGGCGAACTGGACCCCAGGCCCGTGCTGGAACAGGTCTGGGCCGCCAATCGACAGGTCTATTTGCCCGTGCTGGCGGAAGGATCGTTGCTGTATTTCGCCCCTTATCAACCGGGTGCCCCGTTACGCCGCAACCGATTCCAGATTCCCGAGCCCGAGGTCGCGCCAGCGGAGTTTCTGCGTCCGTCGCAACTCGATTTGGTCTTGGCGCCCTTGGTCGCTTTCGACGCCGCTGGTACCCGGTTGGGGATGGGGGGCGGTTTCTACGACCGCAGCTTCGCGTTTTTGCGCGAAGAACCCCGGGGCGGTCAGCGTCCTCGGTTGCTGGGACTAGCCTACGAATTCCAAAAAGTCACCGAACTGATCCGACAACCCTGGGATGTGCCTTTGGACGCAGCGGTGACGGAAACCGCGCTGTATGATTTTTCAGGACCCGGCGTCAGGGAGGGGAGCTAAAAATATGGGCTACTGGCTGCTGAAATCGGAACCATCGACGTTCGGCATCGCCGATCTGGAAGCCGCGCCGGACCAGACCACCCCCTGGGAAGGCGTGCGCAACTATCAGGCCCGCAACTATCTGCGGGATGGCCTGGCGCTGGGCGATCAAGCGTTTTTCTATCATTCCAGCACGGCGCAACCGGCCATCGTCGGCCTCGTCGAGGTGGTTCGAGCCGGCTATCCGGACGAGACCGCATTCGATCCCGCCAGCCGGTATCATGATCCCGCCAGTACGCCCGCCAACCCTCGCTGGTATCGGGTGGACGTGCGGCTGATTCGGCGGTTGCGCCGGGAAGTCACTCTGGCCGAGTTGAAACGCCACGCCGAGGGTTTGGGCGATTTTCCGCTGCTGCGCCGGGGCAACCGCCTGTCGGTGCTGCCGGTGACCGCGGCGCAGTGGGCGTTGATTCTGGACTTGGAAATCGATTCCGAGCGGTCGGCCAACGCTTTCCCTCACCACTGAATCAACCGCTGAATTTCCTTGGCGCTCCAGCGCAGGGCGCGGCTTTGCAGCCGGCCGAGCGCCAGCAGCAGCGCGATGGCGGCGTCCGGATGCGCTTCCTGCAACTGATTGAAGTCGGCCCGGTTCAACACCAGGAGTTCGCAGGGTTTGGTCGCCACCGCCTCGGCGGCGCGCGGACCGGGGTCGAGAAAGGCCAACTCCCCAAACACGGTGCCGGGACCGTGAATGGACAGCCGCTTGTGGCGATCCGTTGCGACCGGCAGCCGGATATCCACCCGACCCCGCATCACCAGATACAGTTCGGTGCCGGAATCGCCGGCCGCGAACAACCGCTCGCCGCGGGCCAGGGTGCGCGGCCGGAGGACCTCGGCGAGCGCGGCGACGTCCGCCGGCTGCATGTCGCGGCATAAATCCAGCGCCGCCAGCGGCATCCGCTGTTCCAACAGGGTCGGCGCATACCCCAACGCGTCCAGCAGGGCGTTTTCGGCGTACTCCAGCGCCTGATCGGTGCTGGGAAAGGTCTTGACGTTCAGAGGTTGGGGGCTGAGGCTGATCCGGCGCAGGGTCTGCTCGACCGAATGGCCCAACCCCAGATCGGGGTGGACTTCGCAAAACAGCAACTCGCCGCCGTGCGCGGTCAGGCGCGCCGCCCCTTGTTGCAACAACCGCACGCCGCTCAGATCGATCCGGATCACCCGGCGCAGATGCAGGATGATCCAGACCGGCCGGTCGAGATCCGGCAGCATCTCCTCGAACAATTGGTCGGCCTTGGCGAAAAACAGGTTGCCGCGCAGCTCGTACAGCACGACCCGGTCGCCGTTACGGGCCAGCAACTCGGCCTGATCGGTGGGCCGTTGCCGCACCGAGGGCCGTTCGGTGAGGGTCAAGCGGCGGTGGATGACCGGGACCCGACTCTGCTCGTGGATAAAGAGCAGGATCGCGATGGCCAATCCGACCAGCACCGCGAGCATCAGGTCGTAGCCGATGGCGATGCCGACCACCAGCAAGGCGACCGCCGCGTCCCGCCGGGTGCGGCCGCGCCGGGCCCAGGCTACGATATCCTTTTCCAGCAGGTTTAGCGCCGAGGCCGCGATGATTCCGGCCAGGGCGCTAGTCGGCAGCCATTGGCCGACCGGGCCGGCGAATAGCAACAGGAGCGGTAGAATGCCCCCGGCGGTCAGCGCGGCCCAGCGCCGGGCGCCGGCCCGGGTCGCGGTGACCGTGCCGCCCACGCTCGCCGAACCGGCCATGCCGCCGGCCAGACCGACGGCGATCTGGCCGAAGCCTTGCGCCAATAATTCGCGGCGGGCGTTATGGCGCTGGCCGGTGGCGGTATCGGCCAAAACCGCGGTCAACAGGGTGTTCAGGGAAGCCAGCACCGCCAAGGCGAACGCGGCCTGCAAGAGCAGCGGCCACGGCAGGCTCGCCCAAGCGATGGGTTCGGCGAAGGCCAGGCGGAATTCGCTCGGGGGCGGCAGCACGCCGACCACCCAGGCGGCGGGCACGGTCGGCGGACCGAACCCATGAACGAGAATTTGAAACAACAGCGTCCCGCCGATCAGTCCGGTGATGGGGCCCGGCAAATAGGGCGGGATGCGCGAGGCGTGGCGGGCGATGAGGAAGGTGGCGACCGCCACGATGACCGGCAACCCGTGCCACTGGTTCCAGGTATCGGCATATCCAATCCCGAGCGCGGGTCGGAGCTGCGAGTTCATCAACAGCAGACCGATGCCGGTGGCCAGCCCGGCGATGACCGGGTAGGGCACGAATTTCATCAGGCGGCCGCCGCCGGCGAGAGCGATCAGCACCTGGAACCCGCCGGCCAGCAGGGTCACTACGAACAGCGCCGTGGCAATGGCGGCGGGTGCGACGCCGGCGGCGGCGAGGCCGGCCGCCGTGCCCATCAAGAGCACCAGAGCGGCTCCGGACGGTCCGCTGATCAGGCCGATCGTGCCACCGGCAGCGCCGGAGACCAGCAGCAGGCCGATGGCGCTGACCAGTCCGGCCAGCGCGCCGGCCGCCGTGCCCAGATAGGGCGCGAACACGGTCACGCCAAACGCGATGGCCTGCGGCAACACCACGGCGGTCGCGACCAGACCGCCGCGCAGATCGGCGGCCAGCGGCGCGAGGGGTTTCAACGTCCCTCATCCAACAGGCGGACCGGTTGGTTCGGGTAGAGTTTGTGAACGCCGGCGGTGACCACCCGCTGGCCCGGCGTGAGACCGCTGGCGACCGTGACCTGGTTTTCATGAAAATCGCCCAGGCGGATCGGGCGTCGTGCGACCGTCATGGCTTCCGGGTCCACCACCCACACCGCCGATTGACCCTCGTGTTCGAAAATGGCTGTCAGGGGCAGACGGATCGCTGCGTCCGCCAGCCGCTGGCTGGCCAGGACGATCGCGGTCATGCCCAGTTGCACCGCTTCGTCGGGATCGACCAGCGTGACCTTGACTGCATAAGTGCGGGTCAGCGGGTCGGCCACCGGTGCGATCTCCCGCACTTGGCCGTGATAGAGCCGATCGGGGATCGCCCATAGGGCGATCTGGACGGACTGGCCGGCTTGCAGTTCGGCGTAGCGATTTTCCGGCACGCTGATGGCGACTTCCTTGTCGCCGGGCAAGGCCAGGTTGATAACGGCCTGGCCGGCGATCACGACTTGCCCGACCTCGGCCCGCACGGCGGTGACGACCCCGGCCTGGTCGCTTTGCAACTGGGTGTAAGCAGTTTGCCGGGCACCGCCCGAGAGTTCGGACTGGGCCTGTTCGAATCGGGCCTGGGCGGCGTCGCGCGCGCTGCGCCGGGCATCGAATTCGCTGCGACTGATCAATCGACGCTCCAACAGCGCCTGGGCGCGGGTCAGATCGGCCTGGGCTTGATCGCGGGCGGCGCGGGCGGCGGCCAGTTGGGCGCGCAGCGCCTGTTCGCTCAACGCCAGATCGCCCGGATCGAGTTGCATGAGCGCCTCGTCGGCCTGAACCCGCTGCCCGACTTCGACCGAGCGCTCGGTGATTTTGCCGCCGACCCGAAACGCCAGCGGAATTTCATAACGAGCCCGGACGTCGCCGGCATACTGCGCGGTGTGTTCGAGCGGCTCGGCGACCGCCAGCACGGACTTGACGGGCCTGCTCGCCGACGGCGCATCGGAGGAGGTCGGCGAGCAGGCGACCAGCAGGAGAGAGGCGATCAGGCCGGCGGCGATCGGGCCGGCAATGCGAGGTAATGGCGTCATGGGTCGTCAGCCTGGTGGAGAACTTGCGGGGTAGCAGCCGGGATCTCTTGGGTGAAGCCGGCCAGGTAGTGATCCAGCAGGGAATCGGTCACCTCGTGGATCGAACGGCCGCCGACGACTTCCAGCTTCCGGTCGAAACCGAGAATGCAAATGCCGTGAACCCCGCTCCACAAGGCGCGGGCGGCCAGGGCGCTATCCGCCGGCGGTCGTTGGGGACCGAGCAGCGCCAGTTCCTGTTGCACCAACTCGAACATTTGGTCCACCTTGGCGGCGAAGGAGTCCGGGACCGCCTGGCCATCCGGCAGGCGGTGTTGGTAGAGCGCCAGCCAGCGATGGGTTTCGGCGAGCGCGAAAGCGATGTAGGCCCGAGCCAGCGCCTGAAGGGCGGCGGCGGGCGGCTGGCCGGCGGCGGCGGCTCGCAAGCGCTCCCGCAGGACATCCAGGGTCCGTTCGTTCATTTGGACGATCAAATCGTCCAGGTTGCGAAAAATCAGGTACAGGCTACCGACCGTATAACCGATGCGGGTCGCCAATTTGCGCGTGCTCAGTCCGGTCAGTCCGTGCGCGGCGACCAGTTGTTCGGCGGCTTGCAGGACGAGTTCCCGGAATTCCTCGCGCGTATGCTCGTTGCGTCTGCCCATGGTTATGCTCCGGATGACCTTATCCGCCGGCCAGAAGCCGACGGCGCCACCGCCGAAGGCGGTCGAGGCTCGGGCGGAATGCCCGCAAATCGGCTTCGGCCTGCGCTTCCCGCAGCGCTTGGTGGATCAGGACGGTTTCGATTTGGGTGCGGTGCTGGAGAATGGCTCCCTTGATTTTAGCCAGTTCGTCGGGACCTGCCAGCAGTTCCCGCTCGATCCGCGTTCGTTCCTGCGCGTAGCGGTGCCGCACGCTGGCGACGGCGGCCGGATCGACGCCCTGCCGGGGATCGAAACGGAACCGGCGTTCCAGATCCTGACGCCAGGCCAGAAGCGCCGCCGTGCGTTGGCGGCCGAGGTGCCGGCCGAAACCGGGAACCCCGCGCAGCGCCTCGGGGCTGACGTCGGCGGCGGTTTCGATGCCGTAGGATGCCAGCGCCATCTGGTCGGTGGTGTAAATGCCGGGAATTTGGGCCGCGTCGATGAACTGACTGTCCAGAAATCCGTGCAACTGGATCTGGCGCTGGTCGGTTTCCAGGCGCTGCAGCGCCTGTTGCAGTTCCGCCGCCAGATCTCGGTAGCGGTCGTATTGGGTTTGCAAGGCTTGGCGTTTGGCCGTGAATGGCTGTTGGATCGCTTCCAGCCGTCCGGCGGCGCGCAGTTCCATGCCCTCCCGGCGCGCGGCGAGCAACGCCAGCCGCCGGCGTTGCCCCTCGCGGCGCGCGGCGGGATCCCGGAGCAGCGACCAGGCCACGGCGGCCAGCAACCACCAGAGCCAGCCGAGCGGCCAATGCATCCCGGTCGCGAGCGATGCCGCGCCGGCGATAACGGCCGCCGCGATCCGGTTGCGGTGCCGGACGCGGCGCAGGGCCTCGGGGAACGGAGTCGGGACGATGGCGGCGTTCGGCGTCGGGGTCGGCGTCGGATTCTCACCGGGCGGCGTGATGGCCAGAATACGGTTCCAGACACGATCCAGGTCGAAGGCAGGGAGATCGGTGCCGGTTTCGCCCGGCGGAAAACGCTCGGGCGCCGGAAAGAACACGGCGCCAGCCCGTTCCAGCGCGCACCACGGACAGTCCGTCAGGCGTCGTGGATACTGATGCGCGCGGTTTTGGTCGCAGATCCGCAACTCGGTACCGAGGCGTTCCAGCGCGTGGAACCAATCCCGGGCGGCGGGACGACCGTGCGTCAGACTGGGGGGGGCGAAGGCTCGTTCGAACAGATCGGCGACCGATGCGGGCAGGGCGGTGAACGGCAAGGTGTGCGGCGGTGGCTCCATCTGGCGGGTGGCGGCGTGCCGACCGAAGGCGAATCGATACTCCCGGATGGCGCGCTCGATCGGCATGTCGTCGTGGCCCTGGTAACGGCCGGCGAACGGGTGGCGACCCATGAACAGCAGATGAAAACACAATAGAGCCAGGCCGAAGGCGTCGTGATCCGGGGTGCGGCGCAGTCCGTGAAAGGGCCGACCCTGCAATTCTGGCGCGGTGAATTGGGGAACGCCGACATCGCAGGGAAACAGGGGGTCGGCGGCGGCGGTCCGGGCGTCGATTTGAATTTGAAATGAGTCGCAGTCGATTAACTTGATCAACGCTTGCGCCGACACCACCACGTTGCCGGGATTGACATCGCCGATGACATGACCGCGGGCATGAATCGCCGCGAAAGCGCTGGCCAGGTTACGGGCGGCGTGAACCAGAAAAGACCAGTCGGCTTGCGGGAAAGTCTTCCGGCGGTGCGCGGGGCCGTAGAGACTGTGGATTTCCCGATAGCCCTCGACCTTGGGCATGATGAAACCCTGGACCGGGCCTTCCGGGCGAACCCGCAACACGGCCACCGGCCAGGCGGCGAAGTCCAGTAGAGCAGGGTGAGCCTGTCGGGCCATGCTGGCCAGCTTGAGCGCCTGATGGGTTCCGATGGGCTGGTGGTAGATCTTGGCGGCGAAGCCGGGCCGGCCGATGAGGGCGTGGACCGCGCCTTCGCCGCCGCGCCCGAGCAGGTCGCCCAGTTCGAGGGGTTGGCCGGCGGCGTCGTACAGCTTCGTCACTCTTGCGATGACTTGATCTGACGCTTCATGAGAGTCCGCGGGGTGTTCTTCTTATATCGAAGCCCAACCGTCGGGCGTGAGGGGATTGTCGAGCGGGGTCTCCGCACCAGGCGTCGAGCGCGATACCGAACGCATCGAATTGGACAGCCACTGGAATAGTTCGCGGAACCGCAAGCCGTTCAGCCGCAGGGGCTGACGAAGGGCGATGCGTTGCAGGATGTCCAGGTTGGCGCCCTCGACCCCCACCGCGAAAAAGGCGAAGGCCCGGTGTTCCTCACCGGCGCGCACCGCGGCGGCGGCGGCCTCCCAGGCGTCGGTGGGACTGCCGTCGGTCAGTAGAAACACCCAAGGCCGAAAGAAGGGGATGCCGTTTTCCCGGTATTGCGCCTTGCGCCGGTCGAGCAAGTCCAGTCCCTGGGCGATGGCCGAACCCATGGGGGTATCCTGGCGCGCGGTCAGGTGGGGCGGCAGGAACCGTTCGGCGGTTTGGAAATCGCTGACGACTTCGACCGGGCCAAACGTAACGATGGCGATCTCCACCCGTTTGGCGGCCAGGCTGTCGGCCAGCAGTTCTTCCTTGAACGTGGCCAGCCCGTGGTTGAGTTCGGCGATCGGAGCCCCATTCATGGACCAGGAATTATCCAGCAATAGCACGCAAGGGCATCGCGGTTCCGGGTTGTCGGCGAATTCGGCGCTGCTGAAATCCTCGCCGAACGGGGTCTGTCGGGTGAGGTCGAGTTCGTTCATGCTTGCGGTTCCTCAGTGAGGCAATGACGCAGTGTCAGTGCGGGCCAGCCGAATAGAGGCCATTCTACTCCGCTGGCGGAGATCGCGAGGATTTACGAGTCGGATGTCAAAAACTCTTGATGAAGAATGGGGTGCCGAGATGAAGTTGCAACGAATTGGGCAGGGATCGGCGTTGAGCGTGGCCCTGTGTTTGGGTTGTACCGCGCCAGTTCCGGATGCGCGGCTGGATCCGGTCGTGCTGGAAGCCCGGCTGGCGGTTCTGGACACGCGCCTGGAGCGCTTGGAACAGTCGGTCGGCGCGCTCTGGGAGCATCAACAGCAGCGCGGGGCGACGCACGAGCAGGCGCTGGCTGGAATCACGCGCGCGCTGGAGGAGACGCAGGCGAGCGTTGCGAAATTACGACGGACGGTGGAACAACCGACCCCGGTGATCTACCAGGTCGTGGATGTGTTGTTGGGAGCGTTGCCCAGCGGCCGAGACGATTTGTCGACGTACCCGATTCCAACCGCCGTTCCGGACGCGGCGCGGGAAATTCTGGTCTACGCGCAGGTGGCCACGGGCTACGTCGAGGGCGGGCCGCGCCGTTTTCGGATTGCGACCCGGCTGGCCGACGGCCGTGAAGCGGCCTTCTATCTGCACGCCGTCGGCGGTTTGCAGCGGAGCTGGGCTTACAATTCCGACAATGTCTGGTTGCCGATGCCAAAAGACCGGACATTGCTTTTACAAACGGTGGGCAGACCGTTTTTCGGCGACTGGAACAGTGAGGTGCGCATTATCGCCTACCGTTAGACGCGCGGCATGAGCCACGGCGTTCGGCCGGTTCAGATCGTGGTCCAGATCACCGTGACCAAAACCGCCAGGAACGCGGCACCCACGGTGAGCGTGAGGTGAGTGAACATGGCGGGCATGCTGAACCAGCGCCGGGGCCGGTGCTGGGTTTCCAGGGTTTCGAGAGCCGCCTGAAGCTGGATCAGCTTTTGTTCGGCTTCCTGCAAGCGCGTCGCGTGCGCGGTCTCGGTGGCGGTCAACTGATTCTGGAATTCGAAAATGCGCTTCGCGACGTTGGTGGCCATGGTGATGACCTTCTCCTGCGTGGTCTTGGCGTCGGTCCGGATGGCGTCGATGGCGTCGTTCAATTGGGTGAATTGTTGACGCTGCTCGTTCAACTGAGTCTCCAGTTCTCCAGCGAGCGCGGCGGTATCGATTTTCTGGAGCGCCTCGCCGGCTTGTCGTGAATCTTCCCGAAGTTGGCGCACGGTGTCTTGCAATTGGGTAATGCTTTGTTCCCGCCCAACCACCTCTTCTTCGAGAGCATTCAGCCGCCGGGGTACGGATTCCAGTGTGGAGATCTGTTGTTGCAGGTTGCGGATATCGTCGGCCAGCGCCCGGAACTGCTCGAAATTGCCGCTGAATGCTTGCGCCTGGCCGCTCAAACGCTCTTCCAGAGCGGCCATGGTCTGTTGCAGGGACGCCAGGTTCTGTTGGATCTCCAGTTCCTGCTGGTGATCGGCCTCGGTACCCGGTTGCCGCTGATCGGCGGTCGCTTCCAACCGGGTCAGTATTTGCCGCAATTCCCCGACCTCCTGTTGGAGATCTTCGACCGTGGCGGCGGTTTCCCGAACATCACCCTGCTGGAGTTCGAGAGCCTGGGTCAGTGTAGCCGCGTGTTGTTGCGCGGCTTCCCGCAGATCGGCATCCGGTGACGAATCCGGCGGTACGGGACTTTGGGCGGGTGTCTCAGAGGGCAGCGCGGCACTCTGATAAGCCGCCAGCGTGGCTTGCCAGTGCTCGTCGAGTTCGCGCAGGGTATCGCTTTGCGTGATGAGGTCGCTCTGCAAGATATTCAGGATCTGGCGCGTGGAGTTGGTGTCCGCCGAGACTTTGCCGATCAAGGTCTCCAGATGCTTCAAACGATCCTGCTGCTTCTGTACGTCCTGCCGGGTTTGACGGACTTCGTGCAAAGTCTGGTGCTGGGTTTCAAGCTCATCCCGCACTTGCGCGAGACCCTGTTGGAGAGTCTGGGACTCCTGGCGCCGGGCATCCAGGGCATCGGCGAACTCATCCAGCCGGCCTTGCTGTTCGCGCCATTGGCGCTGCGCGGCTTCGTGAGTCTCGACGGCCTGGCAGAGGGTGTCCAGCGCATGGTCGTGCCGGTCGAGCGTGATTTTCAGGCCATCCGCCATCTGACCGAAGCCCCGGACGCTCTGGTCGATGGCGCCCAGCGCGCTTTCGAGTCGGTGCAGGTGCTGGTACTGGGTTTCCGCGAGGCTGTTGAACTGTCCCAGTTGTTCCTGGCTGGTCCGAACCGCGGTCTCCAACTGCCCGATCTGTCCGTGATGTTGTTCGAGGCGAGATTCGTGTCCGGCCGAGCGATCCCGGATAACCCGCGTGTCTTGGCTCAGGATCTGCGCGGAAGCCAGTAAATTACGCAGATCCTCCGCCTGCCGGGCCAGTTGGGTTTCCAATGCGGCGACTTGCTCGGCCGAGGCCCGTTGTGCCAAAGTCGCTTCCAGGTCTTGGCGGAGATCGGCCTGTTGCGCCTGCCAGTCGCCGGCCAGCGTCGCCAGTTGGTGCCGGAGCTGTTCCTGCGTTTGTTGGAAGCAGGCGACCAGCGCCTCAATGGCGTCGAGCTGTTCGTCCAGCAGTCGGCCGTCGGCGCGCAGTTCGGTCAATTGCGCGGTCTGGGCCTCCAGATGACCGGCGAGCGTGGTGAAGGTCTGCTGGTCGATCTGGCGCTCCCGTTCGAGATGGGCGATCGAGGCGGCGATGGCGTGCAACCGGTCGTGCTGGACGCTGGCATCCTGTTCCAGCGTTCCCAGTTTTCGGCGCAGGTTCTGGAAAAAGCCAATCGCTCCGTCCATGGAGGACTCAAATTCGGTCGCGTCGTTCGTCGCATCGTTCATGGCATCACATCGCTCGGGCTGGCTTTGCGGCTACGGGTTGATATTTTGTTGTATGGAGTATGGAGTATGGAGTATGGACGATTTTTGCCTTTTGGGGAGTGTGGAATCGGCGGTATCGC
>REEE01000216.1 GCA_007695245.1 Candidatus Competibacteraceae bacterium | reverse complement strand
GTCGCCGCCTTGCTGAAAACGTGAACTCCACCGCCGCACCCCACCGATGACCGTCCCGTTCGTCCACCTGCGCCTGCATACCGAATACTCCCTGGTCGATGGGCTGATTCGCATCAAGAGTCTGGTCCAGCAGGTCGCCGCCGCCGGGATGCCCGCCGTGGCGGTGACCGACCGCAGCAACCTGTTCGCGCTGATCAAGTTCTACAAGGCCGCGCTCGGCGCGGGGATCAAGCCGATCATCGGGGTGGACGCCTGGGTGCGGCGCGACGGCGAGCCGGCCCGGCTGGTGCTGCTGTGCCAGAACCTGACCGGCTACCGCAATCTCACCCGGCTGGTCAGTCGCGGGTATCTCGAAGGCCAGCAGCGCGGCATTCCGGTCATCGACCACGCCTGGCTGGCGGGCCATACCGACGGTTTGCTCGCCCTGTCCGGCGGGCGGGAGGGCGAGCTGGGGCGAGCGTTGCTCAACGAGCAACCCGCCCAGGCCCAAACCTGGCTGGCGGACTGGCGCGCGCTGTTCCCGAACCGGTTCTACCTGGAGGTCCAGCGCACCGGCCGGCCCCAGGAGGAAGCGTATCTGGACGCGGTCGTCACGCTGGCGGCGGCCACCGGGACGCCGGTGGTGGCGACCAACGAGGTGTGCTTTCTCCAGCGTGAGGATTACGAGGCCCACGAAGCGCGGGTCTGCATTCACGAGGGCGTGACGCTGGACGACCCGCGCCGGCCGCGCGGCTACAGCGACCAGCAATACCTGCGCACGCCGGAGGAAATGGCGGAATTGTTCGCCGATCTGCCCGAGGCCCTGGCCAACAGTGTCGAAATCGCCCGCCGCTGCAATCTGCAACTGGAACTGGGCAAGAACGTGCTGCCCGATTTCCCGGTTCCAGGCGGCCTGACCACCGACGCCTACTTCACGGCGCAGGCCCGCGCCGGCCTGGAGCAGCGGTTGCGGCGACTGTTCGATCCCGCCGCGCCCGAATTCGCCGAACGCCGCCAGCCCTACGACGCGCGGCTGGAGCTCGAGCTGCAAGTCATCATCCAGATGGGCTTCCCCGGCTATTTTCTGATCGTCGCCGACTTCATCCAGTGGGCGCGGGACCATGGGGTGCCGGTCGGGCCGGGTCGCGGCTCCGGCGCCGGCTCGCTGGTCGCCTACGCGCTCGGCATCACCGACCTGGACCCACTGGCCTACGATCTGCTGTTCGAACGGTTCCTCAATCCCGAACGGGTGTCGATGCCGGATTTCGACATCGACTTCTGCATGGAAGGCCGCGACCGGGTCATCGACTACGTCACCCAGCGCTACGGCCGCGACCGGGTCTCGCAGATCGCCACCCACGGCACCATGGCGGCCAAGGCGGTGGTGCGCGACGTGGGCCGGGTACTGGGCCATCCCTACGGCTTCGTCGACCGCATCGCCAAGCTGATCCCCTTCGAGATCGGCATGACCCTCGACAAGGCCATCGAGCAGGAAGCGGAACTGCGCCGGCTGTACGAGAACGACGAAGAAATTCGGACGCTGATCATGCTGGCCCGCAAGCTGGAGGGACTGGCGCGCAACGTCGGCAAGCACGCCGGCGGGGTGGTCATCGCGCCCACCAGCCTGACCGATTTTTCGCCGCTGTACTGTGAGGAGGGCGAACCGAGCGTCGTCACCCAGTTCGACAAGGACGACGTGGAAGCGGCCGGACTGGTGAAGTTCGACTTTCTCGGCCTGCGGACGCTGACCATTATCGACTGGGCGGTGCGGACCGCGAACGCGCAGCGGCAAGCGACGGGCGAGCCGCCGCTGGAGATCGAAGCCATCCCGCTGGACGATGGACCGACCTTCGACCTGCTCAAGCGCTATCAAACCACGGCGGTGTTCCAGCTCGAATCCAGCGGCATGAAAGACCTGATCCGCCGCTTGCAGCCCGACCGTTTCGAGGAAATCGTGGCCCTGGTGGCGCTGTTCCGGCCCGGCCCGCTGCAATCGGGCATGGTGGACGACTTCATCGACCGCAAGCACGGCCGCGCCCGCATCGAGTATCCGCACCCGGCGCTGGCGACGATTCTTCAGCCCACCTACGGCGTCATCCTCTATCAGGAACAGGTGATGCAAATCGCGCAGGTGCTGGCGGGATACAGTCTGGGCGGGGCGGATTTGCTGCGGCGGGCCATGGGCAAGAAAGACGCCGCGAAAATGGCCAAGGAACGGGATGGCTTCGTGCGAGGCGCGACGAATTACGGGGTCGATCCGGAAACTGCGTCTTATATATTCGATTTAATAGATAAATTCGCGGGTTATGGCTTCAACCGCAGCCATAGCGCCGCGTATGCGCTCATTTCCTACCAGACCGCCTGGCTGAAGACGCATTATCCGGCGGCGTTCATGGCGGCGGTGTTGTCGTCGGACATGGACAAGACCGACAAGGTGGTGGTGCTGCTTGAGGAATGCCGCCGCATGAATCTCAAGCTGGCGTCGCCGGCCATCAACGCCTCCGAGTACCGCTTCACGGTCGGCGAAGGTGGCGAAATTCTCTACGGGCTGGGCGCGATCAAGGGCGCGGGCGAAGGCGCCATCGAGGCTCTGGTCCAGGAACGGCAACAGGGCGGGCCGTACCGCGATCTGTTCGATCTGTGCCAGCGGGTGGATCTGCGCAAACTCAACCGGCGAGTTTTGGACGCGCTGATCCGGTCGGGAACCTTCGACGCGCTCGGCCCCAACCGCGCGACGCTGACGGCGCAGTTGCCGGAGGCGCTACAACTCGCCGAACAACATTCCCGCAACGACGCCGCCGGGCAGAACGACCTGTTCGGGCTGGCGACCGCCGAGAAAACCCCGGCGCGGCCGTCGCCCGTCGTCGCCTTGGCGGAATGGGACGAGGCAGAGCGGCTGCGCGGCGAGAAAGAAACACTGGGCGTCTATCTGACCGGTCATCCCATCAGCCGGGTGGCGGCGGAACTGGCCGCGTTGCACACCACCCGGCTGCGCGATCTCATCGAGAACGGTGGAACCTTGCGCCGAGGCAGCGATCGCTCGGTGCTGATCGCTGGATTGGTCGTGAGCCTGCGCACCCGCAACGCCAACCGGGGCGGCCGGATCGCCTTCGTCAACCTGGACGACGGCAGCGGACGGCTGGAAGTCCGCGTCTTCCCCGAGGTGTACGAGCGCCATCGGGCGTTGCTCGTCGAGGACGCCATTGTGCTGGTGCAGGGCGCGTTGGGCTGGGATGAATTCAACCAGAGTACCCGCCTGAACGTCGAACGGGTGCTGGATCTGGACGGGGCGCGCGCCGAATACGCCCGCCGGCTCTGGCTGCGCCTGACCGCGCGGCAGTGTGAAGCTGGGTTGCCGACGCAACTGGCGAGCATCCTGGCCGAGCATCGCACCGACGGTCGCTGCGCGGTGTGGGTGGAATATCGCGGCGGCGGCGCGCGGGTGGAACTGGCGTTCGGCCAAGCGTGGCGAGTCAAGCCCAGCGAGGCCCTGCTCGAACGGCTGCGCGGGTTGACCGGCCCGGACGGCGTGGAATTAAGGTACGAGCCGCAGGCGGTGGCGGAGCGGAATAGTTTGGGTTGAAACGGCGTCGAATGCGTCACGACGAGGTAC
>REEE01000319.1 GCA_007695245.1 Candidatus Competibacteraceae bacterium | reverse complement strand
GAAAGATGCTGACAGGCGATAGCCCTCTTGCCGGCAACGCACTCGGAAAGCTCGCGGCCAGTGCGCTTCTCGAAGCAATCCGCGAAGAGTAGCTCCTGTCGAAAGAAGGCGCAGATCTGCAGCTGCGCATGCTAATCGGGTCGCCGGGGGCTTTTCTCCCCCGGCTCCCACAACACCCCGCATGCGGGTCCGCACGGGGCGCTTCCTCCGGATGGGAAAGGGGCACCGTAGGATGACGACCGCCAACGCTGGCACGCCGCCGCTCACCGGCACAGCTTCTCACCCGGTACGCCGTCCTTGTCCCCATCCAGGGAGCGGACCCCGCACCCGGTCAGGTAGAACTTCGCCTCCTCGCAGCATGTCCGTTCGTGTCGCTACCGGGCGAGTTGCTCGGCGCACACCCCGAGATAATCCCGCTGTTCGGGGTGCAGCTTGAGGCTGCGTTCCACGGTGGCATCGTCGAGCACTTACGGCCGGACGCGCACCGACAGCAAGGTGGCATGGTGTTCCGGGTCGTCCGCCAGTTTGCCGTCGATCGGGGAGGCGATGAACGGAAGTGCGGTAAGGGGTTGCCAGTGGGGCATGGAATCGGTTGCCAAGAACAGCCTCCTTAATTCTCTGAGGGCGTTAAGACGAGCCGTTGATGCGTATCTTTCAAGCATACCCCCCCAGCGACCTCGAGACTGCGCGGACTTTGTTCCGCGAGTACGAGCGGTTCTTGAAGGTCGATCTGTGTTTCCAGGGTTTCGCGGAAGAGTTGGCAACGCTGCCGGGCCGCTATGCGCCGCCCCAGGGCCGGTTGCTGCTGGCGCAGGTGGGCGAACAGGCGGCGGGTTGTGTGGCCCTGCGTCCATTGCAAGAGGCGGGGGTTTGCGAGATGAAGCGGCTATTTGTCCGGCCAGCGTATCGCGGGCAAGGGCTTGGCTACCGACTGGCGACGCAGATCATCCACGAAGCCACCGCCCTGGATTATGCCGTCATGCGCCTGGATACCTTGGACACGCTGGAGCGCGCCATGCAGCTTTATGAAACCCTGGGTTTCCGGCGTTGTGCGCCCTACTATGCCAACCCACTGCCAGGCGTGGTGTACTGGGAACGCGCCTTGTCAAAACCGGCCCCGGCCGTCCTGGCGGGGTCAGAACACCAGAGGAATCACTCTGGCGGAGCGTCGCTATGAAAACCCTCGGCCTGCTCGGCGGCATGAGCTGGGAATCCACCGTGCCGTACTACCGGATCATCGACGAAACCGTGCGGGGCCGGAGAATGACGCCATGATCGGCGCCATCGCGGGAGACATCATCGGGTCGGTGTACGAACGCCATCCGATCAAAACCACGGATTTTCCCCTGTTCCAGCCACGCAGCCGGTTCACCGACGACAGCGTGCTGACGGTGGCCATCGCCGACGCCCTCCTCACCGGCCAGTCCTACCGGGATGCGGTCCGGGACTGGGGCCGCCGCTATCCGCGGGCCGGCTACGGTGGCACGTTTTTCCAGTGGCTGTTCGCCACCGATCCCCAGCCGTACCACAGTTGGGGCAACGGGTCCGCGATGCGGGTCAGCCCGGTGGGCCGGGCGTTCGACTCCGAGGCCGAGGTGCTGCGCCAAGCCCGACTCAGCGCTGCAATCACCCACGACCACCCCGAGGGGATCAAGGGCGCCCAGGCGACCGCACTGGCGGTCTATCTGGCCCGGACCGGGGCGGAGAAAGCGACGATCCGCGCCCGGATTCAGACTCAGTTCGGCTACGACCTGGCGGGGACGGTCGACGCCCTCCGGCCCGGCTACACGTTCGACGTTTCCTGCCAGGGCAGCGTCCCGGCGGCCCTGATCGCCTTCCTCGATGCGGATTCCTACGAGGATACGGTGCGCAACGCCGTTTCGCTGGGCGGCGACAGCGATACGCTGGCCTGCATCGCCGGCGGCATCGCCGAGGCGTTTTACGGCGGCGTGCCCGAGGCGATCCGGGCGGAAGTCCGCGCGCGCCTGCCCCCCGACTTGTGGGCGGTGGTCGAGGCGTTCGAACACCGCTACCCGGTCGGGGCAGTTCGATGCTGAGGAAGATCGTCAGCGGCGGCCAGACCGGCGTCGACCGGGCGGCGCTGGACGTCGGGCTGGCCCTGGAGCTGCCGGTGGGCGGCTGGTGTCCGAACGGGCGGCGAACCGCGGAGGGGTGCTTCCCCCGTTGCGGCGCCGGACGTGACTGGGGGCCGCGGCGCGGGCGGGTGACGCGCGGGTTCAAGCGGGTGGCGCGGCGGTCGTGGACCTGGGGCGGCGGAAAAAGAATCCGCCCATGTCGCCGCGCCCCTCCCGATTCAACCGTTCGGTCAGTGCTCTGAACTCCGCCAGTTGCCCCGGCTCCAGGACGGACTCCGGTTTGACGCCCGCGGATCCGGGGATATTACGTCGATACAGTTCGCTGATAATGAACTGGGACGGGGTCGAATCACGAAACGTGGCGAAAATCTCCAGACCGGCGCGCCGGGCCAGGTGCTCCAAGCTGGCGCGAGTATGGAGATACAAGTGGCGCGGTGCATCCAGGTTGCACCAGTGCTCTCGGTAGCGCTCCCAGGCTTCGCTGTCGGCTAGCGGGACGCGGATGAGTACGATACCCGCCGGCGCGAGCAACCGAACCGTCTGCGCCAGCACCTCGTGGGGCCGGTCCATGTGCTCGAAGGCGTGATGAAACATGATCAAGTCGAACTCCCCCAGCCTCTCCCCGAGCGCCTGCTTGTGGATGCGAAGTCCGTTGGGATAATGCAGGTCTTCGGCCAGGAACGGGTCGATGCCCGTGCAGTGCGCCACGCCACCCAGGCGCATGCGCAACAGCAGCTTGCCGCTGCCACAGCCCACGTCCAGCACGCGGGCCTCGATCCCCTTCCCGGTCAGGGCCAGCCAGGCGGGGTAGTCCAGGGGTTTGGCGAACCGGTCCGCCAGTGCGCCCAGCAGACTGCCACCGGCCTGCAGGGCGTTGCGCACCCGCGCCCGGTCCAGCCAGGCTCGCAGCGGATGCCGGGCGAGTTTTTGCTGGTCGCGAAAGGAGAAATACCCAGAGGGGTAATAATCGGCGAGGTTGTCCGGGGGTCGGACGATCTGGAGGCAGCCGCATTGGCCGCACTGGAAATAATCGAACGCCTGTCGGGCGCCAAGCTGCATTTCCCATACCCGGTAAGGCGTGTTGTCTTTGGTGTTGGCGCAAATTCCACATTCGGCCATGGTGGATGAGTTCCTGATAGCGGTCGAGTTCATCCCCTCACAGCGCGCCCGGATCGCAGAACAGGACGCTTTCGCCGGGACGGCGACCGTCGAACAGGGTCGGCTGCAGGGTGACTTGGGTCTCGGCTTCGCGCCGTTCCTGGGTGTAGTCGATGCCGGTCGCGCGGCGCAGGCGTTCGCGGGCCTCGCCGTGGGTCCAGAACGCGTTCAAATGGCGATGAGGGTTGTCACGGAATTCATGCTGAATCTACTCGGGGTCTGGGTTGGGCGGTTGTTGGACGGTGTGGTGTTAACCGACATACGGCAAAAAGGGATGTTCCATTTTAGCCAGAATTGAAAGTTCCGCGGGTGAAGGATGAAGAAGGCGCGGTTGCTCCAAAAGATTTGCATCG
>REEE01000031.1 GCA_007695245.1 Candidatus Competibacteraceae bacterium | reverse complement strand
GCCGGTCAGGCGGCGGCGCGAAAACCATCGTCACATTCCCATTGGAGTTCGACGCGGCGCGCCCCGGGGACTATGGCTGCCGCGTGAGTGGCGAACAGGAAGCCATTTTCATGACGCCACCAACTTGCGGTGCTGGCAAAGTCGTCGTCGGTGGTCATGATTCCGCGGGATACCGCGGATTCAATGGCACCGACGACTTCGGCGGTTGCTGAAAGATCCAGGATTTTAGTGATGCTGCTGGCTGAAAAAACTTGCTTGTCCATTTTGTTTCCTTCGGTGGATTGCGCGTCTTAGCGAGCAAGATAAAACGCAAGTTATCACAACTCCACAAGGGCGTCTGTTCGCTATCGTACAGACACCGCTCAATGAGTCATAATAATCTCAAGTTTCATCCTTCTCTGAGTGACGGCGACCGCGCCCGCTCGATCTGTACGAGTCGCAATTCATACAGCATTATCGCCGTGGGGGTTGGAGGCATTCCGATGTCAACGACAAATCATGACCGGCATCACGCAGCGATACGTGGGACGCTGGCGCGGAGTGCCGGAGACTCCCCCGATGCCAGCGCCATCGCCGAAGCCACCCTCAACACCTGGCGACGGATGGCGGACCGACTCGCCCCGGTGATCGGCGTCCGCGGCGTCGACGCCCTGTTCGGCCGTTCGCTGCACGTCACGAGCAAGACCTTCCCCTGGCTGGCCATGGCTGGGAATGACGGGAGTAGCGCCGCTCTATTGACCGGCCTCAAGGTGCGCCTGGCGGGCCAAGAGCCGGCCGCCGTCGCCGAGGCGAGCGCTGTCCTGCTGGGCAACTTCACCGAACTACTGACCACCTTAATCGGAGCCTCCTTGACCGAGCGCTTGTTGGCCCCGGTCTGGCTACCTTCGCCACCAGAATCCGAACAGGAAAGCGTGCCATGAACAATAACGTGGTCATCCACCGACTCGCCACCGGGGTGCCGGGACTTGATGTCATCCTGGGCGGCGGCCTGCCGGAATTCTCCTTCAACCTCATTATCGGGCCGCCGGGCTCTGGCAAGACGACGCTGGCGCATCAGATGATGTTCGCCCTGGCGACCCGGGAGCGGCCGGCGCTGTACTTCACCGTGCTGGGCGAACCGCCGCTGAAGATGCTGCGCTATCAGCAGCAGTACGCGTTTTTCGACTGCGACCAGATCGATGAGTCGATTCGCTTCGTCAATTTGAGCGGCGACGTATCGACGGGCAATTTCGACCAGGTGCTGGCGCGCATCACCCAGGAGGTCGCGGTCTTCTCTCCAGCGCTGGTTTTCGTCGATTCGTTCCGCTCGGTCATGCTGGAGGCGCAACGCCAACCCGAAGGCGCGATCGGCCTGCAACAGTTCATCCAGCAGCTCGGGATCCTGTTGACCGGCTGGCAGACCACCACCTTCCTGATCGGCGAATATTCCTTGGAGAAGGAGACCCATCCGGTGTTCACGGTCGCCGACGGCATCATGTTGTTGGACCAAAACGTTCACCGGAATTCGATGGTGCGCAAGATTCAGATTCTGAAAATGCGCGGTCAGGCGACCAGTCCGGGGATTCATACGTTCCGGATCAGCAGCGCCGGGATCGTCGTCTTTCCGGCGGCGCTCGTGCTCGACGATCCCGGGACCGCGGCGGCGACCGACCGCGCGCCGCGCGGCGAGGCGCGGCTGGCCATGGGCGTGCCGCGCCTCGATGACATGCTCGGCGGCGGCTTGCCGGCGGGCTATTCGCTGCTGGTCGCCGGGCCGTCCGGATCGGGCAAGACCATCCTCGCCACGGCCTTTCTGGCCGAAGGCGTGCGCCGGGGCGAACCGGGCGCGATCGTCGCGTTCGAGCAGACCCCGAGTCAGTCGCGGATCCGCACCATCGACGAGATGATCCGCGCCGGGCACGTCGGCTTGATCAATACCCGCTCGCTGGATCTGTCGATCGACGAGATCGTCCAGCGTCTGGTCGACCTCATCCGGCGGATGAAAGCGACCCGGGTGGTGATCGACTCGCTGTCCGGCTTCGAACTGGCGGTGGCGCCGAGCTTCCGCGAGGACTTTCGCGAGTCGCTGTTTCGCATGGTCGCCGTGCTGGCCGGTCTCGGCGTGACGGTGCTGCTGACGTCGGAACTGGAAGACCGCTATAACGATCTGCGCTTCAGCCCCTACGGGTCGGCCTTTCTCACCGACGCGATTATCGTCCAGCGCTACATCGAGGTCGGAAGCTGCCTGAAACGGGTCATGGCGGTCGTCAAGGTGCGCGGCAGCACCCACAGCAACGAGCTTCGGCAATTCGAGATCACCGATAAGGGAATCGTCATCGGCGATCCGATGCTCGACTACGAGGGACTCCTCAGCGGGCAGCCGAGGCGGACGCCCGCCTCCGACCCGATCGATTGAGGCGAGGCCCACCGCGATGCGCAAAATGGGTTTCACGCGTTGGAAAGGCGCGACCCGACCGCCGCTCAAGGCCAACGCCCGCGGGCGATCTTCCGCCTCGACGACCGCAAACTCCCACGCCGAACGCGAGGCCGCGGCCCTGGCCGGCGAACAGTCCGTCGTTAGTCGCACCGAATCCGTCGACCGGCGCGAACAGATCGCCGACCGACGCGAGGAGATCGCCGACCAGCGTGAAGAATCCGCCACGCTGCGCGAAAAAGTCCTGCGCGCCCAGGAAGAGACGGCGAGGGTCAAGGTCGAGCTGAACGCCCACCACGAAACGCAGTTGCGGGAAGCGAACGAAAACCTGGTCGTCGCCACGGTTCGCGCCCAGATGATGGCCGAGGCCGCCGAGGAAGCCGCCGCGCGGATGGCCCATATGGCCCAGCACGACTTTCTGACCGGCCTGCCGAACCGTTCCCTGCTGACGGACCGACTGGCGCAGGCGATGGCGCTCGCCCGGCGGCATGACAAGAAGGTCGCCCTGATGTATCTGGACCTCGACCACTTCAAACACATCAACGACTCGCTGGGGCATGCGGTGGGCGACCAGTTGCTGCAGTCGGCCGCCCGACGCCTGCAAGCCTGCGTCCGGCTCTCGGACACCGTCTGCCGCCAGGGAGGCGATGAGTTCGTGGTGCTACTGACCGAAGTCCAGACGGTGCGGGACGCTTGCCTCACCGCCGAAAAGTTGCTCTCGGTCATGGCCGAGCCCCATCTCATCGACAGCCATCGGCTCCACGTCACCCCGAGCATCGGCATCAGCCTCTACCCCGATCACGGCGAGGACATCGAAACGGTGGTCCAGAACGCCGATATCGCGATGTATCACGCCAAACGCAGCGGGCGTAACACCTACCGGGTGTTCGCTCCGGAAATGAATGTCCGCGCGGTCGCGCGGCATTCCGTCCATCAAGCGTTGCACCACGGACTCGAGCAGCGCCAGTTTTTGTTGCATTACCAGCCGAAGGTGAATCTCGAGACCGGTGCCCTGACCGGCGTCGAGGCTCTGGTCCGCCTGCGGCAAGCCGATCATCGGCTCGTCGGTCCGACGGAGTTCATGAGCATCGCCGAAAGCAGCGGCCTGATTCTACCGATCGGCCGGTGGGTGCTCCGCGAAGCCTGCCGCCAGACGGCGGCCTGGTTGCAAACCGGTTTCGACCCGGGGCCGATCGC
>REEE01000032.1 GCA_007695245.1 Candidatus Competibacteraceae bacterium | reverse complement strand
GCCTCCATCTGGGTCAGCAGCTCGTTGACTTGCGTGACCTCCCACGAATGATGCGCGCCGCGCCGGTCGCGCAGGAAGGAATCGGCCTCGTCCAGCACCAGCACCGCGTCGCGCTGGCGGGCGTCGTCGAACATCGCGGCGATCTGCTGTTCGGTCTGCCCCACGTACATGCCGAGCAGCTCGGAGGCGCGTTTGACCAGCAGCGGCTTCTCCAGCGCATCGGCGAGGTGGCGGGCGAGTTCCGACTTGCCGGTGCCGGCCGGGCCGTGGAAGCAGAACACCCCGTGCGGGCGGCGCTGGAGGGCGGCGATCAGCTTCGGCACGTCCTGGTCGACGTTGAGAAAGCGCAGGTCGTAGCCGGTCGGGACGTGGTTGCGGGCCGGCGCGCGTTTCTGGCCGAGCAGCGTCGCCGAGCGCTCGAGCGCTTGCAGCACCAGTGCCCGGTCGGCTTCCCGGTCGCCGCAGCCGGCGTGGCGGGCCAGTTTGGCGGCCCGTTCCAGTTGCGCCGGGGTCAGATGCTCGCGGGTGGCGATCCGGGCCAGCCAGTCGTCCTCGCCGGCCCAGGCGTTGAGATGATGAAGGGCGATCTCCAGCCGCACCGACGGCGGCGGCGGGGTAAAGCGGATGGCGTAATCGAAGCGGCGCAGGTAGGCCCCATCCATCGACTCGACGTCGTTGGTCAACCACAGCGCCGGGACCGGATTGTTTTCCAGGGTCCGGTTGATCCAGGCTTTGCCGGCGGTGGCGGCGGTGTCGCCGAACAGCCGGGCCAGCGGGTTATTTTCGAAGACGTCCTCCACTTCGTCGAACAGCAGCAGGGCGTTGTCGCGGCGGGCCAGCAATCGCTGGCATAAGTTGAAGGCGTGCAGCCGCCGCTCGCCGCGAATCGGGTCGCCGTCCTGGTCGGCGTAATCGACTTCATAGAGATCGGCGGCGACCGCTTCGGCCAACACCGCCGCGTATTCGGTCTTGCCCACGCCGGGCGGACCGTACAGCAGCAGGTTAGCACCGGCGAGTTGGTTCGCCAGCGCCGCACGCAGCAGGCCGACGGCCGCCGTGGTGTCCTGGGCGAGATGCGGGAAGTTGGCCAGGGTCAGCGTGCGTCGGGGCGAACGCTTGAGGAAGCAACCCATCAGCGCGTCGGCGTCGTCGTGGGGCGCGAACAGCAGGCTCGGCAAATCCTGGCGCACGTCGAATTGATCCTCCAGATCGGCGTGCCTGGACAACGACACTTCGACCAGGCCCGTGGCGCGCAGCGTGCTGGCGGGACTCAGGGCCGCGCGGATGTCCTCGAGCCGGCAACCGGTCAATCGCGCCAGGAGCTGGTGGAGCAAGGTGATGCTCGCGCGACACGACTGGTTGGCGATGGCCGCGCGAAAGACGCGGTCCCTTTCCAGGAACACGGCGAAGCAGAGCACGGCCTGCTCGGCTTCGCTCAGCTCCAGCAATTCGGCGAGCAGTCCCACATTGCGGACCAGCGGCAGATCCGGATGCAGTTCGTGCCGCGCCAGCTCCGCGCGCCGCTCCCGAAGCCGCTGGGCGAGGTGCTTCGGGTTCCGTAATTGGAGAGGGACCGCGTCGGCGTCCGCGTCCGCGTCGTCGGCGTCCGCGTCGTCCGCGTCGTCCGCAGCGGCTTCGAAGAGGCCGGTGATGATCAGAAACTCCTCATTTTCCGAGCAGTGGGTGTGATGAAAACCCCGGTTGCGGCGTCCGGTCCAGTCCAGCAACAAGGCCAGGTCGATCAACCAGCGGCTCAGCAGGGGTCGGTAGGCGGTGTCGTCATCGGTCAGCGGTTGCGCGGCGGCGGGCTGGGCTTGCAGGAAACGGGGTAGGGTCATCGGGCGCTCCTTGGGTTGAAAGTCGATGGGGGACAGGATGCGCCCGGCATCGGACGAATTGCGTCGTCATGACGTAATTCGTCGCGGCTTTCTCCCAAAATAGCGAGGAACCGAATGGCTCCGCCCGCAACCGCATCCTTTCCTCCCAAGGAGACCCGCATGTCCCGTAAATCCTCGCTCGATCCGAAGCTCAAGGAAATTCTGGAAAACCTCAACCTCGAAGATGGCGACGACGCACTGCTCGCCGAACCGAGCGAAGACGACGCGCACCGCCTGCGCGCCTTGTATCGACGCTTGAACAACGGTCGGGAACGCGCCCTGCGGCCCGGTCAGTTAGCGATCTGGAAGCCGGGCCTGAAAAACCGCCGGTTTCCCGCTTACGGGCAACCGGCCATCGTGGTCGAAGTGCTCGATCCCCCGGTGCTCGAGCACGAAATGGAATCCGGCACCCCGTACTTCCGGGAGCCGCTCGATCTTCTGCTCGGCATCCTCCATCCCGAAGGCGATTTTCTCGTCTACCATTTCGATAGCCGTCGGTTCCAGCCGCTTGAGGACGACGGCGCCGAAAATCGTTAGCACCCCAGCGGGGCCGCTCCAGCCGTCCGCTGGAACGACCCCAAGCCACGGGAGAGGTCCATGAAGAACGAGGAAAAGGGCGAAAAGGCGCTGCTCACCATCCACCGCCGCCTGGACATCCTGATGATGTTCGGTCGAAAAAATCAGGAGCTTTCCACGGGTGAGATCGTGAAACGCCTGCGCCGGGAAGGCGATCACATGGCGGACAGTCTGGTCTTGCGCACCTTGAAGCAATTGGAGGAAGCGGGATTGCTGGAACGGGTGCGCGCCAACGAGGAAGAGGAGGACGATGACGACGCTTGGGATGCGCCCCCGGTCTCGTCCAAATCCAGGCCCGCCAGGAATCTGAAGTGGCGCTGGCCCATGGGCCTGGATTCCCGACTCAGGCTGCTGCCCAAATTTTCCCTGGGCGAGATCATCGCCTTCCGGCTGCTGGAATTCCTGTTAAAACCGCTTTTACCCAAGGAGTCTTACGAGGCGCTCCAGCCGTATTTGCAGGCCGCCCGCCGGCAATGCGAAATCCTGCCGCGCTGGAATCCGACCTTCGCCTGGGAAAAGAAGGTGCGGGTCATCCCGCCGACCCAGCCGCTCCTGCCGCCGGAGCCGCCGCTGGCCCTGGTGGCGCCGGCGGCGCGCGCCGCCTGGCGGCGCAACCAGCAACAGGTGCGCGAAACCCTCCTGGAAGCGCTGGTCGAGAACCGGCGATGCGCGATCGAGTACCAGCAGGTCTGGCGCGACGAGCCGGCGCGCTGGACCGTGCATCCCCTGGTCTACCTGCAACGCGGCCCGGCCTTTTATCTGCTCTGCACCATCGACGACTACACCGACGTCCGGCAGTTGGCCGTGCATCGGATGCGGTCCGCCGCGCTGCTGGACGCGAAAGCCAGCAAGCCGGTGGGCTTCGACGCGGATCGGGAAGTGGAGCGCGGTCAGGGGATGGGGGGCAGCGACGAACCGCTGCGGCTGGTCGCCCGGTTCTGGAAACGGGCGGGCCTGCATTTGCTGGAAACGCCCCTGGCCGCCGATCAGTGGGTGGGCGACGAGGACGACGAGCATTTCCGCCTGACCGCCACCGTCAAGGACACCGCGCAACTGCGCTGGTGGCTGCTGTCGTTCGGCTCCAAGGTGGAGGTGCTGGAGCCGGCGGGGCTGCGGGAAGAGATGGCGAATAATGCCTATTGGATGAGTCGGATGTAT
>REEE01000033.1 GCA_007695245.1 Candidatus Competibacteraceae bacterium | reverse complement strand
GCGCCCGTTACGCCTGCGGCACCGGGGAGTGCGCCGGCCTGGTCTTTGACTAAGCCGGTCGCCTGATCCTTGGCGGCCTCAGTCGCCTGTTTCTGAACCGCGTCGGCGGCCATGCCCTTCAAATCGCTCGCCATGGCGACGGCGGACGTCAATACCAAACCGGCGCCCAGCACCGTCAGGATGGAATTCAGTTTCATCGATACGACTCCTTAGAGGGTTGTGCGTTATCAATCGGGGACGGGGGAATCAGCGGCTCGCGTTCGGGCCGCAACCATTCCCATGGAGTATAGCTCTGCGGGTTCTAAGTGGGCGTCGTAGAGCAACCCCTGCTGCCGATCACCTTATGGGGTGGACCGGCCGGGGGCGGCGGCGCTGTACAGTTGTAATCAGGATGAGGGAACAACCGGTTTTATTACCACAATAGCTTCTCCTTCGTTGTTGTTATAGAAAAATTGCCACCGCTGCGGCAGCGGCAAGATGGCGTCATTGACGAACAGGAAGACCTCACCGTGGCGACGGGCGGTGATCGCGGCGGTGAATTGCCCGGAGGACGGCTCCCCGACAGGCTTCAGGTCAAGCGGATACTCATCGAGGCCCTGAGCGCCAATCCGGGCGATCAGCTTGAACCATGGCTCGCTGATGTTCCGGCGGAGCAGCAGTCCCGGATACATGGTCCACGGCATGGATTCGAAGCCGAAGCCGTTAATGCCCGGCGTGATGTCGGAGTCTTTCCAGGGCTCGGTGATGGTCAGCGTGATCTGATAGCGCTGGCCTTCCTCCACAGGAACGCCGCTGGCCCAACACAGACTCTTGGTTGAAAAAACATTGTCTTTCTTTGAACCGGCGCACACATACCCCGTTGAGCTCATAATGGCGAAGATGCCCTGACCGATCACAGCCACGATCACCAGCAATAAGGCTAACCCGGCCATAAAAGGCAACACCTTGCACTTCATCATCGTCGACAGGCGCTGATACAGGGCGCTCGACCGTAGTAACTGACGCCCCCGCCCGGCAACCTGGCCGTGCGGTTCCTCGGACGCTTCGCCAGGCTTCAGAATGTCTTTCCAGATTTTGCGCATGGCATCGAAAATCCGGACCCGCAACCGACTGCCGCTGTAGATGATGGCGCTCAGTAACAGGACCAGCAGGCTGAAAGCCCCCGGGTGACTCTGGTAGGCGTTCAGCCAGAGGCTGGCAAAGTCGGGCAGGAGCTTGCCGACGCCGCTGATGACTGGAGACAGGGCGCAATACGGCCCTTCACAAGCCGGTGTCGCAGGCCGTAATAGGGGGAAAAGGGCGAGTGCGAAGGCCACCACAACCGACAGGTAATAGACCACCCGCTTCCGCCGGACGAGGCTCCATACCTCTCGTTCCTGGCGCTCCCACCGCGTCCTGTCCTGCTCCGAGCATTCGATGCTGGTCGGGTTATCCTCCTCCACAGCCGAAACACCGCCATCGGCTCTTAACACGACGTATTTGTCTGGGAGACCAATAGGCGCATAGCCATCAACCCCTTGTTTGATCCGCGCGAACACGCTCTCATGGATTTTGGGCAGCGGGATGACAACCTGGTCCTTGGGATCCACCGTATCGTTGGTGAGGGTCTCGATCTTTCGCGGCGCATAGCGATAGGTGCCGCCGAGCCCCCGGCGGGAATCGTACAGCTTCCCGCAGGGGTCCGCTTTATCGCGGATTTCTTCCCGCTCGCGCGGCTTGAACGCCAGGGGGTGTTGGGGGAGTTCGGGGGGGTCCTCGGCCCGCTCCGCTTCAGCCATGATCCAGTTCAGGGAGACGTAAGACAGCGCGTCATCGGCATAGCCGCCGCCCACATTCGAATGCATGCCGGCGAACCAGACCTGGGTGATGGTCTGATCCGCAGGGAGGTTT
This sequence comes from Candidatus Competibacteraceae bacterium, assembly GCA_007695245.1. Lineage (GTDB taxonomy): Bacteria > Pseudomonadota > Gammaproteobacteria > Competibacterales > Competibacteraceae > REEE01. Next base: position 1,744 of record REEE01000033.1, on the reverse strand, counting down.
TGCTCGTCCCACAGTACCGGATGAAACGTCAGTCTCTCATCGTCGATGGCTAGCGCGTGACAGGCGCGTTTAACTTTTTCACTGAGCCTGTGGTCGGGAACCGATAAGGGGAACAGCCAACTCCAGGCCCGCGTCAGTTCGTCGATGGGCAAACCATAGGCAGCCACGGTATCCCAGAGGCCCACGAAGGCGAACATGGGCTGGTCTTCGCCTCTGGCCCGTCCTGCCGCCTTTTTAAACCTTTCAATCTTTTCGATCTGGTCGCGTTGATACAGGCCAGGTCTGCGAACCGCCTTCCAGCAGCGGGCCAATCGTTCTCCCGCCCCCCTAGCCTCATCGTGCAAGGGAGCCAGACAACCGACCACACCGTCCCGCAGGCCACGAGCGCCAGCCACCAGAAGATTCGCTTTATACCGCTCCCGGCGATAGGCCCGGAAGGCCCATTTCGCCCGCCGCATCAGTTCCGCCTCCGAATCGGCATAAACCAGACCCTGGTTGGCGACTAGGCCAATGAGGATCCGGATGGTGAAAGCCCCCCGGCTGAACCCGAAACCGTAAACCCGGTCGCCGGGCTCATAGTTGCGGCACAGGAAGGTGTATAGGTTGAGGACATTGCGCTTCAGCCCCCACCCGAAGGCACCGCCCAGGAGCGCCAACGGTAAAAAGGACGACGTGCCTACCCCGTCGTCGTAACAGGCGATCTGCCGGGGTTGGCCAGGCTTTGGAGGGGAGGTGAGATCGAGCGCCTGATAAAGCCGCCAGACATTGGTTTTGCGCAACTTGCCGGCGCTGTTGCCGGTACCGTCAGATAGGATAATGATTTTTTTATACATTTTAATTTCCCTTTGAGTGAACAGTCGACAGCAACGGCTTCAGCTCCGGCGGCATCCGCTCCACCAGTCGCTCCTCCGCCGGCGGCAGGTTACCGCTCCCGGCAGATTGTCCACCACCCGCTCCCGCCTCGGCGAGCCTGTCGGCGATGGCCTGGGGAGCGCCCCCGGAACACCGGTGGCATTGTTCAAGTGCAAGTCTTTACACCTTGCTTAAGATGGCTCTATAACTAGTTGTTTTATTAACTTATTTTACCGATCCGCACAATTTTAAGCGAAATTACACTTTAACCTATTAATTCTATTGCTTTAACCTGGCTGAATTGATGAATAGAGTGGATAAGCGAAACGCATCCACCAAACAGGCGTTGTGTCATGCAGCAGGTCGCCGCGCCGGCGTTCGTGATCGGCAGGGCGATTTGCCCTCTCGATGTGTAACCCCGTCCCGCACCGCGCCGGCCCATCCTGGCGGCGAGCAGCCCGCCTCCACCTTGCCGGGGATTCGCACCTAACGATCTGAAGTATAGACCCCATGAAATATACGGCCACATGAACCACGCACGAGCATTGCGCGGGGTCCAGGGCTGCGGGGTTTAGGCGGGGCGCGACCCAGCTCGCGTGCCGTCCGACCGTAGCTTCCCAACCAAGACCAACGGCTATCGCCCGGTTACCGCGCTCGTTCGCGGTCGCGCGCAATCAATGGGCCGGGCGGGCGTGGAAACGGCGGCGCATCCCGAAAGCTCGCCGTCAGTACCGCTCGCGCCCCGCTGGCCCAAGCCCCGGCAAAAAAAAACCGCCGAATGGCGGTTTAAAATTTGGAGAGGCCCCACACCGTTCGGGATACCGGACCGGCCCGAAAGCCGATCCGGCAGCGCCCGCGGCGGGCCTGATGCTCGTGAAACGATGATCGGGCG
>REEE01000112.1 GCA_007695245.1 Candidatus Competibacteraceae bacterium | reverse complement strand
CATATCCCGTGAAGGGCTTTACCGGGCGCTGTCTCCAGAGGGCAACCCGGAATTCACCACGGTCATGAAGGTCATCCACGCCTTGGGCGTCCGGTTGCATGCTGATCCAGTCCGTTAACCATCAACCTAAACCATGGGGAGTTTTAAGGGTTAAGTTTTAAGGCCCAGACGTCCCAGTATCCCAAGACGACGCAACCAGACCTGCATGCGAACCGTCCAGCGCTGCTCGAACAGTTCGGCATCACCCCGTCGGTAGGCTTCCCCCAATTCTTCGGTGCTCATGAACCGCACGGTGGGGAATTCCCGCAACAGGCCGGCCAACAGTCGCTCCAGCTCGCGCCGGCTGCTTGCAAAGACCGCCGCCGCTCCCAGAAAATTAAAGCGGTGGGTCTCCAGCAGCGCCGGGCGACCCAGTCGAACCCGTTCCCGAATCGCCGCCAGCGCGGACTCGGCCTGATGGCCGAAGGTCGGTTCGAAGTACAGATCCCGCACCAGATAGCGCACTCCACCAGCGCCGCTCTCCCCGTTCGCGATCCAGCGGTCCACTCCGTCGGGCTGACCTTGGGCGTTACGACGGGTGTTGCGCCGGCCCGGGGTGACGACGAACCGGACGCCCGCCGCCGCCCAAGCCCGTTCCACTTCCGCGTTCCAGATAAAGGTTGGGGGCACGGCCACCGCCGGCGGTCCGCCGAAGAGTCGCGCGAACGCCGCGACCTCCTCCCGCGCCGCGCTCTGGATCGCCGATGCGGACAGCGGCGGTGATGGCAACGTGGAGCCATCGATCCAGCGGCTCTGCACGGCGGGCGGCAGCGTCTCCGTCGCCGCGTCGTCCGATTCCAACCAACGGCGCACCGCGCCATCCTGCCGCGCCAGTTTCATGAAGGCGGGTGGCCAGAGGTGTTCCAGGCCGTGGAGCTGGAGCGCCAGCACTCCACGGCGCACGCCATCCCGGAGCGTCGTCAATAATTCAGCATCCCGAGAATCGGCGAGAGTGCGGCGCTGGTAATGGGCGAAATCGCCGTGCCGGATCGCCGCCGCATCCGGCACGGCGAGCACGAGGCCCACAGTCATCACCGGATATCGCCCACTCGCGTCCTGATAGCGGGACAAGGTCTCGCCGATCGCGGCGAGGCGCTCGGCCTGTTCGGACGGACCCGGCCCCCAGTCGTCGCTCTCGATGATGACCACGGGATCGCGGAGCACCGGCTCCCGCCAGTGACGGATCAGGACCGTCCGATAGCGCCAGACCAGAAACGACCCGGCGGCGCCCGCCGCCAGGAGGAGCAATAACAACAGCAAGGTATGCATGGATGGGCGGCAGTCAGATAACCTGAGAGACCATACAAAAACTCCCCTCTCCCTGTGGGAGAGGGGCTGGGGGTGAGGGCTTACATCTCGTACATCTCGTTCCCACGCTCCAGCGTGGGAATGTCGTTCGGGCCGCTCCAGCGGCCCACGATGCCGGAGCATCGCGATGGCCAAGGCTCCCACGCTGGAGCGTGGGAGCCAGGCTGGGTCATTTCATTCTGGAAATGGCCTAAAGGCGTTTTACAGTCCTACGGAGCTAATCCATCGAACAATGAATGACTTGCGCCACCAGGAGCGGAAATGCGCGGAGCGCGTTCATCACCGCGGCGCACCGGCCTTCAGGGACTCCTCAAGATTGGGGAACGCATCCTTGAGAAACGCCCGCATGACCGTCGCCGCCTCGTCGAGCGTCAGGTCGTAAGGAGCGTAGATGACGATCCCGGCCGAGGTGTCGTCGCGGCCGAACAACCGGCTGTACGCCTCGAGCGCCTTGCCCAGATAGGGATTGGCGACGTGCCGTTCGGCCACCCAGTACCAGTGCCAGACCAACAGACGGGTATCCCGCGACCGCAGTTGCGCCTGCACCACCTGCGCCACTGGCGCGTCCTGAAGACGCACGCCATGCTCGCGCGGCATCTGCCATACCGGGTCCTTCTGCGGGATCATGACATTTTGCGTGCTGATAAGCTTGCCGCGATCCTGATGGGGCACGTAGTAGGCCAGATAAAGACCGACCTGACGGCCCGTCGAATCCTCGTAAGCGACCTGCAGTTGCGCGTCCGTGTCCAGATAATGCGGCGTCCAGTCGCCGAGTGGCCCTGGCAACAACCGCCAACCCTCCACGAGGGGCGCCGACAAACCGATTTTCCCCACGGCGTCGGCGGGCGGACCTTCCAGATGTTTGGCAAGACTCGGCCAAATCGCGAAGGCCGGCAGACAAGCCAGGGCAACCAGCAGCGCCCGAGCCGGTCGCGGGCCGCGGCTGTCGGGATTCAGCGTCGGCGTCCGGTCGAGCGGAGGGCGGGCCTGGGCGCGGCCATGATCGCTGAAATAGGAACCCACCCAGAACATGAGAAAAATGACGATGCCGAAGAACACCCAGCCGTAGAGCAAATGATCCACGCCCACCGCCAGTTTCATATCGCTCAGGTGCCCGATCATCACGATCATATAAGCACGCAGGCCGTTCGCGACAATAGGCACCAGCGCGGAACAGACGATAAACACCAGCCGCCGCCACAGGCTGACATAAGTCAAATAAGCGTAGAGAGTACCCAGCGCCAGCGACGCGATCAGATAGCGCACCCCGCTGCACCCTTCCACCACCGACCAGTCACCGCTGGGCAGGCTGAAGAACAGGCCGTCCGAGTATACCGGCACCCCCGTCATCTGCAGGGCCTGCACGGTGAAGAGCGCGGTAAAATCCATCAGCGGCGGCACCAGGGCCTCGCCCACCGGCACGGCGAACAACAGGTAGGCCAGGGGAAACGCCATGCGCCAGGCCACCCGCGGGCCGAGCACGCCGACGACCAGCGCCGGAATCGCCGCCACCACGGCAAACTGCTGCACCACGCCCACGTCGGCGATATCCCCAAGCAGCCAGCCGAAGCCCAGCGGGAGCAGCAGCGCTGCTCCCAGCAGGCTAGGGGTGGGTTGCAACTGGACCCATTCGGCGCGCATCCGCCAGATGAGAAACAGGCTGATCGGCGCAATGAGAAACCCGTGCGCGAAAGTCTCGGAACGGGACCAGATTTCGACGATGGCCCGGTAGGTATCCTGAAAAACCCACAGCAACACTGCGAGCGCCAGCACCAACAATCCGGCCGCCAGCGGCCAGGAACAGGATCGCGCGTTTGGACTCAAGGGACTTCTCCCTCCTAAGAACCTGTACAAAAACCCCCCTCTCCCTGTGGGAGAGGGGCTGTGGGTGAGGGTGAGGGCTTTATTTTCAATGGGTTAATCCGCCAAAGGGCGCACAAAAACGCCTCTAAAACTCAGCAGACAGTTTATCTCCGCCATCGGGGAAGAGGCGCGGAGCGTACTCCCGCGGGCAGCGCGGGCGCGTTCTCGGGCGGAGGAACGCCCGCGAACCGGGGCCCCGGTTTGGGCTCGACCTGTTGCTGCACCAGCAACTTGGTCATCACGATGATGACGACCAGATGATAGAACAGATCGAACCACTGCAAGCCCAGAAACGCGCCGGCGGACATGTACCCGATCAGGCTGACCTGGATCATGGCCGCCAGATCCCGGGCCCAGTACAGATCGGGATTATTTTTTGCCTGACGGATGATCCAACTGGCCGACTGCCAGGTAAACAGATGCAGCAGCAGAAACATCCCGAG
>REEE01000034.1 GCA_007695245.1 Candidatus Competibacteraceae bacterium | reverse complement strand
TCCTGCGGCGACTGGCCGAAATGCTGGAACAACAACCCAACGCCCTGTTACGCGGCCGGCCGCCGGGCCGGCCAGATCCTGGCGAGGGGCGGTAGCGGCGGATGAGGGCTGAAGGCTGAAGGCTGAAGGTTCATGGTAAAAAGCATGATTCAGGAATATTTGGGAGTAGGAGAATGATTCTTGGCATCAACCACGACCGTGGATCGAACGTGGGACGGTTGGGAGGGCTGCTCCTGGCGACGTTGGCGCTCGTCGGTTGTCTGCTGCCGCGCGATCATACGCCGCCGCCGCAAGCCTATCTGCTGGAGATCGGAGACTATGCGCCGCCGGTCGGGCGTTCCAGCGGCAAGACGCTGCTGGTCGCGGTCCCCGGAGCGGCGCCCGGCTTTGATTCCAATCGCATCGCCTATATCCGAGAGCCCCCGAGACTGGATTACTACAACAACAGCGTCTGGAGCGATACGCCCGCCAGAATGCTGTTGCCGATTCTGGTGCGGGCCTTCGAGAACACTGGGGCATTCCGGGCCGTGGTCTCGCCGCCCTCGCCGGTACTGGCCGACCTGCGGGTCGACGTAGAGGTGATCCGCTTGGTGCAGGAATTCATGATGCAGCCCGGCCAGGTGCGGCTGACCGCCCGCCTGAAGATCATCGACATGAAAAGCGGGATCGTGCTGAACACGCAGGTGTTCGAAGCGCTCGAACCGGTGTCCAGCGAAGACGCGACCGGCGCGGCGCGGGCGGCCAACGCGGCGGTCCGGAAAGTTCTGGGCGAAATGGTGCCGTTCGCCCTGAACCACCTGTGATAAACAGTCCATTCATGGGAATCATCGATATTTTCGCGAAGCGCTGGACGGAATCGGCGGCGGGTTTGCGTCCGGATGGTTTCTTGCCACAGACCGATCTCAATCGGTTCCTCAGCCTGGTCGTCGAGTCAAGATGAATATTTCTTCAAACAGCCTGGTGCTCTACAAAAATGGGCCAGCCCGGGTCACCGCCATCGGCGACAAGCTGGACATCGAACTGGAGGATGGCCGGGTGTTGCGGGTCCGTCCCAAGGATGTGGCGTTGCTGCATCCGGGGCCTTTGCACGCCTGGCGCGAGTTGGACGCGCCGGCGGGCGAGGTCGAGGCCGCTTGCGAGTTGCTGGAGGGTGGCGAAACCACGCTGCGCGAACTGGCGGAACTGATCTATGGCGATTATACGCCCGCCACGGCCTGGGCGGCCTGGCACTGGGTGGCCGAGGGTTTGTATTTCCAGGGCACGCCGGAGGCGGTCAGCGCCCAGCCGCTGGCGGAAGTGGTGCGGGAGCGGGCCGCGCGCGAAGCCAAGGAAGCCGAGCGGGAAGCGTGGAACGGTTTTCTGCTCCGGGCGCGCGCCGGACGCTGCGCCCCCGAGGATGCGCCCTACCTCCAGGAAATCGAGGAGGTCGCCTGGGGCCAGCGCGAGCAGAGCCGAGTCTTGCAGGCGCTCGATGCGCAACAGACGCCGGACAGCGCCCATGGCTTGTTGGCGCGGCTGGGCTATTGGGAGGATTGGGTGAATCCCTATCCACGCCGGTGCAGCGTGGCTCTGTCGACCCCGACGCTGGACCTGCCGGATCTACCGGACGAGCCGCGGCTGGATTTGACCGGATTGGCGACTTACGCCATCGACGACGCGGGCAACCTCGATCCCGATGATGCGTTGAGTCTGGACGGCGACTGGCTGTGGGTGCATGTCGCCGACGCCGCAGCCTTGGTGCCGCCGGACAGTCCCGTCGACCAGGAAGCGCGGGCGCGGGGCGCGACTTTGTACCTGCCGGAAGCCACGTTGCCGATGCTGCCCGATCTGGCGGTCCAGCGGCTGGGGTTGGGCTTGACGGAGATTTCGCCGGCTCTGTCGTTCGGCCTGCGCCTGGATGCGGACGCTGTCGTCACCGAGGTCCAAGTTGCCCCCAGTTGGGTGCGGGTCCAGCGGCTGAGCTATGAATCGGTGGAGGAGAGGCTGGCGGAGGAGCCGTTTTGCCACTTTTACCGGATCGCCCAGCGGCATCAGGCCCGCCGCCGCGCCAATGGGGCCATCACCATCGATCTGCCGGAAGTCAAGCTGCGGGTCAACGCGGATGGGGTGATGATCGAACCGTTGCCGCGGTTGCGCAGCCGGTTGTTGGTTACCGAGGCAATGGTGATGGCCGGCGAGGCGGCGGCCCGGTTCGCCTTGGAGCACGATCTCCCGTTTCCCTTCGCGACCCAGGAGGTGGCCGAGACGCCCGACCGCGAGCCGGTGGGACTGGCGGCGATGTATGCCTTGCGGCGCAGCCTGCGCCCGCGTCAATACCGCAGCCAGCCGGGACCGCATGGGGGATTGGGACTGGACGTTTATACGCAGGTGACCAGTCCGCTCCGACGCTATCTGGATCTGGTGGCGCACCAGCAGTTGCGGGCGTTTCTGCGGGGTGGCGAGCGGCTGGATGCGCAGGCGCTCGTGGAACGGGTCGGCGCGGCGGAGACGGCGGCGGCGGGCGTGCGGCGGGCCGAGCGCCTGTCGCGGCTGCACTGGACCTTGGTGTATCTCCAACGGCATCCCGGCTGGCGGGGTGAGGGGGTATTGGTCGAGAAGCGGCTGCCGCGCGGTATGGTGCTGATTCCCGCGTTGGCCCTGGAGACGCGGGTGAAGGTGACGGGAGACATGGAACCGGACAGCGTGCTGCCGCTGCGGCTGACCGGAGTGGGCCTGCCGGAACGCGAGGTGTATTTCCGGGTGGGTTGAATCCCTCTCCCGCAGACTCTCAGTCTCTCAGAGGGGTATCGTGCTACCACATTCAACCGATACTCTAACTAATTCCAAACATACTAAGGGGGGTTTTGGCACAGCCTCTCAATACGTTCTACTGGCATGACTGGTCCGAGACGCTTGGCGTGGACCGGTCGAGGAGGTGGCTGTGAAGCAAAATAAACCAATTTTTTTAATGGCTTGGCGCTAAGACTCTGCGTGGGACTGATCCCCGCCATCGGTGGTTCCGGCCGGCCGCCGCGGAACTCAACCAAAGCATGTTTGAGGAAGCCGGACCACCGATTCCACCCCTGGAATCAGTCGAGCCGGAAGCTTATGCACTCACGCTGAATACCTGCGGGACCGGGTCGGGCGCCGTCACCGGCGAGGGTCAATATGAGGCTGGGGTCGTGGTGGTCCTCACGGCGACCCCGAATCCAGGGAGCCTCTTTGAGGGCTGGACACCTCCTCCCTGCGCGCCCAGTTTCCTGATGCCGGACCGGGATCTGACCTGCGTGGTGGCTTTTTCCTTCGCTCAGTGAGTCTTGCAGCGTGGTAGGGAAGCACGGAGGGGCAAGGATGCTCCTCGATTTTTTCATTATGGTTTTCAACCCATCGGGCCGAAGCAACCCGCCGCGCCCGTTCGAAATGAACGGCCCGTGCTCTCGATATCGCCTGGGGGTGGTCGCCGAACGGCGCCGCCGTATAAAAAGTCCTTATCCATCAAAACGCCGGGAACCGCTGTGTGGACACCGAGCATGGAGACGTGAGCAGGATCACCGCTGTGGGAAATGATCGTTCGCTGAACTGAATTTGAGCGTCACTGAATGATCTTACCGGGACGTAGCGGATGCGAGGCCCCGCACCGTTAACCCCCCTGATTCGGTCCCGCAACCATTCATTCATGGACGTAATTTCGGAACCTTGGCACACTTGCCATGGAATGGTT
>REEE01000109.1 GCA_007695245.1 Candidatus Competibacteraceae bacterium | reverse complement strand
AGCAGCCGCCGTGCCAACCGGCGACCTCGACGGCGGATTATTTTTAATACGTTGATCTTTTAGGTAAAAAAAACCGATCCTCGCCGGAGCGGGGCCGGAGGCGGGGCGGACGGGCGCATGGAGAGTGTTGGAAAAAAACCGATTAAATAGAAAAGAGTGTCCATCCGGCCGACTCCGCGCCGGCGGGCGGCCGACGGCGCGGACGGGGTGCCGGTTTCAGGGCGGCAACCACGGACCCCGCGCCGAGTCATACCCCAAGCGTCGGAACCGCCGGTCCGCGAAAAGCCGGTAGGCCCCTTCGGCGAGGGGATACCCCTCCGGGAGCCGGGCGGCGCCGGCCCACCCGATCCCCGCTTTTTTTGGAGTCCGTCATGCCCTTTCCCCCCGAACGCCTGGTCTGCCTGACCGAGGAGACCGTCGAAACCCTGTACCGGCTCGGCGAATTTCGAGGAGTGGGACGAGCCGCTGATCGCCGGCATCGGCTGGGTGTCGGAACTGATCGAGATCGCCGGCGGCGAGGATGTGTTCGCCGACCGGCGGGCGCGGCCCGCCGCCCGCGACCGCATCGTCGCCCCGGAGGAGGTCCTCGCCGCCCGGCCCGAGGTGATCCTGGCCTCGTGGTGCGGGAAGAAGGTCCGCCCCGAACGGATCGCCGCCCGGCCGGGCTGGGCGGCGCTGCCCGCCGTCGCGGGCGGGCGCCTCCACGAGATCAAGTCGCCGTTGATCCTGCAACCCGGCCCCGCCGCCCTCACCGACGGCCTGGATGCCCTCGTCGCGGCGCTGTGGGACCCCGCGCCCGCCGGGGGCGACGGCTGACCGCCCCAGGGCCGCAGGACCGGTCCCGATGTCCCCAGCAATGGGACAAACCGGCGCAAGCGGTTGAATCCGTTAGGGCCGAAGGCGGGGGCGGAGCGCACCGCCAGGATGCCCGGGCGGGCACGTGAATCCCCGGTATGCGCCACGGCGGGGCGCCCGAGGGCGAGGACCACCCTCGAAGGTTGCCGCGAACAGCACGCGTTGGGAGCGCGCCGCTCCTCACCGCCCGCGTTGCAACGCCCCCCGCCTGTGCCACAATAGCCACCGATCGCGCCCGGAGGCAAAATGCGAAAACTCCGCGCGCGCGGGGCGCGGCCAACCGGAGACCAACACCATGCGGACCCAAAAGATTTTCCTCGCGTCCTCCTCCGAATTGCAGGAAGACCGGAAGGCATTCGAGATTTTCCTCAATCGCAAGAACAAGGATTGGGTGAAGCAAGGCGTCTTTCTCGAACTGATCGTATGGGAAGACTTTCTCGACGCCGTCTCAAAAACGCGCCTGCAAGACGAGTACAACCGGGCCATCCGCGAGTGCGATCTCTTCGTCATGCTGTTCTTCACCAAGGTCGGAAAGTACACCGCCGAAGAGTTCGAGACCGCCTTCGGGCAATTCCAGGCCACGGGAAAACCGTTCATCTTCACCTATTTCAAGGATGCCGAGATCAGCACCGGCAGCATTGATGAAGACGATTTGATGAGCCTGTTGGCGTTCAAGAAAAAGCTGAAAGTCCTGGGACACTTCCACACCCCCTATCGAAACCTCGACGCGCTGCAACTCCATTTCAGCCAGCAGCTCGACAAGCTGGTCGCCAGCGGCTTCATCGAGTTCAAGCCGGATCAAGAAGCTGCCGCACCTGGGACTACCACGTACCAAGCCACCCTCACCGGCAACGGCGCCATCGCGCAAGGACCGGGTGCGACGGCGGCCGGCGCTGGCGGCGTGGCGGTCGGCGGCAACAACACCGGCCGCATCAACACCGGCACGCAGACCAACATCGACACCGGCGGCGGCGCCCACATCGCGGGCAACGTCCACACGGGCGGCGACTTCGCCGGTCGGGACAAAAACTGAGCCGGCGCATGGTTCCCCCCGACGACATTGAGGCGCTGCAACGGCAAATCGCCGAATTGCAGGCTCGGCTGGGCGCCGCCCAACAAGCCGGCGTGAGCGGTTCGGGCGCGATTACACAAGATGGCGGTACTGCGCTGGGCGAACGAAGTGTCAAGGTGGATGGCGACAGCGCCGGCCCCATCAACACCGGCTTGCAGATCGTCACCCACTACCATGCCGCCATTAGCGGGCGGCTGACCCCCGAGGAGATCGCGCGACAGGTTGCCGGCTATTTGCGCTGGCTGCGGGCGCGTACCGAGTGCATCGAACTGCGCGGCATCGAGCGGGCGGGCGGGGCACCGGTAGTGTTGTTGCCGCTGGCGACGGCCTACGTGCCGCTGCATGCCAAATGGATGCGGGGCGGTACGGATGTGGCCTTGAGCGAGGTGCTCGGGCTGGGCAATCGCCTGGTCATCGTCGGCGGACCGGGTTCCGGCAAGACCACGGTGCTGCTGCACATGGCCTGGGCGCTTGCATCTTCACTGCTGAGGGGGCAACCCGACCCAGCGCGTTCGCGTCTCGGACCTTTGATGAAGCCGAGAGAGTTGGACGAACAGGGCCAACCGAAAAAGCCCGAGGAATGCCCGCCAAACGAGCTGCCGCTGCCCCTCTTGGTGCCGCTGGCCTCTTTCGCGCGGTACCGCCGCAACCTGGCGGACGACGCGTCGGCGAAAGCGCGAACGCTGGCTTATTTCATCGCGCACCACCTGATCAGCAAGCAGGCCGACTTCGATCTGCCCGCCGACTTCTTCGCGCAACTGCTCAAGGACGGTCGGGACGTGCTCCTGCTGCTGGACGGGCTGGACGAAGTGGCGAACGAGGACGAGCGCGCCGAAGTGCGGCAGTCGGTGGAAGAATTGGTGGCGGGGCGCGAGGCCCTGCGCGTCGTGGTCACCTGCCGCACCATCGCCTACCGCAGCGGGCGCACGGCCTTGGGCGCGAACTTCCGCGAGATCGCCGTGCAGCCGCTCGACTTCGAGCAGCACATCGCGCCGATGGTGCGCCAAGCCTATGCCTGCATTTACCCGCGCGACGCAGCGTTGCGCACCGACCGGGCGAATGACTTGCTGGGCGGCATTCGGCGGCTGGAAGCAGAGCGCCGCGCGCGGCTGGGCGAACGGGCCGAGGCGCTGGTGGACAGTCCGCTGCTGGTGCGGCTGTTGTTGATCGTCCACTTCAACAACCGCCGGTTGCCCGACGAGCGCGCCGACCTGTTCGACAAGGCCATCAACGCCCTGTTGCAGGTGGACTACGGGCGCGAGGAGCGCGACATCCGCGAACTGTCGACCGACTGGAAGCGGTATCGCGACATGGCGCAGCAGCTCGCTTTCCACATGCACCAGCAGGGGCGCGACCAAGGCCGCGAGATCGAGGAGCCGGCGCTGAAACAGGCGTTATGTGAAGAAGCCGAGTTCAAACCGCGCCTCGACGACTTTCTCGGCCACGCCCGGCAGCGCGGCAGCGTGTTGGAAGAGCGCGACGGCGCGTATCGCTTCATTCATTTGGCCTTCCAGGAGCTCCTGGTCGCACGTTACCTGCGTGAGGTAACTGGCGAAGAGGGTCATAAAGCGATCCTCGCCTTTCTCGATGGTCGGCTGGACGATCCCTGGTGGCGCGAGCCGATCTTGCTGCTGGCTGGGTACATGGCTATCAATGCCGCCCAGTCGGCACGCAATTTTCTCGGCGCGCTGGCCCGGTCTGGCCGCGATTCCGACGCAGGATTTTCCGCCGCCGAACTGGCGGGCGTGGCGGTGTTGGAATGGCCCGACAGCGG
>REEE01000035.1 GCA_007695245.1 Candidatus Competibacteraceae bacterium | reverse complement strand
GTGCGCTGAGGGCGCGGCTCAGTTGATCGCCCAAAACAAATCTCAGCGTTTTCATACCGCAAAGCCTGAATTCACGAAATCGGGCGAACCCCAAGATTGGCCGTGGATTGACCGAATTGAATGATTCGGACTGGTGCGAATACGATCAAAAAGATCACTGTTTACTCGACCTTGGCCATTTAGGCGGTGGAAGCAAGTTGATCCAGCAAGATCTCCCAACCCTCAGGGGTCAATACGTGAGGTTCGGGCTGATCCATTGAGTTCATGAAATACTTTTCGGCCCAGAAGACCCGGCTAACCAGGGCTAACACGTCGGAATCGGCTCCGACTCGGCTGGGCGAGGCCGGGGTTTTTTTATCTTTAATTTGTTGAAAATATTAATTAAATAATGACTCCAGGGAGCGCTTAACCGGCGGGATGGGTACACTTAACCCCCAAGGTCGCAGAAAGGCCGATAATATTTTACATTTCAAATACTTGAAGGAATTTCGCCGCGCTTTTGCGGCGCGCTGGCCCCGCCGACGGGGGGGGGCGCGGCGACGGTCAGGGTCTCGATGTCGGTGTAGGCCAGCAGCAGGGTCAACACGGCGACCACCGCCTCGCGCCGCTCGCTGCGCTGCTGGCGCCAGCGCGCCAGGCGCGCGGCCAGCGGGCGGCACCGGTCGGGCGCTCGGGCGCCGGGACCCTGACAGTGGGGCGATCCTGAGGTATAGTGTAAAGCAAACCGCGCCGCCGGCGTCCGCCCCCGCGGAGGATTGATCGTGAACCGTGTCGCCGAACTTCATCGCCCTGAAACCCCAGACCCCACCCTGGCCGATGCCGCGCCCCGGCCGACCCGCCGGCGCTGGACGGTGGCCGAGTATCACCGCATGGGTGCGGTGGGGCTCTTGCGCGCGGACGAGCGGGTGGAATTGATCGAGGGAGACGTGGTCGCCATGGCGCCGATCGGCCCCGAACACGCGGGGAAAGTGAATTACTTGAATTGGGTGCTGCACCAGCGCCTGAACCGGTTCGGGACCGCGATGGTCTCCGCGCAAAATCCGGTGGTGTTGGACGCGCATAGCGAACCGGAGCCGGATCTGGCCGTGCTGCGCTGGCGGGATGATTTTTATCAGCAACGGCATCCCGGACCCGCCGACGTTCTGCTGATGATCGAAGTGAGCGATACCACCGCGCGGGCCGACCGGCGCATCAAGGCCCCGCTGTACGCCCGTCATGGGATTCCCGAGTACTGGTTGGTGGACCTCCCGGGCCGGCGGCTGGAGGTCTATCGCGAACCCCGCGCCGGTCGGTACCGCCAGATCGCGGAACACCGCACGGGATCGGTAGCGCCGCTGGCCTTGCCGGAGGCGGTCATCGATCTGGCCGCGCTGTTCCCCGCGCCGCCATCCACTCCAGAACCGCCCCCGGCGCCGGCGTCCCGAACATGAATCCGACCGCGACGCGCGAGGCTCCCGATCGGGAAAGGGCGAGCCCGCCCACGCCCCCGGCGTGGGCGGCCCTGAGCCAGCGCTGGCCGGCGATCTTCAACATCAATGCGCCGCGCCCGCTCAAGATCGGGATTCATAAGGACTTGCTGCAGGCCGGATTGGCCCCGCAGGATTTCAAACGGGCGCTGGCGCATTATTGCCATACCCGGCGCTACCGCCAGACGCTGGTCGAGGGGGCCACGCGCATCGACCTGGACGGGCGACCGGCGAGGATGGTGACCCGCGAGCAGGCCATCGCCGACCTCGCGCCGGACGCCGGGCGACCGCGCGGCGGCGCGCGCCAAGCCCCCCGCGCCCCCCGCCCCCCGCCGCAACCCATGACCCTGAGCGAGGCACAGTGTGTGAAAGGCCGACTGGAGTTGACCCTTAAATTCAGCGAACTGCCCAAAGCGATTCCCGGCGAACGGGATTTCACCTTCGGCGTGGATTGCGAGGGGACGCTGATTCAGGTTAGCGTGCGGCCCCGGCTGTGGAGCCGCTTGCTCCAGGCCGCTCGCGAGTACCCCCAGTGGGTCGCGACCGTGACCGGGAAAATGGGACCCCCGACCGCGCGCGGCTTCGTGCTGCTGGAACAACGGTCGGCTGGGAACAGGAACGGCTTATACTGCTCCAGGACATCGAGCACGAACGCGAGGCCTTCATCGGGGAGGTAACCGCCCAAGGGCGAATGATGGCCGATCGCGACCCCAAACAGGGGTTGCCGGTTGAAATTGAGCACATAACGATAAGCAGGATCGTTCGCGCGATGCGGATGCGTCCGAAATTCCTCCAGGGTCAAGTCCCGCAGCACCGTCACCTCGAGATCGGCGTTGGCCCGAATCAACTGGGCCAGTTCGTCCAGGGTGAGCCCCAGGATGCGCGCCTTCCAGTAGCCGACCGGCGCGCGCGAGCCCGCCACCGACCTGCGCTACACCCGCGCCGCGCGGCGGGCGCTGAACGTCACTCTCGCGCCTGGGGCGAAGCATGCTCGAATGCATGGAGATCCTGGCCTTGGCGACCCGCAAAGGTATCCGGGTTTATTCGGTGAAGGGGAACTGGCAACTGGACCAGAGCCTCCAGAGCAAGATCATCGCCCTGGCGTTCTCCATGGCTGCGGAAATCGAGCGCGACCTGATTTCCCAGCGGACCAGGGAAGCCTTGCGGTTCAAGAAAGAGCAGGGGCTCCCGCTGGGGCGGCCCAGGGGACCGGGCAAGAGCAAGCTGGATGCGTTCCGGCCGGAAATCGAAAGCTGACTGGCGAATGGCTCGACCCAGAAGTTCATCGCCCAGCGCTATCACACGACCGAGGCCAATCTGCACCATTGGCTCAAGAAGCACGGGTTGAAGGCCGCTAAAGCCGACACGCGGGTGTAAAAATCAACGAGAGGATAGAGAATGAGCGAATCAGAGCGGGTTCCGGCTGCGCTTCAGAGCCAATACGACGAGATCGTCGCCCTCACGGACACCTTCTGCCAGCGGCATTTAAACGAAGAGTATCGGGATCTTTGCCGACGCATGGCGGCCACGCTGTGCCGCAAGCGTCCGTCGCCGGTCGCCACCGGCAAAACCAAGACCTGGGCCTGTGGCATTGCTTACTCGGTGGGCCGGATCAACTTTCTCTTTGACAAGAGCCAGACGCCACACCTGCGGGCGGACGAGTTGTGCCAACACTTTGGCCTCAGCCCGAAAACAGGCTCGGCGAAATCGACGACGATCATGGATTTGTTGAAGACCGGGCAGGCGGACCCGCATTGGACGCTTCCCAGTCGGATGGGAGACAACCCCATGGCTTGGCTCATCCAGGTAAACGGGCTGATCGTCGATGCCCGGCAGGTATCGCGAGAGATTCAAGAGGAAGCTTTTCGGCGTGGACTGATTCCGTATCTGCCGTGAGGGATGCTTTCTCAGGTGAAAGGGGGCCAGATGCTCGAAATCCTGTGAGAGTTTTTATCCGTTGTGCAAACCCACCTTGGGTTCGATCATCGGCGGCGTTTACTCGGCGGGCGCACGGGGCGCGGCGGTTTCCGGACCGCGCCCGGTCCGCGTCGCCGGCTTGGCGCGTTCGGGGGATCGCGGCGGTGGATCCAGCCGGCCAGCACACTCAAACACGCCCTATTGAATCGGACCCAAAGCGGGGACGCCAGCAACAAGACGCCGAGCACGGCACCGAGCGGGGTTTGCCGGTGATTCGTTGACTCCGGTACCGGGTGTCGGACGTCCGACAGTTCCTTCAGG
>REEE01000037.1 GCA_007695245.1 Candidatus Competibacteraceae bacterium | reverse complement strand
CCACCCGTTCGCTGAGCATGATGCGCGCCTCCTCCAGATCGTTCAGTTCGGGAAAGTCCACCCCCGGCAACCGGGTGCGGAAAAAGGCCTCGCGCAGACCGTAGGTCGGGCATAAGCGCAGCGTTGCCCGACAGGAACGCGCATGTCGGGTACGTCCTGTGCCCGACCTACCGATCGCAGCATCCATTCCACAAGAACCCTCGAAGAGCCCGAAAAAATCAGCCAATCTCAATGATCCGCTCCCCTTTATCAAGCGCAATGATGATCGAAGGTAGCAACTCAGCAAACCAGGTTAAGAGCGCAGCGCGACGGGTATTGCCGACGCGAATCCAGATAACGGAGGGTCCTCCAACATCGCGCATCGCCCGTAAAGCAAAGTCTTCATCCTTGGTGACAATAATAGCCCCCTCTTGCCGAGCTTGTGTCCATACTTCATCATCGGTCGTTCCCTCTCCACCAAAATCAAAAACATGTTGCGAAGGATGGCCGTGAGCGGTCAACCAACGCGCCAAAGCAGGAGGAAGCTGGGCGTCAACCAGGAATCGCGTCATGCCGCCGCACGAAGCATGGCATGGTCCAGATATTGTGCAGCAAATTCAAGCGCGGCCTGGATATCCCCAGGCTCCAGATAAGGATAATCCTCAAGGATTTCATCCTGAGTTGCGCCCGCCGCCAATAAATCCAGCACATCCTTAACCCGGACGCGCGTACCCCGAATACAGGGACGCCCTCCGCATTGCTCGGGGGTCATTGTAATACGGTGCAGCTCATTCATAAAACGACTCCTTAACCGATAAAGCGGTTTACTACGAGGTAGTGCTCCAGATTTGGATATCTAGTCAATTAAAGCCCAACAAATCAAATTCTTATGAGAATTTATGTCCACGTTAAGAACACTACCAGAACACTACCAACGCCTCCAACCGCCGCCACGCCACGGGTGCCTGTTCCGCCCTCGCGCTCGTGGTGATGAACCCTGGCATGCGTTCTTATCTTGTTGTTTTTAGACTTTAAACTTCGACGTTCCTGGGAAAATCCGGACAAAAAACCGACTCCGCCAGCTTGCCATCGACCCGATAAAACAGCATCGTGCCTGTTTCCTCGCAGATCCAGACCTCCTTGGCGCCTTTCTCGAAATACAGCGTCCTTTTTTCCACCAGCTCCGCGACGCGATTACCTGGCGAAGCGACTTCCACCACGATTTCCGGCGCTTCATGATAGGGCGTGGATTTACCGTGCTGATTCAAGAATTCCGTTGAACACCAAACGACATCGGCGACTTTGACGTTTTTCGCTGTCTGAATACTGCATTCGACAAACGCCCTGCCCGACGGCAATTGCTCTTGCAGAAGAAAGGCAATCGCGGTTTGCAACATGCCGTGCGCGTTGCTGGCCGGACTCATCTCGATTTTTCCCCATTCATTCAGCTCGATCTTGAAGGGCAGTTCCGACAAGACCGGATCAGCAATGATCGAAGACCAATCCATCTTTCTCTCCGGGGCCAACCCGATTCAAGAAAATTAGGCGGGGCCTGTCCATCCCTAAGCGACCCCCGCCGCCAGACGCCGAAACTGCTCGCCAGAGATGGATAATTCCCCCCAGCTCCCCTGCTCGACCACCCGCCCATTCGCCATGACATAAATCCGCTCGCAGGGTTTGACGGTGCTCAAGCGATGGGCGATCAGAATGATGGTTTTCTCGCCAGACAGGTTATGGATGGCCTCCATCACGGCGCGTTCCGTGGCGTTGTCGAGGGCGCTGGTGGCCTCATCGAACAGCAGCACGGCGGGATCGCGGTACAAGGCTCTAGCGATACCGATCCGCTGACGCTGGCCGCCGGACAGCCGCACGCCGCGCTCGCCGATGATCGTGTCATACCCTTTGGGCAGTTCACCGATCACGAACTCATGCAGGTTGGCCAACCGCGCGGCCTGCTCGACGGCGGCCTGATCGATGTGGTGGGTGAGGAAAAAGGTGTACGGTCGGCGCGGATAATCCGCCATCAGCCGGCGCGACAGCTCGTACTGCTGCAAGTGCGAGAAACGGGTGATCGCCCAGTTAGTCAGCGCCTGCAGGGCGGTCCCGGTCATGAACACCCCGAAAGCCACGATGCCCAGGAAATAGAGAAAGGTTTCGGTCGAGGTAAAACCCAGCCGGGTGAAAGCATCATTCAACCCCGCATTCCGCTGCACGACGCTCGGGTCGGACAGCACGGCCAGAAAGGGCATGATCGACCCGATGCCGGCCATCTGCATGAAGGCGGTGACGATCATCAGACCCACCAGCACCAGCACCAGCACCAGGACCTTGAAACGGTCCCGCGGCTCCAGCAGGGCGTGCAGCTTGACCAGACTTTCCAACATACGGGGAGGGCTCGGGGTGGGTGGACGGCTGGGTTGAACGAATACCTAAAGACTGTACAAAAACCATTCTTTAAAATCAAAATGTTGTTGATACGGAGCGTGTAGGGTACCCATTGCATACCCTGCGGAGCTCAGTGTTCGGCCGGCCCCAAGACTTCGGTCAGGGTCGCCGCGTCCAGCACCCGATCCCCCCACGTCTCCAACTCCTCAATGGAAGCCCGCGCCAACTGGTCCTCCGCCCACGCCGGCAGCGCCCCAAAGCGCCGAACCAGCAGGCGGCGCAGCAAGGCGGCTTCCCCTTCCTGGCGGCCTTCCTGGCGGCCTTTCTTCTCACCGATGCCCACCAGTT
The DNA here is from genome assembly GCA_007695245.1 of Candidatus Competibacteraceae bacterium. Classification (GTDB taxonomy): domain Bacteria; phylum Pseudomonadota; class Gammaproteobacteria; order Competibacterales; family Competibacteraceae; genus REEE01. The sequence goes on along the minus strand of REEE01000037.1, from coordinate 993 downwards.
CCTGATAGGCGCGCGTTTCCTCCAACGGCGTCAATACGTGCAACATCCGCATGATCTCCTCGTAAGTTCGGCCCTGGTGCCGCTCCAGCAGCCAGGACAGAAACACATCCAGCAACACCGACGCCTCCGGCGGGTCCAACCCCTCCAGCCGCCGCCACGCCGCCGGCGCCTGTTCCGCCAGGGTCCGGTCGTCCGCCCGCAGCGGGAGAAACACCGCCAGCAGGGGATGATCCGGTTGCCGGCGTTCCGCGTCCCGCAACACCCCATCCAGATAGACCGGGCGCAGCAGGGGGCCGTGCCCCAAACACCCCACCCAGGGCGAATCCGGCTCGTCCGCCCGCCCGTCCAGCAACAGCGGCAGCCCGTAGACCGTCCGCCCGGGATAGGTCTTGCGATACAGGGCGATTTCCTGCACCAGCCGATCGTACACATCGCCGCTGCGCCGCGCCTGAATCTCAATAATATAGACCGGCCCTTCGCCACCCTCCGGTTCGAACACGTGATCCGCCCGCCGTTCCAGCGCCTTGAAGACCACCGACCGCCCCCGGTAGGGACCGGATAGCTCGATGCCCCCGGTCAGAAACCGGAACGCCTCCGGACCCAGCGCCAGCAGCAGGTGAATCTGTTGGTCGGTTTTCATGAGCGGCTCCAGGCGCGACGGCGGCGGTCAAGACGACTCGGGTCGCGGCCCTCAATGTCCGGGATGGCCCAACACCTCGGCCAGGGTCGCCGCGTCCAGCACCCGATCCCCCCACGCCTCCAACTGTTCCAGGGACGCTTGCGCCAAACACGCCTCCGCCCATGCCGGCAACGCCCCAAAGCGCCGAACCAGCAGGCGGCGCAGCAAGGCGGCTTCGCCTTCCTGGCGGCCTTCCTGCTTCCACTGTTGCGTCCAATCCACCACCCGTTCGCTGAGCATGATGCGCGCCTCCTCCAAGTCGTTCAGTTCGGGCAACTCCACCCCCGGCAACCGGGTGCGGAAAAACGCCTCGC
>REEE01000291.1 GCA_007695245.1 Candidatus Competibacteraceae bacterium | reverse complement strand
CCAGCGCGGTGCGGACCAAACTGCCGTCGCCGGGGTCTTCCGCGAGGCAGGCATCCAGATAGGCCGCCATGTCGTATTCGGATTCCAGGTAATCCACTGGGTCCCAACGGGAAAATTGTTCGTTCATGATTCAGTCTCTCCAATCGTTGGCCATTTTGATGGCACGGAGAATATCGGCCTCCTGCGTGTGTTTGTCGCCCCCGACCAAGAGTACGAGCACCATCGGCCCACGCCGCATGAAATACACCCGGTAGCCGGGGCCGTAGTCGATGCGCATCTCGGAAATGCCTTCGCGTACCGGCTTGACATCACCCGCATGACCTTGAGAAAGACGGCGGATGCGGGCGTTGATGCGGGCCACTGCCCGCCGATCGCGCAAGCCGCAAAGCCAGCGTTTGAAAGTCTCGCTTTGGATGATTTCAATCATGCTGATACTGTGATTTGTAGTTGACAACTCGTCAAGCGGGATTCACCGGACGATCCTCCGCTCGGACGGAATTCTAATCCCCTTGTATGGCCGCTCCAGTTCGGAACCGGACAAAATAAAAAATCAACTTACTGATTTTGATCTTAAAACTTAAAACTTAAAACTTAAAACTTAAAACTTCCACACGGATAACAACGACCATGAATGACCGGCGGTTTCTGGTGCTGACCGAACTGTTCCTGCCCACCAAGGGCGGCACGGCGGTGTGGTTCGACGAGGTCTATCGCCGCTTGGGCGGTCGGGACACCCACATCGTGACGGCGGCGGTCCCCGACGCCGTGGAACACGACCGCGCCCATCCCAACACGATCCATCGGTTGCGGTTGCGGCACTCCCGCTGGCTGCGCCCCGCGTCCCTGGGGATTTACCTGAATTTTTTCCGCAAGTCCCTGACGCTGGGCTGGCGTCACCGTTTCGAAGCGGTTCACGCCGGGCGGGTGTTGCCGGAGGGCTGGGTCGGCTGGTTCGTGGCGCGGCTGATCCGCAAGCCGCTGGTCATTTATGCTCACGGCGAGGAGATCACCACCTGGAGCCGCTATCCCCGGCGGCGCGCGGCCATGCGCTTCGCCTATCGCCATGCCGATGTCGTGATCGCCAACAGCGAGTTTACCCAGGGCGAGCTGCTGAAGCTGGGGGTTCTGGAAGAACGGATTCGGATCATTCACCCCGGCGTGGACCTGGAGCGGTTTCATCCGGGCCATGCCACCGCCGATCTGCGCCAGCGTCTGGGCCTCGGGCCGGAGGAAAAATTGCTCCTGTCGGTGGGCCGGCTCAGCCGCCGCAAGGGGTTTGATCGGGTGATCCAATCCTTGCCGGGCTTGCGGCAGCAGGGCCTCGCCGTCCATTATGCGCTCGTCGGCATCGGCGAAGACGAGCGTTATCTCCAGCAACTGGCTCAGGAGCAGGGAGTCGCCGGACAGGTGCATCTGCTGGGGCATGTGGCGCCGGAGGAGCTGCCGCGCTGGTACTGCGCGGCCGACGTGTTCGCGATGCCCAACCGGGAAATCGACGGCGATACCGAGGGCTTCGGCATGGTGTTCGTGGAGGCGGCGGCTTGCGGGACGCCCGCGCTGGCCGGCCTGGCCGGCGGCACCGGCGCGGCGGTGGTGGATGGCGTGACCGGGTTGCGGGTGGATGGGACGGACGAGGCGCGGGTGGCCGCGGCGTTGACCCGGTTGTTAACGGATGAGGAACTGGCCGCGCGGCTGGCCCGGCAGGGCCTGGAACGCGCCCGGCGGGAACTGGGCTGGGAGCGGGTGGCCGAACGCATCGGGGCGCTGGGATGATGGAATTTCTGTTTTATTACTTTAATATTAGTAGGTTATCATGAATCGCGATCAGGCCCTGAACCTGCTTCGAGTCCATCTGCCCGAGATACAAGCTCGATACGGGGTCACGGATTTGATGCTGTTCGGCTCTACCGCTCGGGATGAGGGCCGCTCCGACAGCGACGTCGATATTCTGGTGGATTTTGCGGAGCCGCCCAGTTTCGACCGCTATATGGATCTCAAATTTTTTCTCGAGGACTTACTGGGAACCCGGGTTGATTTGGGAACCTGGCGGAATTTGAAGCCCAGGATTCAACGCCGCGTGGCGCAAGAGGCCATCCATGTCACGTGATGGGCGTCTTTAACGTCCCTCCCGAAATCAAGGATCGCTATCCTGAATTGGAATGGCGCAAGATCGCGGGGTTGCGAGATATCCTGGCTCATGGCTATTTCGGTTTGATGGACGAAACCCTGTGGGATATCGTGACCCACAAGATTCCTTCTCTGCTGTCGCGATTAGAGGCCATTCTTCACGATAATATTTTTCCGGGTTGAAGCAAAAATGAATCATTCCATGACGGTGGAGTATCCGGAGAATCTTCCCGATGCCTTGCAGATGTCGCGTGGCGAGTTCGAACGCGAGGCCCGGTTGGCGATGGCGGTTAAACTGTTTGAGACCGGCAAACTGTCCTCGGGGCAGGCTGCGCGCTTGGCCGCACTGTCACGCGTGGATTTTTTACACGAGTTAAGCCGGTTCGGCGTGTCGTCGATCCAGGTCGATGTCGCGGAACTGGAGAACGATCTCGCTCAGGCCATGCGTGCTCATGATCGTCATCAACAGCAGTCCGGCCATTAATCTGACCGCCGCCCTGGGCAGTTTGGAACTGCTGGCGGATTTATCCCGCGACGTGGTGGAACAGGTATTGAGGCTGGCGGGTGAGTAGTGCATTGGTGTTACCTGAGCGTTTTCCCCTGCTTGAACTCTGGAATGAACGTCCTCCGAAGATCGAGGCATTGGATCGTGGTCGAACCGACTGAAACCGCTCCCGTCCACCCGCTGGTCTCGGTGGTGATTCCGGCCTATAACGCCGCCGGTTTTATCGCTCGGGCCGTGGACAGCGTGCTGGCCCAGACCTATCAGCGCTGCGAGATTCGGGTGGTGGACGACGGCAGCACCGACGACACGGTGCGGATTCTGGAAACCTACGGCGACGCCCTCCAGGTCATCCGCCAACCGAACGGCGGTCTGTCCAACGCCCGCAATCGGGGCCTCGCGGCGGCCGAGGGCGAATACGTCGCCTTTCTCGACGCCGACGATCGTTGGTTGCCGGACAAACTGGCCCGCCAGGTGGCGATCCTGGAAGCGCGGCCGGATATCGGCTTCTGCTCGACTCGGACCCGAGTGGAAGCGCCGGATGGAACCTGCGTCGGCGAGTGGTCCTGCCCGCATCTGGAAGGCACGCTGCTGCAAACCCTGTTCCTGCGCAACGGTTCGATCCCCGGCAGCGGTTCCGGGGTCATGGTCCGCCGCCAATTGTTTGCGGTGGTCGAGCCGTTCGATGAGACCTTGCGCAGCCTGGAGGACATCGATCTGTGGATGCGCTTGGCCGCCGTCACCGGCTACGTCTGTCTCGACGAACCGTTGACCGTGATCGTCAAGCATCCGGACAGCATGAGCCGCAATCTGGAGGTCATGCGTGCGGCGGCGCTGCGCGTGATGCGCAAGAACCGGCATTTGCTGCCACCGAAGGAGCAGAACCGCCTCTGGCAGGCCGGCTACGCCAGCGTGCTCGCCGATTACGCCAAGTGGGAATATCGCGCCGGTCGGCGGGGTCGGGCGATGGGGCATTTACTCGAAGGATTGGTTCGGGCACCGCGGCAACGCGGGCGCATGATCGCCGGGTTACTGCTGGCCATGGTCCGGGGCGAGACGCTGTGATCGGCTTGAGTTTTAAGTTTTAAGTTTTAATCTAAGAT
>REEE01000038.1 GCA_007695245.1 Candidatus Competibacteraceae bacterium | reverse complement strand
AGAGCCGTCTACCGCTGGCGTCTTTCCGGGACACCCCGTCCCGGCTCCGTTGAAGTAGACTGATATCGGTCTTATCCAGTGGCGCGTTGAAAGTCTTTCCGGGACACCCCGTCCCGGCTCCGTTGAAGCTATTTGATCCCGGCGACCGGCGGGGTCGGTCGGCTGGAGATGAGTCGCTCGTTCATCGAGCTTGGCGCCGATCGACCCTCGAACGGCGTTCCTGACTCGGAGGCGTCAGCGCTGAGGCCTCATACTGATTGTGAAAATGGCGACGTTCCTGGTGTCTTCGATCCTGGTAGTGGATGTAGCGGCATCGGCAATACTTCGCCGTGCATCCCGCCAGTGGCAGCAGAGGGGCTGCCCGCGACAAAAACCGCTCTTTGGTTTCGACCAGCGGTGAGGATCGGGTTGATAGATTCATGCGGCTTTCGAGCTGCCGCACCGCCTCGCAAGCCTGGTTGTTTTGATACTGAATCGTGACGCAGCTAAAATTTCTTGAGGTGTGGTTTTTTCTTGACCTGATATTAATCGGCGAAAAGACTCGTCTCAGCCAATGCGTGATAAAAGCCATTTTTTCTCCAACGTTATTGGTAAGTTTTAACGATATTGGTAATTTTTAATGGTGACGATCATCCTGATTGAATCCGTTTGTTATCCAGGGATCCCCAGCTCTGCTAGAGCGGAATTAATTATTTGATATTTAAATAAATAAATTAAGAATGCGCACCCGTTGTGAGCCGCCGGGCACGCGAGTGGTAGAATCTTGACGGCCGAGTGTGACAGCCTAAGCCACAACAGGGGGGACTGTAAATATCTTGCGGTGTGATAGCGAAGCGCCGCGCTGTCTATCTACGACGATATTTGAGCAAGGTGTTTTAAAAATCAGACAATCTCTAGGCGAAACACGGATTTCATGCATGAAACAGGGCTTGCGGAAAGCCGAAAAATGCAGGTCAGGCAATCAGTAAGGCGCTGCCGAATAGCCCGAAAATCAACCTTCTATAGACTCAACCCCGTGCGCGCCGCCATGTTGTGGCGCGTAAGCTGGCAACTGAACCCTGCGGAAGTTTGGTGAAGGATTTTCCGAGCTTGGACAGGTAGGGCTGAGGACGAACCGGAATGAGAGCAACGACCGCAACCCGGTATACCGGCGTGGCCATCGGCCTGCACTGGCTGATGGCGGTCTTGATCGTGGCCGGATTCGCCCTGGGCTGGACCGTGGCCGACAGGCATGGAGTTCAGCCCGCAGAAGCTGCGTTGGATGTCCTGGCACAAGTGGATGGAGCGCGATAGAGCCTGCCAAACGGTGCTGGCGGCGCTGGCGCTTTGCGCTCTGACCCTGCGAGCAACCGCCTGCACCGACGCTGATTCCCGACGAGACCGGCGAATGCGTGCTGCGGGTCGCGGGCGCGGGCCGGCTGGCGGAACTGGACGAACTGTTCGCTTTGGGGCGGCGGCCCACGTCCGGCTTGTTGCAACCCTATCGACGCCGCTTGGAGCCAGATACGCCCGCCGTCACGGTGATCCCTTCGCTGTTCCGCGATCTTCTGGCATTCCGGCGAACCGCGGGGCCGGCCTTGCCGCTGGAAGCGGCGCTCGCCCCGAGCAACGCCGCCCGCAACGCCGTTCTGGGTTTGGCGGGCGATACCGCGCCGGCGGTTTTGCATGGCCACGGCCAGCAGCCCCATGTCGCTTGGGTGCCGCTGTCCTTCGTCGATCATGAATACGCCGACGGACGCCTGCTCGGTCTGGCGGTGTTGCTGCCGGAGGCTATCACGCCCACCGACCGGCGGTTGGTTCTGCGCGCCCTCGGCCAGTTGCGCCGGATCGGGTTGCCGGGCGGGCGGTTGTGGGAAGTGGAGCCGGCCGTACCGGCTGCGGCTCCATCCGCTGCTGCTGGCGGACTGGCTGGCCGATGCGCCGGAAGTGACCGGGCGACTGGCGCGCGATGCCTTGGCCGCCGTGCTAAATCGTTGCTGGGTTTGGCGGAAATGACGAAATCGGAACCCTCGGCGCAGGCGCTGCGGGCGCGAGGTATTCGGCGGGTTTATCGTTCACAGCGCGCGCCGATGGGCGATAAAGGGTATGCAATTTTTCGAGCGGCTGATGTAGTCGTCTGATTTACCAGTTCTTTAAAATGGTTCAGTCTTTCCGGGACACCCCGTCCCGGCTCCGTTGAAGCTGTAGGGGCACGGTGCGCTGTGCCCCTACCCGGACTCGATAGCCAGTCATGCGGTCGAGCACCTCAGACCCTGGCGGGGTTACGAGCCAGGGGCACGGGGCAGGCGCCAGTGGAACGCCACCGACAGCACCCGGAGGGCAAAGCCGGCCGCGATCGCGACGGTCGCCACCGCCACCGACGGCCAGGCCAGGGCGTCGCCGATCACCACGATCACCGCCGCCAGCAGCGCCGCCGCGGCGTAGATTTCTTCTTTGAGGATAAGAGGCGCTTCCGCCACCAACAGGTCGCGGATGATGCCGCCACCGGCCGCGCTGAGTACGCCGATGAGGATGGCGACCAGGGGATCGAGGCCGAAGCGGAGCGCTTTTTCGCAGCCGAGGGTGGCAAAGACCCCGAGCCCCAAGGCATCGAACACCATGATGGGGTGGCGCAGACGCTGTAGCAGACGGTGCGCCACGAAGCAGATCGCCCCGGCGGCCAGGGCGACCATCAAGTACGCGCTGGTTTGGAACGACGCCGGCGGCAGGTCGGCGATCAGCACGTCGCGGGTGATGCCGCCCGCCAGGGCGGTGACCACGGCCAGGACGAGAATTCCGAACAGATCGAAACCGCGACGAACGGCGAGCAGGCCGCCGGTCACGCCGAAGGCAAAGACGCCGACAAAATCAAGCAGGGTGATGGTCATCATCATGACGCGGTCGCGATCCTAACCGGGAGTGTGATTCAAAGTAATGATCAGTTCCCACCGTATTCTTTTTCGATCCCTGGGTACTCACCGGCAGATCGAGTCCATGGTGTTCCTTACGGTTGTTTGGATTGCCTGTTTTTTCTATCCCTCACCTACAACCGGGCCAACCGCTCGACCGTATCCGGGTAGCGCTCGACCAAGCGGATCAACAGGGCGGCTTGCGCGTTGGGTTTCGCTCTGCCCTGCTCCCAATTTTCGAGCGTGCGCGGATTCGTGCGCAGGTAGCGGGCAAACAGGGGCCGCGACAGCCGGAGACGCTCGCGGACCGCGATAATGTCGGCGGCATGAATGCTGGGAGCCGGCGCTTCTTCGACTTCGTGGGTGCGTAGGGTCCTCTTGCCGGCTCGTTCGTCGGCCAGCGCCTCGAAACCTTCAGTGATTTCGGCAAACAGGTTGCGTTTCGTCATTTCTCGCCTCTAATTCACGCTTGAGCATTTCCTTCAGCGCTGTTCGTTCCCGCCGCGACAGATCCGCGAAAATCGTTATCCGTCAGGTAGTCTGCCCGAACCCGGGAGAACGCGGGCAATTCTTTGAAAAGCGCTTTCATTGGAAATATATACGCAAGTTGCGTTTATTTGGCAACAATCAGCCGAGGCGCCTCACCACCTATCGGTTTTCAAAATAGTCGGGATCACCAGGTAGAGAGCAGCATTAACTGTTTGATTTACCGTTGCAGGAACCCTGCCGAAAGGCTCTGAAACCATGGTTTGGGCAAACTGATGGGTGGTGAAGAAAGCTACAGGGAAGGGTGGGACCCGGGTTCCCTCAAGGTTTTGTCCGGTAATCCTCTAGATTACGATCCTTCCCGTCAAATCGGGTCGAACGGCTATACTCAAGCGCGTTTT
>REEE01000039.1 GCA_007695245.1 Candidatus Competibacteraceae bacterium | reverse complement strand
CTGTAAATTTTCCAGTGATAAATGTGGGGTGGTCGCTTCCTGTGGTAGGCTCAGACAGGGCCAACACTACAAGTTGAGGTTGCCGGACGAAGGTCACTGGAAAATTTACAGGAACAAAACCATCATCCGTTTCATAACTTGCTAGATGCGGATGAGTCATGATGTTGACCCAGACGACTTCAACCAGCCAGCCGTATCCGACCCGGTTGGAACCGCCAGCAGGGGATGTGCGGTGCTGTCATCCTGCACGCTGATCAAACTGAAACCAAAGGTAGAAACACTATGCATATCGAAGCCGAGCTGGACGACGTTCACGCCGAGCGGTTATTGGAACTGCAAAAACACACCAACAAACCCTTACCGCAACTGGTCGCTGAAATGTTGGCAAAAGCCATTGATGAAACACTCGCGCCTATGGAGACCGAGGGCCAAAAAGTGCTACGCATTCTCGAAGCGCATCAACTGCTCGGCTGCATGGAAGATGATGCTCGCCTGTCCGTCGATTACAAAAAGCATCTCTGGGGCAGCCCATGATTATTGCGGATACCGGTTTCTGGGTAGCACTCTTCAACCGCCGCGACGACCTTCATCGACAAGCCAAAGCGTGCGCCGCTCAAATCCAGGAACCACTGATCACCACCTTGCCGGTGATGACCGAAGTCTACTATCTGCTGCAAACCCGCTGCGGCCACCAGCGATCTGTAGAGTTTCTTTTGGCCCAGCAAGAGGGCTTATTTCAGATTTTCGCACTCGGTGAATCAGAACTACCGCAGCTGGATAAATTACTGATACGCAGCACACTGCACGATATTCTGCAATTCGTTTCGGTTGGGGCAATGGGCTTGCCCGTGGTCGAAACCGCCTGGATTTTGCTGGACCGCTATCGATTTTCCTACTTCGACAGCCTGATTTTAGCTTCTGCCTTAACCGCCAATTGCGAGGTTCTCTACTCCGAAGACCTGCAACACGGTCAAGTGATTGATGGGCGACTCACGATCATTAATCCACTTCTGCCTGACCACAGCCCATAACTTCTGACTTCTATATCCGGTGAACCTGGAAATGGATATTTAAATCGGGTAATAGATCCTGAATTTTGGCATGCTTCCCATGCGTGACTTATCCAGCTTGCTGACCCAAATCGAAGGTCAGTACTTCGAACGTAAATCCCTCTGGGAGGGACCCCCGGAACGGCGCAAAACCCGCGACCGCCGCGCCGTGCGCGACCAGATCGCCGAGTATGTCGCTGCTTTCGCCAATGCCGACGGCGGAACCCTGGTATTGGGGGTCGAGGATGATGGCACACTCAGCGGTCACGGCTACGCCGACGAAGCCATTGCAGTCATGCTGCAAGTTCCCGCAACACGCCTAACCCCACCCCAATTCGCCGGCGCGCGCGTGGTGGAACGAGGCCACGAACTGCTCCTGTTTGAAGTACCCGCCGCCGAGCGGGCGGTGATGGTGCAAGGCGATGGCTTCCCGCGCCGGGTCCATGACACCGTGGTCATGGAATCCGAGGAAGCGATCAACGCCATCAAATCCCGCAGTCGTGTGGAAGGCATTGAAATGGAAATTCTCCCGAGCGGTTCCATCGAAACCCTCGATATCGACCTCATCCGCCGCGCCCAGGAAGGCGCCGGACTCGGGCATCTCGAGCCGGCCGACTATCTCTGCGAACGCCGCCTGGCCGACTACCGGGGTCGCGAGCTGGTCCTCCGTAAAGGCGCACTGCTGCTGTTCGCCCGACAGGCACGGGATATCGACCACCCCAACGTCGGGGTGCGCATTTTCCGCGTGAACGGCGCCGAACGCCTGACCGGTCCCCGCCACAACGTCCAGGAAATCCTGCCCCGCATCGAAGGCGCGTTACCCCAGGTCATCGAACGGGCCTACCACGCGCTGAGCGGCCTGATTCATCGCTCGTCTCGCCTTCACCATCTGTTTTTCCGCGAGATGCCGGAATACCCGACCTTTGCCTGGCAGGAGGGACTGGTCAACGCCGTCGCCCATCGGGACTACCGTTCCGCCGGGCAAAGCGTCGAAGTCTGGCTGTACGAAGACCGCATGGAAATCATCAATCCCGGCGGCCTGCCGCCCGAAGTCGATCTGGAACGCCTCAAACAGCGCCAACCCCTGCACTACAGCCGCAACCCCAGGCTGACCCGGGTGCTGGCCGAACTGGCCCTGATGCGCGAACAAGGCGAAGGCATTCCGCGTATCTTCGAGGAAATGGAGCAATCCTGGCTGCGCTTGCCGGAGTTCCGAACCGATGCCCACCGCTTTACCCTGATCCTGCGCAACCAACCGATTTTCGAGACCCCCGACGCCGAGTGGGTCCGCTACGTGCAGTCCCTGCCGATCAGCCAACGGCAACGCCGCATCCTGGCGGCTTACCCCCAAGGGTCCTCCTTCACCAGCGCCGACTATCAGACGCTGAACGAAGTCGACCGCGACGCCGCTTACCGCGAACTCAAGGACATGGTGGATCTGGCGCTGGTTTCCGCCCCGGTACACAAGGGGCGCGGCGCGCGCTATCACGTCCTTGCCCCACCGGTGTCGAAACCCACCCCGCAACAGGGACTGGCTGCCCGCATGGCCAGGCAGGGATTTATCCAAAATAAGGATTACCGGGAGATCTTCGGCATAAACCGCCTGGAAGCCAGCCAGCGACTCGGAGACCTGGTGGTACAAAGTGTGTTGATCCGCCAGGGGGAACGACGCGGCACCCGCTACCAGGCCGGCCCGGCGTGGCAGACCTGGCTGAACGGCGCGCAAAAGCCTGCATAACTCGCCCGCCATTTGGCGAGATATGCTTTGAAACCATAAAAAATAATCTTTATAACAATAGGTTAATCTCACGCAATTCCAGCATAATTATGAATGAACGTCAGGTCTGGATCGTGTTGTGCGAAACACTCCCCGGCCGCTCCGGCTTCAAACCGGGTTTTCCTTCAGGGTATCGGTGGCCCTTCAGCATGACAACCCTCGAAACGGACGCGAATCTGCGCCATTGGCTAGCCAATCTGGAGCTGGCGCATCTGACTGAATCCTTCATCGCCGCCGGCTGGCGGGGCGAGCGGCTGCCGGAACTCACCCGCGAGGACTTGGCCGATCTGGGGGTGCCGAAGGACCAGCGCGGCGCGGTGATGCTGGCGGTCGCGGCCCTGCGCCAGGGCGACGCTCCGCCGACCCTGCCCGAACCGCAGGCGCCGACTTATGCCCCGGCTCTGACCGAGGCCGCCATCGCCCGCTGCCGGGCGCTGGGGCAACAGCCGCCGGTGCCCTGGGTCGAGACAGTTGCCGATGCGTGGCCCGGTCCCATCGCCCACGAATACCAGCGCCTGCGGCAACTGCTGGAACAGGGCCAGATCGTGGCGGCGATTTTCCAGCTCAAGGATCTAGCCGAAGTGCTGGTCAAGTTCCCGGCGCTGGTCATGGCCCGCGATCTGATCGCGCACGGCGATCCGGAAGCGGCGCGGGCGGCGCGGCGCGCCTTGTTCGGCGGCGCGTTGTCCATGGGCCACTGGGTGAACGTCATCGTCCGCGAGCAACTCATGCCGCAGGTGGTGCGCCTGGCGCCGGCCGGGGGATTGCTGCTGCCCGAACTCGGCGCGGCGTTCGTCGCCGCGAATCCCGCCGGCAAGCTGGCATCCACGCCGTGGCTGGAAACGCTGAAGGCGCTGGTGAACTGGCGCAACGAAACCCTCGGGCACGGCGCGTTTCACCTCGACCCCCAGGATTATCTACCGGACCTCGAAAAACACTTGCGCCAGATCAACCGGCATCTGGCCGAACAGG
>REEE01000233.1 GCA_007695245.1 Candidatus Competibacteraceae bacterium | reverse complement strand
CTACAGCCCGACTTGATTCAGCCAGGCGGTGAAGCATTGCCGACCCCGCGCGGTCGCCGCCGCCGCGTGGCGGGCGGTCTCATCGCGCAGCGCCGGCACGCTCAAACCGGCCGTGCCGGCGATTTCGCCGGCATGGCCGATGAACCAGCGCTCCAGCCCCCGCGCGGTGGTTTCGATGTGGAACTGCAAGGCCAGCGCGTTCCCCCACGAAAAAGCCTGATGCGGATACCAGTCGCTGGACGCCAGCAGCGTCGCGCCCGCGGGCAGATCGAAGGTATCGCCGTGCCAGTGCAGCACCGGCGTCCGGTCGGCGAACGCGGCCAGCGGACTGTTTCGCCCGGCTTCGGTCAGCAACAACGGCTTCCAGCCGATCTCCTTTTTGCCGCCCGGATAGACCCGCGCGCCCAACGCCCGGGCGATCATCTGGCATCCCAAACAGATACCGAGCGTGGGCCGGCCCGCGTCCAACCGGGTTCGCAGCAAGCGCAACTCGTCACTAATAAAGGGATACGCCGCGTCTTCGTAGACGCCGATGGGACCACCCAGCACCACCCACAGGTCGTCGGCCAAGGGATCCAGCGCGGTCAGTTCATCGTAACCGGCGTCCAGATAGCGCGGGGTATAACCGCGTTCGGTCAGGACCGGCGCGAAGGCGTCGAGATCCTCGAAGGCGACGTGACGGACGGCGAGTACGGATTTCATGCGGCGGGGCACCACGCGGAGCCGAACTTCAGGGGGGCAATGGCGGAGAGGGTGGGATTCGAACCCACGGACCCTCGCGGGTCAACGGTTTTCAAGACCGTCGCAATCGACCACTCTGCCACCTCTCCAAGAGGGTCCGATTGTAGTCCGCCCGCTCCGACCACGCCAGCATCCTGATGGCTGAAATCACGTTTTTCACCGGTCCCGATCCTCGAGCGATCCCCATCCACAGGATTCCGGGACGCGGGTTTGCTGGCGCCAGATTGCCATCCTGGTTCGAACCATCACCACCAAAACCACCATTGACCCTCCCCTCCCACCTGCGGACATGGATTACTATCTCTAACTTCACGCTCGTCATCGAATTCAATTGACATCGAATCACCATGCCATGAACGACTTATCCTTCGCGCTTCCGCTCTCCACGACCCTGCTCGGTCCCGACGACCCACCCCCTTTCACGATCGTCAATCCCACCGGCCAGACGCCGGTCGTGCTGGTCTGCGATCATGCCAGCAACGCCATCCCCGCCCGGCTGAACCAGCTCGGACTGGGACCAGCGGACCTGGCCCGACACATCGCCTGGGATATCGGCGCCGCTCGGGTGTCCCAACGGCTGGCGGAACGGCTGGACGCGCCGGCGGTATTGTGCGGCTATTCACGCTTGGTCATCGATTGCAACCGGCCGCCCGGCAGTCCCACCTCCATTGCCGAGGTCAGCGATGGTACCCATATTCCAGGCAACAAAAAAATAGATGACTCCATGGCTGAAACACGTGTCAATTCGGTGTTTTGGCCGTATCATCACGCCATCACCCGAATGCTGGCACAGCGCTGGCGGCACGGTCATGGTCGGGCACCGGCGTTGATCGCGATCCACAGCTTCACGCCGGTCATGGGCGGTTTTCACCGGCCTTGGCATCTCGGGGTGTTATGGAACCGCGACCCGCGTCTGGCGCTGCCGATCCTGGAGCAAGGTCAGGCCGATCCCGAATTATGCGTCGGCGACAATCAACCCTATTCGGGGCGGGAAGTCGGTTTTACCATGGACACCCACGGCGGCGCGGCGGGGTTACCGCACGTCGAGATCGAAATCCGCCAGGATCTACTCGCCGACGCCGCCGGTTGCGAGCGCTGGGCGGCGCGGGTGGGCGAAATCCTGGAGGTCGTACTGAGCGACCCAGCGCTATACGCCGTCCGGCATTACTGAACGACCGCGGGCGCGCGGGAGCAACCTCCTCGATCCTCTCTCCAGAAGAGTCGAGGGCGCAGCGAGGGTCTCAACCCCCTGAGACGGATGGTGAGAAGCGGTGCATACTCGACGGAAACAGGACTGATGGGAAAGGCGACCGATACGAAAAACCCGAAACAATCGGGAAATCCCTGGCGGCGGACCGCCGGTTTGGCGCTGTTGTATATCGTCGTGTGGGTGGCGCTGTGGCACCTGGCGGCGGCCTGCGATCCACTGGATGAATTCAATCTTTGGTATCCAACCGCAGGACTGACGTTCGCGTTGCTGCTCGAATACGGCGCACGGGCTCTGCCGTTACCCATCATCGCGGCGCTGATCGCCAGCGCGCCCGCCTGGTCCTGGGATCAATGGCCTTATCTGCTGCTGGCCCATCTCCTCTCACCCCTGGGCTACGCCGTGGCCGCCCAGGCCCTGCGCCATGAGTCCGTCGGGCCACGGTGGCAACAGTGGTCGGTCGACGCCCCCCAACCGGTGGCCACTTTCCTGGGCGCCGCCGCCGGCGCCGCTTTATTCGTGGCCCTGATCGAGGTCCTGCTGGCCGCCGGCGTCGGCTCGGTGTCCTCGGTGGACGGCGCCACGTCCCTGTGGGAGATCATGCTGATCCGGTGGCTGGGCGATTTTATCGGGGTCGCCGTGCTGGCGCCGCTGGTCCTGATCTTCGTCGCGCCGCTGGCCCGGCGCTTCATCCAGGGGAAACCATGGCGCCGATTCCCGGCGCTCGCATTCGTCGGATCGGCGCCGGTGCGCCTGACGGTGTTCCAAATGGCCCTGGCGGTGCTGCTGATGGCCTTGTTCTGGGCCTCGCATCAATTTTCCTGGATCGGACACAACCAGCCCTTCATGAGCCTGCTGCTGGTGCCAGTGCTGGCCTGGATCGCGGCGACGCACAGCTTGCGGACTACCGTACCGGTCATCCTCTTTTTCGAACTGGGGATCATCGCGATCGTGACCGGGTTGGGGCATACCGAACAGATGTTGAAATACCACATTGCCATGATGGCGGTCGTCACCGCGGGGCTACTCACCGGCGCGGCATCCCAGGCGCGGCTCGCCGAGATCGCCCGGTTCCGCAATCTGGCCGAAGTCTCCAACGATCTGCTCTGGGAGTTCGATACCCGGTGCCGCTTGTGCGATCTGAGCGGGCGGTTTGCGAAGACGATCACGTGGCGCGACAGCCGGTGGCGCAACGACTGGCGGGAGATGGTCATTCCCCAGGAACGGGACACTGACTTTCTCGCGCTGGAGTCGGCGATCCGGGGCCGGCAACCCTTTCAGCAGTTGGTGCTCCGGGTCCGGTTGCCCGGTCAGGAACAGTCGCTCTGGACCCTGAACAGCGGGTTGCCGCTGTTCGACGACAACGGGGAGTTTCTGGGTTATCGCGGCGCGACCACCGACATCACCGACTACAAAAAAGCCGAGGCGCTGCGCCAGCGCGCCGAGAAATTGCTGCGCGATTACGATCGGAAACTGGAGGCGAAGGTGGCGGAACGGACCCAGACTCTGGCCGAGGCCAGCCAACGCAACTGGCGGATGGCCAACTTCGACAGTCTGACCGGCCTGCCGAACCGCAACCTGTTCTTCGAGCACCTGCGCAAGGGCTTGCAGCAGGCCCGGCGTCAATGGCGGCTAGCGGCCTTATTGCTCGTCGATCTGGACGGGTTCAAGCAGGTGAACGACACCTTCGGGCACGACGCGGGCGACGAGTTGCTGCGACAGATCGCTGGCCGCCTCCAACAATGCGTGCGTACCACCGATACCGTGGCCCGGTTGGGCGGCGATGAATTCACCGTTATTTTATTGAATCTCGAACACCTGCAGGGGGCCGAGGCCGTGGCTCGGAAAATGGTCGAGCGTCTGGCCGAACCGGTGCCGCTGGGCGAAGCCAGCGCCACGGTCACCGCCAGCGTCGGCATCGCCCTGTA
>REEE01000170.1 GCA_007695245.1 Candidatus Competibacteraceae bacterium | reverse complement strand
TCGACTTTAAGTCGCTCGACAAACGATGTCTCGGCGTGGTGTCGCGGTCGTTCATGTTCATTTGTCTCTAATTGGTTGGCTTTTTTTCATGCCCGATCAGGGAAACTGCTTTTTCAAAGAACAATCCATCCAGCAAGATCGTCCTCTACAAAAAGATGAATGTGGTCTGCAAATTCGTAACTTTTGGAGCCTGATGACCGTGGAGTCGGGGTCCTCTCGGTGGGTGCGGGCCTGACCGACAAGCTTGCCGCACCGTTATTTTTTCAGTTCCTGGTTTATGGTGGCGACATTGGCCGCTAGGCTGAACGGAGGACGCCCCCATGAACCCGGAACATTATCCCCGCCGCATCCTGCTCTGCGTGGCCGGTTTGTCGCCGCAGATCGTCACCGAGACCCTGTACGCCCTGACGGTGCCGGGCGAACCGCGCTTTGTCCCCACGGAAATCCGTCTGCTGACCACCGCCGAGGGCGCGGAGCGGGCGCGACTGACCTTGCTGAGCGAGGAACCCGGCTGGTTCCACCGGTTGCGCCAGGATTACGGTCTGCCGGAGATCCGCTTCACGCTCGATTCCCTGCACATCTTTCGCGACGCTCAAGGTCGCCTGCTGCGCGACATTCGCAGCCTCGCCGATAACGAGGCGATCGCCGACGCCATCACGGCCAAGGTGCGCGAATTAACCGCTGATCCCGACTGTGCGATTCATGCCTCGATCGCCGGCGGGCGCAAGACCATGGGCTTCTATCTGGGCTACGCCCTGTCGCTGTTCGGCCGACCGCAGGATCGATTGTCCCATGTGCTGGTGTCCAGTCCTTTTGAATCCAATCAGGATTTCTTTTACCCGACGTTGCAGGAACGGGTGATCTATACCGCTGACCGGCAACCGCTCGACACCAGCGATGCCGAAGTGACCCTGGCCGACATTCCGTTTGTCCGCCTGCGCGACGGTTTGCACGAACACCTGCTGGCACCGGGTGCCAGCTTCAGCGCGGTAGTCGCCCAAGCCCAGCGCAACCTCGCCGCGCCGCGCCTCACGCTGGATGCGGTGCATTGTCGGGTGCGCTGTGGCGAAACCGAACTGACTCTGCCGCCGGTGGATTTTGCCTGCTATGCCTGGTTGGCGCGACGGACCCTGGCGGGCCAGCCGGGGGTTTGCCGCAATGGTCTGGAGCCCCAAGACACCACCGACTTCCTGGCCGAGTACACCGCACTGTACGGCGAACTGGATCCGGAACCCAGCCGGGTACGCCTGGCGCTCAAGAATGGGATGGATGCTGATTATTTTGACGGTCGCCTGGCGGGTATCCGCAAGGCGCTGGTTCGGGCCTTGGGCAAGATCGGCGCACAACCCTATCTGATTCACAGCGATAAGCGGCGTCCCCTCTCGCGTTATGCCTTGCTGTTGAAACCGGGACAGATCCGGTTTGAAGCCGTGGTTGCCGCCCATAACCACTCTGAAAGAACTCTAAATTTTTCCTGAGAGACCATTGCCATGCACGTTTTAATCTCCTTCCTGGGCCGGGTTCCCAAGGGCCAAACCGGTTACCGGACAGCCTGCTACAGCTTCGACGGCGTGCCCGGCGAACCGACTGCCTTCATTGGTTGGAGCCTGCACCGGCGGCTGACCCCTGACCGGCTGGTGATTCTCGGCACCGCCGGCAGTATGTGGGATCACCTGTTTGAAAAGGATATTGATTTTGGCGTTGTTGCGGAGGATGAGCGCTTGGCGTTGCAGGAGGCGACGGACGCTCAAACAGTGACCGCGGCGCTGCTCGAACCATTGGCTCCGCTGCTGGCGCAACGCTTGGGTTGCGCGGTGCGGTTGGTGTTGATTCCCTACTGCCATGACGAAACGGAACAAATGGAGCTGTTGACCATTATGGCGGCGCAGGTGGAGCCGGGCGACCGGGTCAGTCTCGATGTGACCCACGGCTTTCGCCACTTGCCGATGCTGGCGATGTTGAGCGCCATGCATCTGCGGGTGGTGCGCAACGCCCGGATTCTGGGCATCTACTATGGCGCCTACGAGCCTGACACCGGCGCGGCTCCGGTGATCGACCTGAGCGGGTTGCTGCGCATCGCGGACTGGATTGGCGCGCTGAACACCTATGATAAGGATGGTGACTATGGGGTGTTTGCCGAATTGCTCGGTCCGGCCGGCGCGCAATTGGCGAAAGCCGCCTTTTTTGAGCGCACCAGTAATCCGGTCAAGGCCCGCGCGGCGCTGACCTCCTGGATCAATCGAGAGGATCGCTATCCAGACCATGACCCAGCGGTTTTCCTCTTCCGCGATCAGTTGGAACAGCGAATACGCTGGTTTCGTCTTCCCCATCGGCCGGCCTGGGAGAAAACCCTGGCTTGGGAGTATCTGGAGCGGGGCGATTATGTACGCGCGGCCATCTATGGCCTGGAGGCGGTGATTTCGCACGAGGCGATCCAGCGCGGACAGGACGCTGGCAATTTCGATTGCCGCGATGAGTTGCGTAACGAATTGAAGGAGACACGGGAGGGTTTCAAAACCCTGGGTCGGCTGCGCAATGCCTTTGCTCATGGGGTGCGTCCCTTCAACCGGGATACGGAGCGCGCCATCAACGATCCAAATAATCTGCGCAACACAATGAAAAATTTGTTTAATCAATTGCTTGGATCCAGGTAAAGGCGATGACTACCTACTTTGTAACGCGTCACCCTGGCGCATTGGACTGGGCGACCGGGGAAGGTCTCGCCGTTGAGGTGATGGTGACCCATCTCGATCCTGAAACCATCCAGCCAGGCGACACGGTGATTGGGACGTTACCCATTCACCTGGCGGCGCAGGTTTACCAACGCGGTGGACGCTATTTGCACCTGAGTTTGGAAATACCGCCCGAGCAACGAGGTCGGGAGTTGACCGCCGCCGATCTGCGTCAATTCGGCGCGCGGTTGGAGGCGTATCGGGTGATTTCCGATGTCGCGCCGCCCGATCAAACCACCCCGGAGCCGCGCGCCACCCCTCCTTATTCGAAGTAGGGAAAAATTGATTTCACCTCTGAATCACGAGGATTGCCATGACTGTGTTGACTGCGACGTACCGCATCGTCACGCCGATGTTTATCGGGAATGCGGAGCAAAAAGCCGATAGCTTGCGTCCGCCCTCGATCAAGGGCGCGCTGCGTTTCTGGTGGCGGGCGTTGCACTGGGGACGCTGCCGGCGGAACACCGGGACAGTATCCGAGGCGCTCAAAGATCTCCATCACCAAGAGGCGCGCTTATTCGGCAGCGCGGCGGATGAAGCCGGTGCCGGGCAGGGGCGGTTTCTGCTCCGGGTCAGCCAGCAACCCCGTATTGCCCTCGAAACCGTTTGGCCGCAGAACAATACGGGCAGCGGTTATCTGGGTTACGGTCTGATGGCGACCAACGATCGGCCGCACCGCGAAGGTTTGAAGGAAGGCACGGATTTCCGCCTCGAACTGCGTTGCAAACCGGGAACACCGTCAGCGGATGTCGATGCGCTCATTGAAACCTTGCGAGGGTGGAGCCTGTTCGGTGGCTTGGGCAGCCGGGCGCGGCGCGGTTTCGGCGCGGTGACGCTGCTGGAGCTGAACGGTCAGGATGAACGGCTCGACCAGTCCGCTTATGCAGCGGCGGCGCGGCGCATCCTGAGCGATGCCGCCGAGGTTGAGGACTTCCCACCCTACACCGCCTTCAACCGTCATGCCCGGTTCGGCATCCTGGCGACCGGTCGTGAGGCGCGCGAAACTCATAACCAGGCCGGTCTGGCGTATAAAAATCATCGAGGCCCGTCCAGCGCGTTACGGGGAGACGTCAAGATTCCTTTCGGATTGCCCTTGCAAGGCATTGATCTGGAAAGCCGTCGCGCCAGCCCATTGCTGTTCCATGTTCATGTCCTGCGCGATGGCAGTTTCACCGCTGCCGTGTTGTATCTGCCTGCGGAATTTCATCATGAACCGCGCTATCAACCAGCGGATCTGGCTGGGTTTTATCGCGATGTCGCTGGTTTTGTCCCAGCGGAGGCCCATCCATGACCGACCGCACCTTTCATTTCACCCTCGGCCCGGTGCAGAGCTTCGTCGCGCAAGCCCGCCGCACCCGTGATTTCTGGGCCGGTTCCTTCCTGTTGTCGTGGCTGGCGGGCGCGGCGATGCAAACGGTGATCGCCCAAAAGGGAACCATCGCATTTCCAACCGCTGACGAGGGCTATCTCGGCTGGTTACGCGGCAAGGAGAGTGGCAAACGACCGCGTCAGGGCAGCATTCCCAACCGCTTCAAGGCCACGATTGGCGAACATTTTCAGCCAGTGCTGGTTGAACGGGCGGTGCGCGACGCCTGGCGGGCCGTGGCTGAAACCGTCTGGCACGCTGATCTGGAACGGCATTGCCAGCGTTATCCCGACAGTCGGGGTATTTGGGATCGGCAGATCGACGGCTTCTGGGAAATCGCGTGGGCGCTGGGCGAGGACGATGCCTTACTGGATCGGCGCAAGAACTGGCGCACCCAGCTTGCGCCTGATGAGGCCGGGATTAAGTGCTCGGTGATGGCCGGCTGGCAGGAATTGTCCGGCTTGCCGGCACCCGACGCCGAGGCGCTGGATGCCTTCTGGCAACCGGTGCGCGCCGATTGCGGGCGCGATCTGGCCGAGGATGAAACGCTGTGCGCCATCGCCTTCGTCAAACGGCGCTTTCCGCATTACTTCGCGCAGGTCCAGGCCGACCTGCCCGGCGGCTGGACCCTGCATGGCTGGTGCGTCAATCCGCGAACGCCCTCGACCCTCGATCTGGCGGCCGCGCCGTGGTTGGCGCGCGTGGTTCGACAGGAATCGGCGGCGGCGTTACTGCGATTACAAGAAGCCGCCCGACCGTTGTTTCCCCCTGGAGACAGCGGCATCGATCGGTTGCGGTGCGTCAAGGAGGCCTATCGGGGGCGCGATGGCCTGACTCAGCCGAACAGCAGCGCGCTGTTTAGCCACGTTCTCGACAACAAAAAGGAATGTTCAAATCCGGCGGTGGCGCGGGAGATGAAGCAGGCGATTAAGGCGTTGAATCTGAAAGAGCACCCCTCCCCGTTCTACGCCATTCTGCTGATGGATGGCGATAGTCTGGGCGAGCTGCTGCGGAAATCAGGGGTGGCGGTTTCCAAGGCGCTGGAGATTTTCACCGATCAGGTTCCCGACATCGTCGACCGGCACAACGGCTTTCTGATCTACGCCGGCGGCGATGACGTGCTGGCGCTGTTGCCGTTGGAAGACGCCTTGCAATGCGCGGCGGCGATCCGCCAATGCTATCGCGACGCTTTCGCCGCGCAAAACTTGGAATCCACCATCTCGGCGGCGGTGGAATACGCCCACGTCAAGATGCCGCTGACCCGGATTTTGCGCGATGCGCATCAGTTGCTGGATGAGGTCGCCAAGGAGCAACGCGGTCGGGATTCGATTGCGGTTCGCGTGTGGAAACCCGGCGGCCGGGCGCTGGAATGGGCGATGCCGTGGGAACGGGCGCTCGTGGGTTCGCCCCCCCACCCCAACTCACCTCCGCGAGAGGGGAGGGCGCATTCTTTGAAAATCGAGCAACTGGCGGCGCAATTTGCCCGCGACGATGCCGCCGCCAAGGACAAGGAAGCCGACCGCTTCAGCAGCAAGTTCTTCTACAAAATCCGCGAGCATTTTGACCTGTTCAACCCGGTGCAGGCAGCGGAAACCGCGATTTTCAACGAGCAGGAGGCGCTGTCGCTGCTGGCGGTGGATTACCTGGCTTCCGGGGTGAATGAAGGACGCAGCAACAAGCTCAAGATCAAGGAGGCCGAGCACCTCATCCAGCCGCTGCTGGAACAGTGCCGCCCGGTGGTTCGCTACCTGGATGGAAAATCCATGACGCTTCGGCCCAAGGAAAAATTGGAAGCCAACGGCATTCTGT
Organism: Candidatus Competibacteraceae bacterium; assembly: GCA_007695245.1. Classification (GTDB taxonomy): domain Bacteria; phylum Pseudomonadota; class Gammaproteobacteria; order Competibacterales; family Competibacteraceae; genus REEE01. The sequence continues at coordinate 13,471 of REEE01000170.1, read as the reverse complement.
TTCGTAAACACGAACGCCTGGAAGCGGACGGGGCGTTATTGGTGCGATTTCTGGCGCATAAGGGAGTGGAACGGTGATGAGCGACAACAAGCAATGGCGGTTCGATGCGCTGGACAGTTGGTTTTTTCGCGAAGCGCGGGCCTTCGACACCAGCGGCGGCAACGAACTCGTTAGCCTGTTTCCGCCGCCAGCGCGCACGGTGGCTGGTGCGGTACGGACCCTGATCGGCGAGATGCACGAGGTGGATTGGGAACGATTCGCGTTGGAGGGTGAGTCTGCCGATCTCAAGCGGATGATCGGGGTTGGCGATGACCTCGGCCAAGTCAACATGACCGGCCCCTATCCATTGTGGGAGGGCAAACGGCTCTATCCCGTCCCCTTGCATCTGCTGGCGCAAGATCGGCAATACGTGTTCCTGAAACCCGGCGAACCGGTGGACTGTGATTTGAGCCTGGACTCCCCGCGCCCTCGGGGAGAGGGATGTGATTTGAGTCTGGACTCCCCTCTCCCCTTGGGAGAGGGGTTGGGGTGAGGGCCAAGCCGGTACGCTTGCCGGAGAAGCCGAAAGATGGCCCGCCCGGCGCAAAACCGCTGGAAGACGTCTGGCTGGATGGCACCGATCTGCACCGGGTCTTGTCCGGCCAATTCCCGGAAAAAGTGTACCGCTCCAGCGAACTGTACGACGTTGAACCCCGGCTGGGCATCGCTCGCAACAATGCCCGACGCACCGCCAATGATGGCCTGCTGTATCAGACGCGCCATCTTCGCCCCCGCCCGGAACTGAGCATCGGCGTCACCGTGAGCGGTATTCCCGCAGATTCGCATCCAGAGTGCGGCGTCATTCGCTTCGGCGGTGAAGGTCGGCCCAGCGCCGTGACCGTGGACGATGCGCCGCCGCGACTGACGCCGCTGGAGATTCATGGCCAAAACATGTTGCTGATGCTGCTGACTCACGCTGATTTCGGCGGTGGGTGGCTGTTACCCGGTTTTAAGCCGGACACCCAAGGCGACGTTAAGGTTTGGCGCGGGCAACTGCATGGGGTTGAGCTGATGCTGCACAGCGCCGTGTTGGGCAAGGCGGCGCGGGAAGGCGGCTGGGATTTGCTGCGCAAACAGCCGCGCCCGGTCAGAAGCCTGATTCCGGCGGGTAGCGTGTATTTCTGCACCGTGACCGGGGATGCTCGGGCGGCGGCCACGGCGCTGCACGGTGGGCATGTGGGCTGCGATACCGCGCTGGGACGGGGAGAGTTAGCCGTCGGCCTTTGGAAATCCTGAGAATTTTGGAGAACGAAGAATGAACGACAACACCGCTTTACTCGGCCTGTTGGCCGAGACTTCCATCCATGCCGGCGCGGGCCAGATGGCCGGCGTCATTGATTTGCCCATTCAGCGCGAGGCGCATACCGCCTGGCCGGTGGTGTTCGGCTCGGCGGTCAAGGGGGCGTTGCGCAGCTTGGCTGATGAACAGCAGGCCGGCTGGCTGATTCCGGTGTTTGGACCGGAAACCACGAATGCGTCTGACCATGCGGGCGCGCTGCTGGTGAGCGATGCGCGGTTGTTGCTGTTGCCGGTGCGCTCGCTGACCAGTCATTTCAAATGGGTGACCTGCCCGGCGCTGCTGAAACGCTTCCATGCTGATGCCGAGCGGCTGGGCTTGAAGAAGGACGCTGATTTTGCCGTGCCCGAAGTGGATGATGCGAACAGCGCGCTGGCGCCAGGGGACGCGGCAAATGGGTTATTTCTGGAGGAGTTCCGCTTCCATCTCAAGACCGCCGATTTGAGCGCGGTCATTACGGCGCTGGCCCGGTTGATGGGTCGGGACGATGCGGCTACGGCCCTGCAAAAGCAACTGGTGGTGGTGCATGACGACCGGTTCAACCATCTGGCGCAGTTCGCCACTCCGGTCAATGCCCATGTCTGCCTTGATAATAAGACCAAGACCGTCAAGCCGGGGGCTCTGTGGTACGAGGAAAGTCTGCCGCCGGACACGGTGTTGTACGTCGGGCTGTATGCCCAGGCGACGCGAGTCAAGGAGCAGAGTAAGACCGCCGCCGAAGTGCTCGGTCATATTACCCGCGACCTGTTCGCCCGGCCCTATCTGCAACTGGGCGGCAACGAGACGGTGGGCATGGGCTGGTGCAAGGTGACGGTTTGCCAGGGGGAGGGGTAAGCGATGGCCAAAAAATATCGCAAAGAACAACAGCAAAAAGCGCCATCGGTTAAGGTTGAACAAAAGTCAGCACCGCCGCCGACGCCCGAGCCCACCACCCCGGCGACTGCGTCGCCACCCCTCCTCGATCGAGGAGGGGAACAAGATGTTGCGCTTCCCGCCACTTCGACCCTCCAGCAACGCCGGGCGCATTTCGCCCTGACCCGGATTCGCCCATTGGCGGAGGAGTGGAGGGAAGATGCCAAGAAACAAAAGGAATTCAACAGCTACGCCAGCGCCATGCCGTTCATGATCCACGCCAACGGTCTGGGGCAAACCGCCGCGTTCTATCGGCGCAAGGGTACAGAGCACACTTATTACCGGCTTTATAAGCTGTTGGGCGATTGGCTGAGTCAGCCCGATCAACCGTTTGCGGGCCAGCCCGATCTGCTGGAGGGCATTACCCACGCCGACATGAACGCCTATCTGGCGGCGCAGGTCGAGGCGATGCTGTTTCTGGATTGGGTCAAGAAGCTGGCCAGCGCGTTTCTGGCTCGCGAAGAGGAGGTCAGCGCATGAACTGGCCGCTTTACCGTTTGGAAACCGCACCGATATTGGGGACGGAGGGCAACCGGGGCCTTTGGTACAACCGCTTTTTCAACGGCTATGGCGCGGATTGGAAGATCCCCGAGGACGGCAAGCGCCAGTGGGTGAGCGACAACGCCCGATCAGCAGCCGGTCAACGGGAGGTGTTGCAGGCCCAGGCGTTGCGCCAGTTGGCGTTGGTCACCGCGCTGGGCGGACGCGGTGCCGTGTTCGCCACCGACTGGCATTTCGCCAGCGGCTTGGGCCTGCCGCATCCGGTGGAGAACGGTTTGGCCTGGCATCACACCCTCGGCGTTCCCTATCTGGCCGGCAGTGGAGTGAAAGGACTGGTCAAGGCGTGGGTCGAGGTTTGGGATGAGTCGCTGAATGAGCCGGACAAAGCGCGACGGCTCGTCGACTGGTTTGGAACCACCGAACAGGCCGGAGGCTTCCGGTTTTTCGACGCCTTGCCCGTGGAACCGGTGACGCTGGCGGCTGATGTGATGACCCCGCACATGGCCAAGTGGTACGAGCAGGGTGACAAGATCGAAGACGAGCACCGAGAGCCGGACAAGGTTCCCGCCGATTGGCATGACCCGGTGCCGGTGCCGTTTCTGGTGGTGAAAAACGCCAAGCTGCTGTTCGGCGTTGCGCCCCGCCATCCGAAGTTTGCTGAAGAACTGCCCCAGGTCTTCGCGGCGCTGAGACAGGCGCTGGACTGGCTGGGCGCGGGGGCCAAGACCGCCGCCGGCTACGGGCGGATGGTGGAGGACGAAGGCGCGGCGGCCAGCTTGCGAGAGAAAGCGGAGCAGGCGAAGGAGCAAGAAGACGATAGGAAACGATCGCCGGAACAACGGGCCTTGCGGGTGCTGCAACGGCGCTTCGAGGTCGATCGGGAACGCGGTGTCAGGGACGTCAGCGGAGAATTAATCAATCAGACCAACCAGTTGCTCAAGGATGGGTTGAACTGGCCGGCCCCAGACCGTGCGGAACTGGCGGCACTGGCCGAGACGATTTACAGCTACGTCGGCTGGGGCGCTAAGAAGAAAGATCGTAAGGAGAAAATCGCGGCGCTGCGGGGGTGAATTTGCTCCCTCACCCCTGCCCCTCTTCAATATGGGGAGACGGGGGGTTCAGGCGACAAGCTTGTCGGGTCGGACAAATCGCTCGATGACGGGCAAGCTACGCTCCAGGAATGCCGAGAGTCTCAGAAGGAAACCATCATGTTTCAACGCTTGTATGAACTCAGCCAATGCCTGCCGGAGCGAGCGGCCTGGGAGCGGCTGAACGAGGGAATGCCGGCCAATTACGACCGGGGGCTGGCGCTGTGTTTCGGTCCCGGCGGTGAATGGCGCGGGGTCAAAACCTACCTGGGCAACCGGGCGGTGGTGTACCGCTCCGGGCCACCCAACGGCACCGATTTTACCCCGTGCTGCAAACTGGCCGGCAATACCGCCAGTCGGCTGGCCGGCGCCGTCAAAGCCCTCGTGGATTACCACGCACTGCCCGGCGACAAACGGCAGTGGCTGGCGGACAGCGTCGCCGGTTTCAACGCGGCGCGGGACGTTCTCTGGGCCGAAGTTGAAGCCAAACAACAAGAGGCCGGCGTCGATAAAGACCATCGCGGCTACCTCTATTGGGCGGACGAAAACATGCAGCCGGTCTATGCCTGGCCGGAAACCAAAGCGTTCATGGTCGAGCGGGCGCTGGAGGCGTTTGCCGACAAGGGTGGCGTCCGCCAGCCGGGCAGTTGCGCGGTGTGCGGCCAAACCGGGGTCGCGGTCTATGGCAACTACGCGGTGCTGGCCTGCTACAACCTGAACAATCCCGGCAGCATCGCCGGTGGTTTCCACGCCCATCGAGCGCATCGCAATTTCCCGGTCTGCGGCGCTTGCGCCCTGTCCATCGCTGAAACATGGACCTTCGTCGAAAGCAATCTCTCCAGCAGCATGGCCGGACAGAGCTACCTGATTTTGCCCTATAGCAACAACCCCGAGGTGCGGGAGGAGCTACGCGCCCGGTTTGGCCAGCGGCCGGACCGCTATTGTTTGGGCAAGCACGATCTGGTGGCCGACGAACTGGCGTTGACCGATGAATTCGCTGACTGCGGCGATCAACTGGCCTTCGCGCTGATTTTCTACAAGCAGCAGAACGCCGCCTGGCGGGTACAGGCCGAAATCCAGCAGTTATTGCCCAGTCGGCTGCGCCTGCTGCATGAAGCCGGAAGGACTATCGCCCACGCTGCGGATCTGATCGCGGTCAGCAAGGCCGAGGAAAAGCCGGTTCAGATTACGGCAATGACGTTCAAAAATTTCTCCAGCGGCAGCGAGAAAGCCAGCGACGAGACGCTCCGCAACTGGCTGGCGGCGCTGTTCGCCGGGCGGACCGTGGGGTATCGCCATTTTTTGCACGGTCTCGTCGCTAAATTGCTCGACACCGGCAAAAGCAAACCGGACTTGCTGCACTGGATGACCCGGCACGCCTGGGGCTTGTACCGCTATGCCTGCCTGACGCACCTCATCATTCCCGACCCCGTTACGGAGCATCCCGCCATGTCTGACGCGATTCCCAACAGTCCCTACGGGCGTTATGCCCAGGAACATGCCGATTTTTTTCGCCGCCCGGAATTGATAGTGGCGTTCCTGACCGGTTGCTACGCCTCGCAAGTGGCCTCGGTGCAGCGCCAGGAGCGCGGTGCCGACCCCTTTACCAAGAAATTTATCGGGCGGCTGTTAACCCGCCAGCATTTGCAACGATTGTACCGAGAAGGCCACGGCAAGCTGGCCCAATACGGCAAACTCGGGTACGTCATCACCGGACTGGACCCGGACCTGGCCAATGCCTGGGTGGCTTGCGGCGAAAGTTGGGCCATCAGTGATGAGGAAGCGACTTTCGCCTTCACCATCGGTTACAGCCTGGCTTATCGAATCGGGCAGCTTGCGAAATAGCCCCCGCGCTTCCCGGCTCCCAACCCCCACTCTCTTTCTCTCAACCTCTCTCCCATCCGGGGCGAGGGGAGTCAACAAGGAAAACAATCCATGACCGTCATCACGAACCGCTACGAAATGATCCTGATCTACGAAGCCAAGGACTGCAATCCCAACGGCGATCCGCTGGATGAAAACCGACCGCGCACCGACCCGGAAACCGGGGAAGCGACGATTAGCGACGTGCGCATCAAGCGCACCGTGCGCGATTACTTCGTGAGCCTGGAGCCGGATGTGGAAAAGCGGCTGGCGGCGGGCCGGGAAGTGCTGATCCGCGACACGCTCAAGGCCGACGGCTATCTGTCCGAGGGCAAGGATCGCGCGGAACAGTTTTTGACCGAAGCCGCCAAGGGCAAGAAAGGCGAGGAAAAGCGCCGGCTACTGGAAAGCGCCGTATTACGCGGTTGCATCGACGCCCGGCTGTTCGGGGCCACCTTGCCGCTGGGCAAGAATGAACCCTCGTTGCAACTGACCGGGCCGGTGCAGTTTTCCGCCTTCAACCGTTCGCTGCATCGCGTTTCACCGACCCTGGTGCAACAGACCGCGGCGTATGCCGGCAGCGATAAGGGCAATCAGAAGTCGTTCGCCGAACGCTGGTTGTTGCCCTATGCCGCGATCGCCGCTTACGGGGTGGCGAACGAAACGGCGGCGCGGACCACCGGACTGAGCGAGGCCGATCTCGATCTGCTGCTGCAAGGATTGTGGCAGGGGACGGCGGCGCTCAACACCCATTCCAAGCTCGGTCATGACCCGCTCTTGCTGGTGGTCGCCCAATATCGACCGGGCTACCGGTTGGGCGCATTAACCCGGCGGATCGCCCTGGCGGACCAGACCGTGGAAGACACCGCGCTGCGCTCCACCCGCGATTACCGGCTGGACGTGGGCGAACTGCTGGCGGCCTGGCGCGACTATCCGGCGCTGACCGGTTTGCGCGTCGCGCAGGATGCGCGGCTGCAATGCCGGGCCGGCGAGCAGGTGGGTCTGTTCGCCGAGCTGGCCGGACAGACCGGCCTGCCGGTGGCGACGCTGAGTTTCTAACCATGCGCACCCTCGTGTTCGAGGTCTCCGGGGACTACGGGCAATTCAAAAAGCCTTACTCCCCGATGAGTCCGGTGAGCTATCCCCTGCCGCCGCCGCCGGCGGTGCTGGGGATGCTGGGCGCGATACTCGGTTACGGCAAGCACCAGTATGCCCGGCAATTGGGTTGGGAGCGGGTGCGCATCGGCGTGGGGCTGCGCGCGCCCCTGCGCGTTTTCCGCGCCGCGCTCAACCTGCTGCAAACCAAGGACGGCACCGATGGGTTCTTTCGGCCCCGCGCCGGGCAGAACACCCATACCCAGGTGCCGTTCGAGTTCCTGCGCCAGCCGCATTTTCGCCTCTATGTCGCCGGGCTGGCGGAACCGGTCGCGGACGACCTGGCGGAACGGCTGGTCGCCGGACGCACGGCCTATACCGTATCGCTCGGTCTGGCACCCTGTCTGGCGGAATTGGCCTGGATCGGCGAATGGCCGGCGCGGGCGTTGCCCGCTGGGGAATGGACGGCGCAAACCGCCATTCCCCTACAAGAGGGCGTCGTCATTCACTACGAAGAGGGCCGGCATTATCACCGCTTGCGCATTCCAGCGGTGATGGACGGCGAGCGGATCGTGCATCGCTATCAGGAGATCGTGCTGGCCGAGGACGGTCAGCCGATCCGCGGCCACAGTGGCGAAGGAGGTTGTTATGGCGTCGGCACCGACACCGTTGCTTTTCTCTGAGACGTTCGCCCATCCCAACGATCCGTTGCCGGTGCATCTGGAGCGGGTCGCGGAGCGGGCGGCGGCCAGCATCGCGCCCACGGCCCGGATGGAAATTCCCGCGCTTGCGTTCCTGGATGGACTCTTTCACGACCTGGGCAAGGCCACGCCGTGGTTTCAGAACTATCTGTTTCAGCGGGGGCCGCGGTCGGCGCTGAGCCATCATGCCGAATGTGGCGCGGTGCTGAGTTGGTGGTACAGCGGTGAGCTGAACTGGCCGTTATGGCGGCGGCTGGCGGTCTTCATCGCGGTGCGGCGGCATCATGGGGCGTTGCGCTTCCAGGACTGGCCGGATCTGCTGGAGCAAACCCGCGATCACTGCCGCGACCCGGAAGAGGCGTTGTCCAGGCAGATTGCGGCGCTGGATTTGCCGGGCATTCATGGCTGGCTGGCCGGCGTGGCGGAACGGCATCCGGAGTTTGGCCTGCCGACCACGCCGGGACCGCTGACGGTCGAAAGCATCGCGGCGCGGCTGCGGGATCAGCGGGTGGCGGGCGGTTCCAAATTGCGCAAGGCGTTTGGGCCGGTGGATGAAGCCTTGGCGGCGCTGGCCGGGTTTGGGGCGCTGCTGGCGGTGGACAAGACCGATGCCGCGTTGCAGGGCGGGCGGATCGTGCGGCAGACGCTGCCGGCGGATGCGGTGACGGTGCATAAGGCGCGAGTGTTGAGGTCAAACCACCCCGGCGCTGCGCGCCACCCCTCCTTATCCAAGGTGGGGAATCTTAGGTCGTTGCTCGATCAGCGGCGGGAGCGGATTGCGGCGACGGTGGCGGCGACCTGGCTGGCGCATCTGGAGACGCCGCTGCTGACGCTGACCGCGCCGACCGGGGCCGGTAAGACGCTGACCGTTCTTCATGCCGCGTTGCAGGTGCGGGCGCGTTTGGAAGCATGGGATGGCGTCGCGCCGCGCATGATTTATTGCCTGCCGTTTACGTCGGTGATCGATCAGAACCATGCGGTGTTTCGCGCGGTGTTGCTCAGCAATCACCTTAAGGATCGGGAGGATTTGTTGCTCAAACACCATCATCTGACCGAGACGGTGTTTCGTACCGAGAACGACGAACATCAGCCGGATGGCGCGGGGCAATTGTTGACCGAGACCTGGCAGAGCGAGTTGGTGGTGACGACGTTCCACCAACTGCTGTATTCGCTGCTCAGTCCGCGCAATGCGAATTTGAAGCGGGCCGGGCAGTTGACCGGGGCGTTGGTGTTGCTGGACGAGGTGCAGGCGCTGCCGTTGCGCTATTGGGAAGGGTTGCGGCAACTGTTTCTGGCGGCGGCGCGCAGTCTGGGCACGCGCTTTGTGCTGCTGACCGCGACCCGCCCGCTGATTTTCCAGCCGGGCGATGCGGTGGAGTTGTTGCCGGATCATGGGGAGCATTTTCAGGCCATGACCCGCACCCGGCTTTACGCCCATCATCGGGAACCGCTGGCGGTGGATGAATTCGCCGAGCGCCTGAGCGCCGACTTGCCAACCGATGAACGGGCGACGTTGCTCATCGTCAATCGGCGGCGAGCGGTGGGGATCTTGTTTGATGCGTTGCGGGCCGCGTTGCCGGGGAGACCGCTGGTGGCGTTATCGACGAACTTGACGCCGCTGGATCGACGGGCGCGGATTCGCTTGATTCAGCGGTTGTTGCGGCAAGGCCAGCCGGTGGTGGTGGTCACGACGCAGTTGGTCGAGGCCGGCGTGGATTTCAGTTTTCCGGTGGTGCATCGGGATTTGGGGCCGCTGGATTCGATCATTCAGGCGGCGGGGCGCTGCAACCGCCATGGCGAGAGCGGCGCGACGCCCGGTGAAGTGCATCTCTGGCAGTTGCGGGCCAGCAAACCGGATGGCGGTATGGGTGAGCGGTTGTGGCAGCGGGTGTATGACAGTGCGCTGATTGAGGTCACGGTGGAGACGCTGGGCGTGGTGGACCAATGGGATGAGAGTGAGTTTCTGGAGTTGAGCCAGCGTTATTTCGCGGGCTGTCGGGCGCGGCAGGATCAGGTGCGGGTGGATGAGCAATTGGCGCGGGGCGATTTGGCCGGGATCGAGCGCGATTTTCGGCTGATCGAAGATGGGCCACCCACGGTGTCGCTGTTTGTGGTGCAAAACCGGAAAGATGAGGATTTGTGGGAACGCTACCGGGTGATTCAGGATGATCCCTATTTGGGAGCCGCAGAGCAGGAAAAGCAGTTTCGTGGGTTTAAGCGGGCATTTTATGAGCGGGTGGTGCAGGTTTACGCTCGAGAAGCAGCGGGGCTGGATCGCGACGCGGTGAATCGGTTGGATGCCGGTTCGGAAACCTATACTCGTGAGGCGGGCTTTATCGGTCTGCCGGGAGCAAGCGCAACATGCATCTTCTGAAAAAAGTTCCCTGTACACAGGTTGAGCTGTCTTGGGATCGTGAATTGGCGGGTCATGGTGAGGCGCGAACCCGACAATTGCGCGGGGCGCTGGCTGGAGCGTTCGCGGACGATGCGCTTTTTCATCAGCATGATGAGAAAACGGGCAAGCTGCTGTATCGCTATCCGCTGGTGCAATATCGTTGGCGGGCGGGACGCGGCCTGGTGGTCGGTTGGGGTGAGGCGGCGGGACGGTTATTGGGGTTGCCGTGGCTCGATCTCGAACTGCAACTGGGCGATGAATTTGTGATGGTGGGTGATGCGGCGCTGACGATGCGCCAGGAATCGTTCGGCGTGAGTGAACGGCTGCTACCCTATCGCTTAGTGACGCCGGTCATGCTCTTTAATATGGACAATTATCGGCGCTATCAGGGCATGGATGAAGCCGGGCAGCGGGTGGAGCGAGATCGGTTGTTAGTATCAAACTTGCTCATGGCTCTGCGGGGATTAGATGTGACGTTCCCGGAACGGCTCTATGCGACGTGGACGAAAATTAAAACTCAGACTTGCCATTATAAGGGGCAGGAATTTCTAGGCATTAGTGGGGAGTTTGTTGGTAATGCGGTCATCCCGGATGGTTTGGCGGTCGGTCATGCCGTCAGTCATGGATTTGGGTGGATGAAAGCGGTATAACCCGCCGGTCGTATGGTAGGTATGATGTAAGCATTCAGCTCCCTCTCCCCCATGATGATCTTCAACAAAATAATCCGGTCTTGATTCCCCCCCTGCCAAGGGGGGTGGCCCGAAGGGCCGGGGGGGTTGGCCTGTGCGGTCGAACCACCCCGGCGCTCACGCGCCACCCCTCCTTATCCAAGGAGGGGAATTCGTACCCGATTATTTGGCTTTTCTAAAGCGGCTGATCCAAGACAACAAGGATTAAAAAGGTACGAAGATGGACTTAATTCTTACAACTTTTGGGACATATCTGCACCGCCAAGGTGAGATGTTTTTGATCAAGATCAAGGAACAGAAACAGGAGGTTTCTTCACGGAAAGTGCGTTCGATTGTGATTACCACCGGTGCGAGTCTTTCGACGGATGCCATTCAATTGGCCGTCGAGAAAAATATCGACATCGTGTTTCTCGATCAGGTCGGGCATCCGTATGGCCGGGTGTGGCATGGACGACCCGGGTCGACGACAGCCATTCGGCGCGAACAGTTGCGATTGGCGGATACCGAGAAGGGCTTGCGGCTGGCGCTGGGTTGGCTGTTGCGGAAGCTCGATAACCAGGTCGATTTTTTGCGCGAGGCGCGGCAGCGGCGGAGTCGGTTATCGGCGGCGCTGACCGGGAAAATGAATGCGCTACTGGAATTGCGGCAGTCGCTGGAAGGTGTGAACGGGGAACTGGATATCGTGCGCGGCACGATCATGGGTTTTGAGGGGCGCGCTGGGCGAACGTATTGGGAGGCAGTGAATCTGCTGCTTCCCGAGAATTTTCAGTTCGAGGCCCGCTCGCGTAACCCGGCGAAGGATGAGTTTAATTGCCTGCTCAATTACAGTTACGGAGTGCTGTATGGAACTGTGGAGCGCGCTTGTATTTTGGCCGGGCTTGATCCGTATGTGGGGTTTGTGCATACGGATCACTATCAAAAGAAGTCGCTGGTTTTCGATCTGATCGAATGCTATCGAATTTGGGCTGATGAAACCGTGGTTGGGTTATTTTCGTCACGCAAGGTCAAGCAGGAGATGTTCGATCGATTGCAGAATGGACTCACCCTGAACAAGGAGGGAAAAGCGGTACTGATGGGGCAATTTGGCGAATATCTTGACGAGGGAATTCGGTACCGGAATCGGAATATCAAGCGGCAGGATACGGTGCAACTGGATTGTCATCGTATGGCCAATGAGTGGATTGGGAGGGTGAATAGCGATGAAGATGACCGAGACGCTGGTGTGGATTCTGTATGACATTGTGGAGAACAAGCCACGCTCCAAGATTGCGAAGCTATGCAAGGAAGCTGGGCTCTATCGGGTGCAGAAATCGGTGTTTCTGGGAACAGTTGAACGTAACCGGCTGGATGAATTACGTTTGGCGATTGAGGAGTGGTCTGATGAGCAAGTGGATTCGGTTTATATTTTTCCAATGTGTGAGCCGGATTTCAAAAAAGTGATTTTATTGGGCCAAGCCTTTGATAAGAAATTGGTCACTGATGAAATACGGGCCTTGTTTTTATGAGTGCGGTAATGGCTGATAATGAACGTACTCCGATGATCACGCCATCGGAGGTGCTCGAGCATGTCTATTGTCCGCGCTTTACCTGGTTTATGAATGTGCAAAACATTCCGCAACATGAGGAAACCCGGTTCAAGGTGCGCAAGGGGCGTGAGGTGCATCGACGGCGAGCAACGGAAAATCGGGATTATCTGCGCCGGAAGATTGGGGCGGTGAAGCGGGAAATCGAGGTGTATCTGGCGTCGCCGACCTTGCGGTTACGGGGTATCGTCGATGAGGTGTTATGGCTGAAGGATGGAACTATGGCACCGCTGGATTATAAATACACGGAAGCACGGGATACGGTGTTCAAGACCCATGAAACGCAGATCGTGATGTATGCGATGCTGATTCGGGAGGTCTATCAACAGCCGGTGACACGGGGGTTCGTGGCTTATATCCGGGATGGAAGCCAGCTTCTGGAGGTGCCGGTCACTGAAGAGGCCATCGCCAAGGTGCAATTGCTGATTCGGCAGATTTTCGATATCATCGCCACCGGTCGGCTGCCGCGCCGGACCCCCTATCGTATTCGCTGCGAAGACTGTTGCTACAAAAATATTTGCGTGTAGCTAACGCCTGTCTTTAACTAATTGAATTTTAGGTATAATTTATCTATTTTTCGATGCAGCGATTGCAAGAAAGCAGTCAAAACCGAGGTAAATTCAGTGGAAAAATCGACGAAAATAGTCCAAGTCAGGAGGGGGTATGTGGGGTGTCCCAGCGGCGCCCGCCCCGCTGCTCGACATGGGCGTAGAGCTGATCGACGAGTGCCGCCACGGGGAGACGGCTGCCGTTGCGACGGGCCTCGTCGAGGCAGATCGCGAGATCCTTGCGCATCCACTCGACGGCGAACCCGAAGTCGAACTCGCCGCGCGCCATGGTGGCCGCCCGGTTGTCCATCTGCCAGCTCTGTGCAGCCCCCTTGCCGATCACGCCGACCACCTGCTCGACGTCGAGACCAGCACGCTGGGCGAACGACAACCCCTCGGCGAGACCCTGCACCACCCCGGCGATGCAGATCTGGTTCACCATCTTGGTGAGTTGCCCGGCGCCCGCATCTCCGAGCCGATCGCAGGCCCGGGCGTAGGTCCCGATGATCTCGCGCGCCCGGTCGTAGGTCGATGGGTCGTCGCAGCCGCACATCACGGTGAGCGCTCCGCTCTGGGCACCGGCCTGCCCACCCGACACCGGCGCATCGACGAACCCGATACCCGCCGTCATGGCCCGGTCGGACAGTTCACGTGCGACATCGGCCGAGGCCGTCGTGTGATCGATGAGGATCGAACCCCGGTCCATGGCCCCCAGTGCGCCCCCCGGACCGAGCGCCACCTCGCGCACATCGTCGTCGTT
>REEE01000305.1 GCA_007695245.1 Candidatus Competibacteraceae bacterium | reverse complement strand
GCGCGACCCTGGGGGCGAACTGCACGATCGTCTGCGGGGTGACCATCGGCGAATATGCTTTCGTCGCCGCCGGAGCGGTGATCAACCGCGATGTCCCGGCTTACGCGCTGATGGCGGGCGTGCCGGCGCGACGGATCGGCTGGATGAGCCGGCACGGCGAGCGACTGAATTTGCCTCTCGAAGGAGAGGGCGTGGCGACCTGCCCGGCAACCGGGGCGCGCTACCAACTCCACCAAAACACGCTCAGCTTCTTGGAGGACTGAACCATGCGCGTCGAAGCCCTGTACGACCACGGTCGCCTGGAATTCATTGAACCATTGCAACTCAAGCATGAACGCCTGCGACTCATCGTCGAGGTGCCGGACGCGGAACTGGTGAGTTCAACGCCGGTCACCTACCACTTGCCGCCCGAAGTGCTGGCCCAAGCCCAGGCCATGCGGGACCGGCTGGACGCCATCCGCAATGCCCCGCTGCCACCGGACGATGAATTGCCTGAACTCTCGGCTAAACAACGAGAGCGGATTGAGGCTTTTGCCTTGCGCGAGGATCGTTGAAACCGATGGACCTGTTGTTGGATATCAATGTGGCGGTGGATGTGTGCACCAAGCGATCCCCGTTTTACCTGGATGCGGATCTGGCTCTTGCGAAATGCCTTTACGAAGGCGGACGCCTCTGGCTGTATGCGGGCAGCGTGCAAACACTGGAATATGTGACCCGCCAGGAACTCAAGCAAAGCCAACGACCGGACTCGCCATCACCCTCCGCCAAGCAACTGAGCCGGCAGGCGCGTAATCTGCTCAAGGTTTTTACCGCCGACAAACACTGGCTGGCGGCCTTGGCGGGCGAGGGAGACGTGTTCGACAGCGAGGATCCCGAGGACGAGCAGTTGATCCGGGCGCTGGCGCGGTTGGGACCCGATGCCCGGTTGTTGAGCCGCGATGGGCCGCTGGCTGAGTGCTATCCGGAGCGGGTGCTCAGCCCGGCGGCGTATTTAGCCATGGACCGACCGCGCCGCGCGCTGGAGTTCATCGACCTCAAGACCCCGCAAGACGCCATCCGCGCCGATCTGGAGCGCGGCATCCACCGCGTCCTCCACCACGGCCAGTACATCCTGGGACCGGAGATCGCCGAGTTGGAAGCGGCGCTGGCGGAATATGTCGGGGTGCAGCACGGCCTCACGGTGGCCAGCGGGACGGACAGTTTGGAGATCGCCCTGCGGGCGCTGGGGATCGGGCCGGGCGCTGAGGTGATTACGGTGCCGTTCACCTGGATCAGCTCGGCGGAAGTCATCGGCCTGGTGGGAGCCACGCCGGTGTTCGTGGACATCGAGCCGGCGAGTTTCAACATCGACGTGACGCGGATTGAAGCGGCCATCACCCCGCGCACGAAAGCGATCCTGCCGGTGAGCCTGTTCGGGCAGATGGCGGATTATGGCGCGATCAACGCCCTCGCCGCGCGGCATGGCTTGCCGGTGATCGAAGACGCGGCGCAGAGCTTCGGGGCGACCCGGCACGGCCGGCGGAGCGGCGGGGTGACGACCATCGGCAGCACCTCGTTCTTTCCGGCCAAGCCGCTGGGCTGCTACGGCGACGGCGGGGCGCTGTTCACCGACGATGACGGACTGGCGGAAAAAATGCGCGCCATCCGCACCCACGGCGGGATTCGGCGGCATCATCATCCATTGCTGGGGATGAACGGGCGCTTCGACACGCTGCAAGCGGCGGTGCTGCTGGCTAAGCTGCCGCACTTCGCCGGAGAGGTCGAAGCCCGCAGCCGGATCGGCGCCCGCTACACCGAGCAACTTCAGGACCGGTGCGGCACGCCCTCGGTGATGCCCGGCAACACCCATGTGTATGCGCAATATACGATTCGGCTGGCGGAGCGGGAGCGGGTGGCGGACGCGCTGAAGGCCCAGGGCATTCCCACGGCGGTGTATTATCCGAAGTGTTTGCACGAACAACCGGTGTTCGCGGAGTTGGGCTATCGCTGGGGCGACTTCCCGGAGGCCGAGCGGGCGTCGTGCGAGGTGCTGAGCCTGCCGATGCATCCGGGGCTGACCGAACCAGACCAGGACCGGGTCCTCTCAGCATTAAGTGTTTGTCTTAAAACTTAAAACTTAAAACTTAAAACTCCCCCGTGACCCTCCCGAAAAAAGTTCTCGCCCTCCTCTCCCCCGCCGAACGCCGCCGCGCTTATGGGCTGCTGGGCATGATCCTGGTCATGGCCTTTCTGGATGTGGTCGGGGTGGCGTCGATCATGCCGTTCATGGCGGTGCTGGCCAACCCGGCGGTGGTCGAAACCAACCCCTGGCTGGCCGCCGCCTACGCCGGGCTCGGGTTCACCCAACCCGAGAGTTTTCTGTTCTTCCTCGGCGTTCTGGTCTTCGCCGCCCTGGTGCTTTCCATCGCCTTCAAGGCCTTGACCACCTGGGCGCTGCTGCGCTTCACCCACCTGCGGAATTACTCGCTGAGTCGGCGGCTGGTGGGCGCTTTCCTCCACTGCTTCGACCGGTCGGCCCAGCAGCGGTTCGCCCACACCCAGGCCACCGCCGTGATCGCCCCCTATTTCCCCCGTCACGCGCTGGATAATCCCACCGAGCAGGCGGTGATGGAGGCGGTCCACGCGCTAAGTTATGAAATCACCCTCATCTTGATCGCCCTTCGCCTGACCACCGTGCATGCGTGCGACCGACAGGGTTAACTTCCAATGCCTCCAATTGTTTCCAGTCTGTCCGCGCGGCTCTTCGGGGGGCCGGCGAGCGCGGTGTTTCGCGGCATGGCGACCCTGGCCTTGGGCAGCGGACTCGCGCGAGTGATCGGCATCGCTTCGATCCCGATCCTCACGCGCCTCTACACGCCCGAAGACTTCGGCGTGATGGCGGTATTCACCGCTCTGATTGCGTTGATGGCACCACTGCTGACACTCCGCTACATCCTGGCGGTACCGCTGCCCCGTCACGATGGCCTGGCGATGAACTTGATGGTGCTCTCTGCCGGGTTGATGCTGGTCACGGGCACATTGCTCGCAATTGGGCTTGCGTTGTTCGCCGAACCCATGCTCGCGTTGATGTCGATGGAGGTTCTCGCACCCTGGTGGTGGTTGATCGTCCTCGGCCTGATTGGCTCTGGAACCTACGAGATGCTGTCGCTCTGGGCCACGAGGCGGCGCGCTTACAAGGTCATTGCCTACACGAACGTTACACAAAGCGCCGCTGGCGCGGTGGTGAAGATAGCGTTCGGGTTCTTTGGTACCGGCCCCATCGGGTTGCTGGTCGGCCAGGTAGTAGCGACAAGTGGTGGGGTCGGGACGTTTCTCAGGCAGTTTTGGGCTGAGTTCCGAGCGAACTGGAAACATGTTCGCCGCTCCCGATTGGAGCGCGTGGCGGTCCGTCATCGGGGGTTCCCGATTTACCGGTTACCGTCCCAAGTCTTGCTCGTCTTCTCTGCCCAAGCACCGGTTCTCTTCATTGCCACGCTTTATGATGCTGAAACCACGGGCCAGTTCGGCCTGGCTATGGCGGCCCTTGGGCTTCCTCTGGGGCTGTTAGGGCGAACGACAGCCAACGCGTTTTATGCAGAGGCCGCGAACATCGGCCGCCGCAGAGGTGAGGAGATTTGGCATCTCACCATCGCCGTGCTCAAACGCCTTGCGTTCTTTGGTACCGCGCCAACGATAATCCTACTGCTTTTTGGTCCAGAGCTATTTATGTTCGTGTTCGGGTCCAACTGGGAGCTGGCCGGGGTCTTCTCTTCGATCTTGGCAATCTATCTCTTCTTGCAATTTATCCAGACACCTGCCGGCCACTTGTTTTATATTTTCGAGCGACAAAAAAGCTTGTTGGTTCTAAGAGGCTGTACAAAAACTCTAATTACCCAAGCAGGCCGTTAAAGACTCTTGAAAC
>REEE01000041.1 GCA_007695245.1 Candidatus Competibacteraceae bacterium | reverse complement strand
GGCTTCAAAGATAAATCTGACCGGCTAAAGCCGGTGGTTTTAACCTTGCTTCGGACAATAAAAGCCTGGCTGATAGTATAAAAAGGTTGGATCACCCGCACCATGATGCGACAGCGCAGCCCATTTAGGCTGTAATACTCCTTCCGATAACGCTGACAAAAACTGATTCGCCCATCGGTAGTGTATAGATAAATCAACACCTAACAATAATAGCCTATCATAAAAAATTAACTGCCAGCCCCAGATTAAGGTCAATAGAGGGATAAGCAGCAATCCACTCACCGGTAACATTCTGTGGAAGAATCGCCGGAAAGACCCAACATTCATGAGGTGCGTTCCCAGTCGTCCTCGCGCGATCGCTGGAGAGGTTGGGTGGAATCGGTCTTGAGGTGCTCCGCGATGAGGTAGAGCGGGCGCTTTTTGGTCTCGTCGAACATGCGGCCGAGATACTCGCCGATCACCCCCAGCGCCATCAATTGCACCCCGCCCAGGAACAGCACGACGACCAGCAACGATGGATAACCGGGGACCGGGTTGCCGTAGAGGAGGGTCTCAAAAATCATCCACGCGCCGTAAAGAAACGCAAACATGGCGACTGTCAATCCGAAATAGGTGGCGATCTTGAGCGGGGCGATGGTGAATGAGGTGATCCCCTCGAGCGCGAAGTTCCAGAGCTTCCAGTAATTCCACTTCGTGGTCCCGGCGAAGCGGGGATCGCGATGGTAGGGAACCGCCGTTTGCGGATAGCCGATCCAGGCGAACAGGCCCTTCATAAAGCGGTGCTGTTCGCGCAGGCCGTTCAGGGCATCGACCGCGCGCCGGCTCAGGAGGCGAAAATCCCCGGTGTCGGGCGGGATCTCGACGTGGCTGATCTTCTGAACGACCCGGTAAAAAAGGTGCGCGGTGAGCTTCTTGAACAGCGTCTCGCCGTCCCGGGAAAGTCGTTTGGCATAGACGACGTCGTAGCCGGACCGCCAGGTCGCCAGCAGTTGCGGAATCAACTCGGGGGGATCTTGCAGGTCGGCGTCGATGAGGATCACGGCGTCGCCGCTGGCGCGATCGAGACCGGCGGTCATCGCGATTTCCTTGCCGAAGTTGCGGCTGAGCGTGATGAGTTCGACGCGCAGGTCGCGCCGGTGGAGCTCGGCGACCAGGGCCGCGGTTCGATCCCGGCTGCCGTCGTCGACGAAGACGAAACGGAACTCATAGGGAAGCGCGTCCACGACGGCGGTGACGCGCTCGTGGAAGGCTGGAAGGACCTCCTCCTCATTATAGGCCGGGACGATGATGGAAATCGTTGGCCTGGACGGAGTCGAAATCGAAGTCAATGCTTCACCGGTGGGCATGGTAGGGGTCCGGAAAAGGTCCAGTATTTGTTGATCGCGAAGTTCCAGAATAGCACGATAGTCGTACTGACCACCTGCGCGACCAGGTAATGAACGCGCAGCCCATGTACGCCCAACGCGACGAGCAGCGCATTCAGCAGCATCCCGCTCGCCGCGGCCGCAATAAAGCGAGGGACCGCGCTTGCATGGGCGCGGGTGGAGCGGAAGGTAATACGATAGTTGAGAATATAGTTGATCACAGCGCCGAGAACGAATCCGGCGGTCGAGGCCAGCGTCGGTTCCGCGTGGAAGATCTGGACCAATGCGACCAGCAAGGCGTAATGCGCGCCGGTGGCCACGCCGCCGACCCCGACAAAGACCCAGAACTCACGGCTGCCGATCATGAGCGCTCCGCCGCACCCCGGTCGGGCCGGTCGCCGCGGCCGGCACTGGGCGTGAGGGCCGCGGCCGCGATGATCGCCAGCAGGCCCAACACCGGCAGGTGGTATTTGCCACCGCTCTCGGCGATGCTATGTACGCCATAAAGATAGAGAAAACAAAGTATTAATGGCAGAATGAGGATAGATGATGGCGGATGGCCGGTGGAATACCGCCAGGCGAGCCGCAGAATGAGCACCCAGAGGATGATCCAATAGAGATTGGCGAATCCCTTCCACAGAGCGTAAACGAACTCGCCGACGTCGAGCCCGCCGCGGCGCAGAGCCGCGTAAACTCCCGTGCTGTCGTCACCCAGGAAGAGAATTTGCTTCTCGATGGCCAGCTTCAGAAAATCCATCGGGTTTTCCTGAATCCAGCGCTTTGCCAGGCCCGCGCCGCGCGCGTTCGCTTCAAGTTCTCCGTATGGGGAGAGGTCTACTTCGCCAGCGCGGGTGTATCCACCCGTGGCCAGTGGGTTGTTGGCCCGGTAGAGTACGCCGCCGCCGTTGGTGGAGATCAGCACGAATTGATCGAAGACCTGGTAGTTGCGGATAGTCCAAGGAGAGATCACCAGCAACATGCCCACGCCGATCAAGCCCAGACGCATGAATACCACACGCCAGGGCAGTCGGTTGAGGAGATCTGTGAAAAGAAACGCCAAAGGCAGCAACAGCAGGCCGGGTTGAACGAGGCCACCGAAACCCAAGAATACCCCGGCCAACAGGGCACGCCATGTTCGCTGTTGGTGAAAAGCAAACAACAACAGCACCACCACCGCGACGATGAGAATTATCGGTTGTTCTTTCTCCGGAAGCCCCACCTGAGCGATATACGTGGGCCAGACCGCTATAATCGCCGAGGCAATCCTCCCGGTGGCTTCCCCGCCCAAGGCCCGTCCGAGACCGTAGACGACGAACAGGGTAGCCGCGAACAGGGTCAGGTTGAGTCCGACGATCATTTCCCGACCCGCGCCGAACAAGCCGACCAGCGGCGCCAGCAACAAAGGATAGCCCGGCGGCCAGTAGGCGCGAGTACCCGCCATCTCGTAGGGTTCGCCGGCGCTCAGGCGAGCGGCAAGAGCTAGATAGGTCGCGCCGTCGGAAGCCGGCGCGGCCGGGTACCACCAGACCCAGAGCAGGCGCAGGGCGATTCCAACCACCAGGGTGAGGCCGAGCCAAGTAGTCAGGGACGGTTGGAGGGCGAACCCGCCCACCTGCCGTAGGACCGCATCGACCTGTTGGCGAAACACGAACAGCAACCCCAACAGGAGCGCGGCGAAGACGCCGCCCACGAGCCATTCGAGCCATACGGGGCCGCCCACCGCCAGGCGCCAGGACAGCAGCGGCGTGGCGATCAACGCCTGCACCGCCACTACGGCGAGTATCCCGTAGATGGCCCTGACCGCGAACTCTCTGATACCAATGATATTCATGTAAGTTATCCGAAAAAACCAGGATCAATACGGATCGGCCCGATCCGCACACCCTCCGCCGCCATCCACCCGCCGCAAAAACGCCTCGAACATCAGCACGGTCCATATCGGCGCGCTGTAATTGCGGCGACTGGGTTCATGGACTTCCACCAGATAGCGCAAGTAATCGGCATGGAACAATCCAATGCTCAGGAGTCGCTCGCCGGTCAGCGAATCCCGCGCCAGTGCCTAGAAAGGTGCTCTTGGCCCGAAAGACGCGCTGTGCACAGTCGGCTTTGGGATACAGCCGCCCCAGCAGCCCAAACACCGGTTGGCGAACACCCAAGGGCAAAACCGACCGTAGCCGCTCCTCCGCTAAATGCATCCGATAGCCGATACCCTCCGAAACTCTCATCAGCCGCCGTCGCCCGATGACGTTACGGTAACATGCCGGCAGGTCAACTGGCAAACCCGGTAGGTGGGAATGGCGGAACTGTCCGCATAGGGTTCATCGTACAGCCAGGCCAAGGTATCGATCAGAGCAAAATCATCGCTCTCGACGGTATCGACAAAATACCGAGTTTGATGGCGAGCGATCCGCGACCTGCCGGGCGAAGTGCGCCTAATTATAAAGAGGGGTCGGTAAAGGCGATGAAACAGGTGTTGACCGGGTTGGCGGACAAACATGCGCTCCAGCACAGCGCGGTCAATGGGGCTAGGCTCACGCACCGCGAATATT
>REEE01000345.1 GCA_007695245.1 Candidatus Competibacteraceae bacterium | reverse complement strand
CCGCTCCGCTCCTTGCGGGGTCCGCATCGGGTGCCCAACCCTACGACTTACCGTGCCTACGGTATCGAACGGTCGTCGCTGGGCACCCATATCCCCGAAACGATCGACCGGATGGTGAATGCCAACCTGGCGCGTTTCACCGGCGGCATCTCGCCGGCGGTCATGTCCATGGCCTACCTCGACTGGTTGATGCACCTCGGGCTGGCGCCGGGCAAGCAGGCGCTGCTGAACGAAAAAGCGATCCGCAAGATGGTTCGCCTGGCGTTGTATGCCTTCAAATCCAGTCAGAATCCCGACACGCCCCCCTGCATCCAACCCTTGAGTCAGGATCACCGCTTCGATGGCGAGGGCTGGCGACAATGGCCCTATAACCTGATCTATCAGTCGTTTCTGCTGAACCAGCAATGGTGGTTCAACGCCACCAACCGCAATCGCGGCGTCGATCCGCGGAATGAAGCCATTGTCTCGTTCGTGACCCGGCAGATTCTCGACATGTTCTCACCGGCGAACTCGCCGCTCACCAATCCGGAAATCCTCAAGGCCACCATGGAGGAAGGCGGTCAGAACCTGGTGCGCGGCTGGACCAATTTCATGGCCGACATGGAAGCCGCCATCGCCAGCAAACAGCTCGGACCCGGTGCTGAAGCGGAACAGTTCGAGGTCGGTTGCGATGTGGCGGTCACCCCCGGTAAGGTCATCTTCCGCAATGACCTGATCGAACTGATTCAGTACCAACCGGCGACGCCGCAAGTCCACGCTGAACCCATTTTGATCGTGCCGGCCTGGATCATGAAGTACTACATCCTCGACCTGTCGCCCCATAATTCCATGATCCGGTATCTGGTGGAGCAGGGCCACACTGTGTTTGTCATTTCCTGGAAGAACCCGACCGCCGAGGATCGCGACGTCGGCATGGAGGACTATCGCCGCTTCGGCGTGGTCTCGGCGTTGGACGCGGTTTCAGCCATCCTGCCGGGGCGCAAGATCCATACCGTCGGTTACTGCCTGGGGGGTACGCTACTGACCATTGCAGCAGCGGCCATGGCCCGCGACGGCGATCACCGGATTAAGACCGTGACTTTATTCGCCGCCCAGACCGATTTTACCGAAGCCGGTGAACTGCTGCTGTTCATCAATGAAAGTCAGGTCGCTTTTCTGGAAGACATGATGTGGGATCAAGGTTATTTGGACGCCGGCCAAATGGTGGGCGCGTTTCAGTTATTACGTTCCAACGACCTGATCTGGTCGCGAATGGTCCACGATTACCTGCTGGGCCAACGCCACCCGCTCAACGACCTGATGGCCTGGAACGCCGACCAGACTCGCATGCCGTTCCGGATGCACTCCGAATACCTGCGCCACATCTTTTTGGGCAACGAACTCGCCAGCGGTCACTACAAGGTCCGGGGCCGGCCGATCGCCATTTCCGATATTCGCGCGCCGATCTTCACGGTCGCGACCGAGCAGGATCATGTGGCACCTTGGCGGTCGGTGTACAAAATCAACCTGCTGTCGGACGCCGACGAAGTGACTTTCGTGCTGACCAGCGGCGGGCACAACGCCGGCATCGTCAGCGAACCCGGTCACCGGCGGCGCAGTTACCAAATGGCGTGTCGGACCGACCAGGATCGGTATATCGATCCCGACACCTGGCAGGCGACGGTGCCCAAGCAGCAGGGTTCTTGGTGGCCGGCCTGGCAGGCGTGGCTGGTTCAACATTCGACCAAGCGCCAAGTATCACCACCGGCGATGGGTGCGCCGGAAAAAGGGCTGTACCCGATCTGCGATGCGCCAGGGACTTACGTGTTGCGAAAGTAATCTCATCTCTGCCGAGCGGTTTACGCTTATGACCTCCTCACGCTTGCCAGCCCGATCCACCCCCACCGAGGTCGCCGAGTTCCTGCGGCAAGCCGCGCGCGCGCCGGTGGTCGCCGGAACCCGTGGTCGGCTGATCTTTGCCCTGGACGCCACCGCCAGCCGCCAGCCGACCTGGGATCGGGCCTGCCAGCTCCAGGGCGATATGTTCGCGGCGGCGGCCAGCTTGGGCGGATTGGATTTGCAACTGGTCTGGTATCGCGGAACTGGCGAGTTCCAGGCCGAGCCTTGGTTGAACGATGCCGCTGAACTGCAACGGCGCATGACCTCGGTACAGTGCCGGGGCGGACTGACCCAGATCGGCCGGGTGCTGGATCACGCCCTTCGCGAAACACAACGGCGCCGGATCAACGCGCTGGTGCTGGTCGGCGACTGCCTGGAGGAAAATCCCGACCCCCTCTGCCATCAAGCCGGTCAACTGGGTCTGCTCGGCGTGCCCGCTTTCGTGTTTCAGGAAGGGGCCGATCCCCGCGCCGCCGCCGGCTTCCGGGAAATCGCCCGCTTGACGCGCGGCGCTTACTGCGCCTTCGATGCCGGCAGCGCCCGCCAGCTCCGCGAACTGCTGTGCGCCGTGGCAGTCTATGCAACCGGAGGCCGTCGCGCGCTGGAAGATTTTGGCCAGCGACAAGGCGGCCTGATCCGGCAACTGACCCGACAACTCTGAGAGAGCCGATGCCAGTTCAGGTGCTGCTCGCCGCGGCCGCATTATTGGGCGTTTATTTTCTGGTGCGCCGCCTGCGCCGCTCGACCTGGACCGCCGGTCCGGGGCTGCGGTCGGTGATGGCCGTCGGCATCGCCCTGCTGGTCTTGCTGGCGGCGGTACGCGGCGGCGGCGGCGCGGTCGCCCTACCGCTACTGGCGCTGCTGGCACCGCTGTTGCTGCGCTGGATTCATTCGTCAGCGCCCTCTTCCACCGACTCTTCACCCTCCGGGCAATCCACGGTCGCCACCCGCTTTCTGGACATGACGCTCGATCACGCCACCGGCGCGATGTCCGGCCAGGTTCGGGAGGGTCAATTTGCCGGACGCGCCCTGCCGGACCTCAATGTTCGGGAACTGCAAGACCTGTGGCGGGAATGCCAGGCCGACCCGCAGTCCGTCGCGGTGCTGGAGACCTACCTGGATCGCCACGGCGACGCGGATTGGCGGGATCATTGGCGCGCGACCGGTCCCGAGTCCTCTTCTCAATCGTCCTCTGGCGCGGGTGGCCCCATGAATCGCCAAGAGGCGTACCAAGTTCTCGGTTTGCGGCCCGATGCCAGCCACGAGGAAATCAAGGCCGCCTACCGCCGGTTGATCCAGCGCGTCCATCCGGACCACGGTGGCTCCAGTTACCTGGCGGCGCGGATCAACCAGGCGCGGGATGTGTTGCTGGAGGAATGAGAGCCTCGAAGGCTTGCCGTTTGCGTCTACTGTGTCTCACTCACGCCGCCTCGGCGATGCGCATCTCGACATGTAGACCAGACGCTACAGCCATGTTGACCAGCGTGTCCAGACCAAAAAGATCGATCTTGCCACGCATCAGATCCGACATCCGTGGTTGCGTTACACCAAGTCGGCGAGCAGCCTCCACCTGCGTCCAGCCTTGACGCCCGATATGCTCCTTAAGCGCAATCATTAATGCAGAGCGGAGCTTCATGTTTTCCGCTTCCCCTGGGGAATCCTCGATTGCATCCCATACGCTATCAAAGCGTTCATTACTCATTGGCCTAGCTCCCTTGCCAAGTCCCGATACCGTCTTGTCGCTAGATCGATGTCCGCTTTGCTGGTCCTCTGCGTCTTCTTGTGGAAGCAGTGCAACACGTAAACGGCATCGGCAAACTTCGCTATGTAGATGACTCGGAAAGCATTGCTCGTGTCTCTGATTCGAATTTCCCGCACCCCTGACCCAATCGCGCTCATTGGCTTCCAGTCATCTGGATTGCCACCACGTTGCACTTGATCGATCTGATGTCCGGCCTCGCGCCGCGCTGATGCAGGGAAAGCCCGCAGGTCGCTAAGGGCGTTGCCCTGAAAGATGACGGGTTTGAGATCAGACATGTCAAGAGCATACAAAAATTTATATAAAAAAGTAACCCAGGAAGGACGCACGGCTGAGCAACCTTCCCTCGACGCATGCGGCTGGATTTTCCATCCTTCTGTCCTATTCCTTCGCCAGCGTCAGACTCGGGCGCGGCCCACCCTGCTCCAGAAACCGGATCTTGGGCAGGCAATGCGGATACTGTTCTTGCAGGAACTCAATGAATTTCTCCCGCACGTGACAGCGTAGATCCCAGGCGACGGACGCGTCGGGCGCGCTCATCAAGGCCCGCAGTTCCAACACCCGATCCGTGGCGTTGGTGACCTGCAAGCCCCAAACGTCGCGGTCCCACAACTCACAATCCGCCAGAATCCGCTGGAGTTCCCGCCGTCCTTCCGCGACCGGAAAGGTGTAGTCCACGTAGAAAAACGCGGTGCCCAGCAAATCCGCGCCGGTGCGCGTCCAGTTTTGAAACGGCTTGGTGATGAAATAATGAATGGGCAGCACCAGGCGCCGCTTGTCCCAGATCCGCACCACCACATAGGTCGCGCTGATGGCCTCAATGCGACCCCACTCCCCTTCGACGATCACCACATCCTCAAGGCGGATCGGCTGGGTCATGCCGATCTGGATGCCCGCGATCAGATTCTCCAGCAACGGCCGCGCGGCGACGCCCGCCACCAGGCCCGCCACACCCGCCGAGGCGAGCAGACCCGCGCCGAGTTGTCGGACGTCGGGAAAGGTCATCAGGATAGTCGCGGTGGCCAGGATGTAAACGCCGACCGTGACGATACGCCGCAACATCTGCACTTGGGTCTTGACCCGCCGGGCGCTCAAGCTGTCCTTGGCATCCACTCGGTAACGCTGCTCCACGACCTCTTCAACCACCGACATCGAGCGCGCCAGCAACCAGGCGACCCCAGCGATTTGCACGATCAACAAGGCATGTTGCGCGAACGGCAACCAGGCGACATCCGGTTGTAGCCTGGGCAACAGGATTTGCAGCGCGGTGGCGGGGAGGATCAGCCCGATCGGTTGTCGGGCGTGGCGGATCAGGGCGACGCCGAAGGCGCTCTGGGTGCGTTCCACCAGCAGACAGGCCAGGACGAACAAAGCCTCGTAAGCGAGCAAGATCAGCCCGACGGTCAACAGCAGGATGGGCCATTCGAACGTGATGAACAAGCTCTGCCAGAGATAGAGCAACAGGACGGTGCCGAAAAACAGCAACACCCGCAGGGTCCAGTGCAGTGGCTCGATGATTTCCTGAGTCCAGAGCAACCCGTAGCTGGCGCGAGCGATGGCGTAATTTTTTAAAAACAGAATCAGATCTCCGAGTAACCCCAGCAAGATCAGCCAACCGATCAGCACGCTCGCCAAAATCAGCCAGTACCAGAAAATGGTCCAAGCCAGGTTGAGGTAGCCGGCCAGTCCGATCAATGCCGTAATCGGCAGGATCAGCGGGACCAGCAAGCTCAGGACCCGCGCGTTCGCCAGCCATAGTCGGCCTTGGAAATGCTTCATGAGCAGATCTAACAGCGCCCGGCGCGCTCGTAACAGTGGCCAGAACATCAGGAGCCAGTACCCCATGAACAGCCAGTCGAGGACGGCGAGGACGGGTTGTGGCAACGCGCTGAGGTGCGCCAGCAGGATGGTCGTCGCCAGGGTACCGGTTATCAGGATGAGTAGGCGGGCCTGGCGATAGAGCGCGGGGTGACGCTGCTCCGCCGGTCGTTCGGGTGCGATCAGCAGTAGCCAGGACAGGTCGATCAGTGCTTTCATCACGGGCCCTACTAACACCAGGGTCACGATGATCTCCAGTCCTGGACTGGGCGTCAGCGCCAGCCAGGGAATCACCGCCAGCATCGTGGCCACGGTGATGCTGCGCGCGTTGCGGCGTAGCAATTGCAGAGAGGTTTGCCAGGTGGTGGCGACCATGCCACTTTCCGCATGGACCGTGCTCCGGTGTTCCATCCGTCGCAACAGGCGCTGACCGGCCAGCAGAAAGATCAACAGCACGAACTCCACACCCGCTAGGAGCAACCAGCGGCTGGTCGGCGCAGCGACCAACCGATTCAAGGTGCTCTCGATGCTTAACCGGATCTGATGCAGCATGATTTCGGGGATCCGACTCAAACCGGTTATTAGCACCTGCCATTCACCAGAGGTGACCGGCCATGGTTGGCGTGTCAGTAATTCAGCGATGATCCGCTCCTGACGGGCGCTTTCGAGTTGCTGCAGTTGGTCGTCGAAGTGCTGGATTTGCTGTACCGACCGTTCGCGCCGCTCGTCGTAGGCGGTCAATAAGGTTTTCAGTTCGTCGAGAACTTCCTGATGTCGGCGCCGGTCGCTGTCGTGTAGGTCCTGTCGTTGCTCGAGTCGTTCGCGTTGTTGGGCGAACAACTCGCTACGCTGTTCGAGCAAGGTCAGGCTGTCTTCGAGTTCGCTACGCAGCTCTCGTAACGAAAGAATCTCATTCTGGAGAGTGCGCGAACTCACGTCGCGTTGCTCGGTGACATCCCACCAGTGCGCCAGCGCGCTGTCGCCTTGGGCCAATTGCTTGTCGAGCGCGATCAGCCGGGCCTGCGCTTCGGCGCTCTGCGCTTGGGTATTTAGGAGCAACCGGCCCGTTTCGCTCAGTCGCTCGCCGTCGCGTTGCAGGCGGCGGCGTAATTCCGCCGCGCGTTCGAGTTGCGCCTGCCGGGCTTGCGCCAGCTGTGCGTCGAGATCTTCTCGAGCCTCTCGCCGGCTTTGTTCCTGTTGGAGAAAAAAAACTTCCTCGACTCGGTTTCGCCATTGTTCCGCAAGGTCTCGTGCTTGCCGGGTGACTTCGAGCCATTCCTGGCGCAGTTTGAGTTGTTGCTGGTCTAGCGCCAGGTCGGCGCGTTTCTGGGAAAGCGCCAGTTGCGTCAATTCCAGTCGCTCGTTCCGCTCGTCGCTGTCGAGATCGAGACCAATTGGGTTGCGCAACAGTTGCTCTTGCGCTTCCAGGCGCTGGATGTTTTGTTCCAGGGTTCGGATCTGCCGCTGACTGTCGGCGATGCCCGCTAAAATATCCTCTTCGCGCAGCCTGAGCGTCTGGTCGTCGGCTTGCGTCTGTTCGCGCAGGCTTTCGGTGACTTGACCGACTTGCAGCGCCTGGATCTTGCTGGGGAGTTCATCCTTGGCCTCGGTCACTCGTTGTCGCTGCTGCTCCAGTTCCGCGCGGAGTTCAGCCAAGATTTGGTGCCGGGCTTGTCGCTGTTCTGTGGCTTGCAGTGGGTCCAGCGGGGTAACGGGGAACAGCTCCTGAGCGCTGCTGGTAGAAGTCGTTGATAGCAGCATCAGTGCGAGCAGTAGCGCCCAAGCCGCAAGCGTTCTGGGGGTTGATCGGTAGGCTGCGTGGCTTCGACGCGCGGCGTCTCCCGTCATCGCTTGGGGTTTCATTGTGGGACTCCGGAAATCGCGATTGTGAGCGGGTGCTCCAATCTTGTGGTTGATCGCCGCTGGCCGAGGGCGCTTTTCGTAGCACTCCCTCGCCGAGGCGATATCTTTGAGGATTGGGTTCTGGATGGTTTCGGGTAATGAGTGAAACTGGCCTAGCGTCCGTCTGGAACGATGAATTCCAGGCCACCGAGATAAGGTTTGAGTGCCTCCGGGACCTGAATGTGGCCGTGTTCGTCCTGATAGTTTTCCATGATGGCGACGAGCGTTCTGCCGACCGCCAGTCCTGAACCGTTCAGAGTGTGAACCAGTTCCGGCTTGCCGGTGGTGGAATTGCGCCAGCGCGCGCGCATCCGTCGGGCCTGGAAGTCCTCGAAATTGCTGCATGAAGAGATTTCCCGATACTTTTTCTGAGTCGGGAGCCAGACTTCCAGGTCGTAGGTTTTGGCCGCAGCGAAGCCGAGGTCGCCCGTGCAGAGCGCCACGACTCGGTAGGGAAGTTCGAGGCGTTGGAGGACGGTTTCGGCGTGGCGGGTCAGGGCTTCCAAGGCTTTATAGGATTCTTCCGGGCGGACGATTTGGACCAGCTCCACTTTTTCGAACTGGTGCTGGCGAATCATGCCGCGTACGTCCTTGCCATAGGAACCCGCCTCGCTGCGGAAGCAAGGAGTATGGCAGACGTGACGTAGCGGCAAGCATTCGGCGTCGAGAATGCGGTCTCGCACCAGGTTGGTGACGGGGACCTCGGCAGTTGGGATGAGATGGTAGTTAAATTCGCCGCTGAGTTTGAATAGGTCGGCTTCGAATTTGGGGAGCTGGCCGGTGCCCTGCAAGCTGTCGGTGTTGACCAGGTAAGGAACGTAGACCTCCCGGTAGCCGTGTTCCTGAGTATGTAGGTCGAGCATGAATTGAATGAGCGCGCGATGCATTCGAGCCAGCTGGCCATGGATGACCGTGAATCGCGATCCAGTAATTTTGGCTGCGGCTTCGAAATCGAGCCCGCCTTCCGCGCCGAGATCCACATGGTCGCGGGGAGGAAATGGAAATTGGCGGGGTTCTCCCCAACGGCGTATTTCCTGGTTGTCGGCCTCGTTGGTTCCATTGGGCGTGGTGGTATGGGGGATGTTGGGGATGTCGAGTTGGATGGCCAGTAGCTGGGCTTGGAGGGTTTCCAGTTCGGTTTCGGTTTGTTTCAGTTGCTCGCCTAGCCCGGCGACTTCGTCCATGAGCGGTTGGATGTTTTGACCGGTGGCCTTGGCGCGACCGATGGTCTTGGAATGGGTGTTGCGCTCGTTCTGTAGCTGCTGGGTGTGGATTTGTAAATCTTTGCGTCGTTCCTCTAGGGTGCTGATGAGCGCTCTGTTCAAGGTATAGCCACGTCGTGCGAGCTGGTCGGCGGTCTTTTCTATCTCGGTTCTGAGTAGTTTCGGGTCTAGCATGAGTGGGTTGCTCTTGGTGTTTGTGGGTTGGGGAGATTATAAAGCATTGGCTTTTTGGGAGTTAGATGATGATATAAATACGGGGTATTTTTAAGGCGGCCCATCTCTGGGCCGCCGGCGTGGAGCGAAATCAGCGTCTTAGATATCGCGGGTCCACAACGAAGCCATGGAGGGGCCGGTGCCGACGCACAGCGAAGCGCCGCCCGTGCTCTTGCCCTGCCGCTCCAGTTCGTAGTACAGGCTGACCACGATGCGCAACCCGGTGGAACCGACCGGATGGCCCAAGGCGATCCCGGAGCCGTTGAAGTTGCAATTGTCGGGAGTCAGGCTCATCCCCTGCTCCTTGAGCATCCGGCCGACGCCCAGCCACTGCGCGGCGAACGCTTCGTTGACTTCCCAGTAATTGATATCCTCGAACTTGAGGTCGGCCTGCTGGAGGCATCGGGGAATCGCCACGGCGGGACCCAGCCCCATAAGCGCTGGGTCGACGCCGGCATTACAGATGCCCAGCAGTTTCATCAGCGGCTTGATGCCCAAAGCCTTGGCCTTGTCCAGGGACATGATCACGACGGCGCTGGCGCCGTCGTTGATGCTGGAGGCGTTGGCGGCGGTGACCACCCCATCCTTTTTGAAAGCCGGAGACAGCTTGGCGATTTTCTCCAGGCTGGCGTCGGGAATGAAGTTCTCGTCGACCTCGAAGAAGGTCGAGCCTTTCCTGGACTTCATTTCGACAGGGACGATCTCCCGCTTGAAAGTACCCTCCTTGGTCGCCGTGGTGCAGCGATTGTGGCTGATCAGCGCCAGTTCGTCGCATTCCTGGCGGGTGATGCCGTACTTGACCGCGACGTTCTCCGCCGTCATGGCCATGTGGCCGGGCACCAGTTCGTCGAACAGGCCATCATGGATCATGCTGTCTTCGATGTTGCCCTGCCCCATCCGGTAACCCATGCGTCCTTTGGGCAGCAGGTAAGGAGCGTTGGTCATGCTTTCGACACCGACGACCAGGCCGATCTCGGTCTGACCCAGCATGATGTTGTGGCAGGCGATTTCCAGCGCGCGCATGCCCGAGGTGCAATTCTGGTTGACGGACACCGCGCTGCTGTGGTGCGGCAAGCCCACTCGCATGCTCACCTGCCGCGCCGGCAGGGAACCTTGCATGGCCGTGTACAACTGGCCCATGCAGATCTCGTCGATCTGGTCAGCCGGTACGCCGGACCGTTCGATCGCGCCCTTGGCGGCGGTGATCGCCAGATCGCGCGCCGATACATCCTTCAGGGTGCCCATGAATTTACCGATCGCCGTCCGCGCGGCGCTGACAATCACGACTTCTTTAAGAGCCATTAGCTACTCCTCATTGCTGGGTGATGATACTAGCGCCTCGGCATCGCGGGTCCTGGACCGTTCCGTTGATGCCCCGCTGCGTATTCGTAGGGGTCGCCCGGCGATGTCGCGCGGGTGGACTATGGAAAGTAAAGCTTATCTTGGCTGGAAGTCAATTTTCTGGGGCTGAAGTCGTCAGGCTTGCGGATCATCGCTAACAGGATGATGATATAAATTTTTACCCAACCCTCAAAAAGCTTGTATAGTGCGCGCGCGTTCCAGCAACCTCGTCGGGCGCGAACGCCATGACCGGCACATGGCGCGGCTTGGCCTTGGTAGAATGCGCACGTTTGGATGAGCGGAACAAACAGGAGCGTCACGATGACGTTGGAATCGGACGATACTTCGGTCCGGGCTAAGAGTCCGGTGATGATCGGTGAAAGCGACTTCACCCAACTGATCGCCACCCGTGCTCGTACGCTTTTTAAAATCAATCAGTACTTGATGGATGACTGCCCGGATTCCTTCATGCTGACTCGCCCCTTGGCCGCCGATTTGCTCTCCCAGGCCGCGCAGATGGAGGAGCTGCTGGATGCCTATGGGGCGCGTACAAACCGTCGATGGTCCCGGTTGCGGTCGCTGATCGCGACGCTGAAACTCTTCGCCGACGTCAGCTACAAGCTACTCCACATCAAACATTCGCTGCCTCACTATCGGTTGTTGTCGATCGAGCGGGATTTCGCCGCGGCCACGGTTGAGTCGCTGGACCGCACCCACGAAGTTCTGCTCCGGGCGGCGCGCTGGATCTCCATCCAGGCCTCCCGACTGAATCTGGCACCCCCAACCGCCCCCCCCCTCCCGCGGGAGTTCGACTACGCCGAACCGCTTCCACCTGGCCTTCTGCGCTACGACCGCGACCCGCGCCGGGTGAAAAGCACGTCGGAGACCGTCAAACAGCTGGCCACGGCCTTTTTGAACCTGGCCGCCGAAAGCGAACTCCTGCATATCGTCGAACAAGTCGAGCCCGGGGAATACGCCCAATGTTTTCCCGATCCAATCAACGAAGACCAGGTACGCTATCTGGAATTCCGCTTTCACAGCTTGCAGTCTCTGTACGACACCCACGTCTCCGAAACCGAAATCGAGTGTCTGGACGAAGACCTGCCGATTCTGCGCGGGCATATCAGCGTGGTATATCACCTGCTCGTAATCGCCACCCAGCTCGTCCATCATTACGAGCGTCACCTCAATGCGCGGACCGGCGATTCGGCGTTGCGACGCAAGCCGGTGATCGCGCCCGGCGTCTTGCTGGACATGCTGATGAGCTATTCCATCGCCTATGCGGGGCTGTACCTCGATCACGGACGACACCTCTGCCACACCCTGCTCAAGCGGTATGCCGAAATCGGCCGGATCGAGGCGCCCGTGCCCTCGTATCGCGGCTTTCACGTCCGCCCGTCCACGCTGATTGCGAAGATCGTCCAGCACTACGGCGTCGAGGTCATCATGGAGATGGGCGGACAAACCTACGACGCCAGTTCGCCCCTGGACATTTTCCGGGCCAACGAAAAAATCAACGCTCACAAACGACGCTGGTTGGTTTCGGAGATCGGTTACTTTTCGCTGCCGAGCAGCGCCTTGGATGACGACGAAATTCACGGGGCGGTCGCGGACATCCTCCTCAAGCTGACCAACCAGGGTAAAATCATCCTCTATCAACAACCGTTGCGGATCTCGGAGGCGTTCAGCCGGGATGGCATCCTACTGGAAAGCGTCACCGCCGAAATCGCTCGTCTGCAAGCAACGGGGCAGATCGATATCAAAACCGATTTAAAAATTACCTTCATCGGCGACAAGCGGGTTCTGAGCGATCTCAAATTGCTGGCCAGATCGGGTTACGGTGAAGATCACCTCGGCAACAACATCCCGCTACCCCGCGAACTGGCTTACCTGCGGCGGTAAGCCCCCATCATTCCGCTCAGCCACCGCCCAACTCCACCGCCGGCGCCCACAACCGTTCCAGATCGGGCATGGCGTCGCCGAGCAACGGCCGCAGGTAGGTCCGGAAAGCCTCGGTGACGTCGTTGCCGTCGGCGTTGATAAACGCGTCGGGCATGGACCGGGTCCGGGCGGCGATGTCCCGCACGTCCGCGAGGGCGTAGCGCACCGCATAGTCGCCGGTGCGCTCGATCACCACCGAACCGCTCAGATCGCGCCCGCAGGCGTAATGCGCCGCCTTCTCACCCACTTCGCGCGCCTCGCGGGCATCCACGCTGGAGACCACGCCCGGGAACGACCGCTGAAGATAGCCGAAGGTATCCGCGCGCACCCGCTTGATGCCCAGATTTTTTTGCACGACCGCGGCCAACTCGTCGGCCAGCGCGCCGCCCGAGAGCTGCATGTTGCCATGGGCGTCGACTTCGGGTTCGCGGCCGGCCTGGCGGATCAGATCGACCGTCACGGGGATCGCTTGGCCCTTCCCGTCCCGGCTCGCCCAGATTCCCTCCGAAATCGCCACGACGCAGCGCCCCTGTTGCTGGTAGACGCGCTCGATATCGGCGAGATAGCGCTCGATCGAGAACGGCCGCTCCGGCAGATAGATCAGTTGCGGCCCATCGTCGTCGTGCCGGCGGGCCAACGCCGCCGCCGCCGTCAGCCAGCCGGCGTGGCGGCCCATGATCACGGCGATATAGACGCCCGGCAAGGCCAGGAGATCGGCGTTGACGCCACCGAGCGCGCTGGCGACGAACCGGGCGGCGGAGGGATAGCCGGGACAATGGTCGGTGATGGGCAGGTCGTTATCCACGGTCTTCGGAATGTGGATGGCCCGCAGTTCGTAGCCCTCCCGGTCGGCGTGTTCGGTGACGATCCGCACCGTATCGGACGAATCGTTGCCGCCGATGTAGAAGAAATAGCGGACGTCGTGCTTCCGGAACACCTGCAATATCCGCTGGCAGTACGTCGCGTCCGGCTTGTCGCGGGTGGAACCCAGCGCCGAGGACGGGGTCCGGGCGACCCGTTCGAGATTGTGGGTCGTCGCCTCGGACAGATCGACAAAGGTCTCGGCGACGATGCCGCGCACCCCGTGGCGCGCGCCCCAGACCCGGGTGACTTCCGGAAACTTGCGCGCCTCGAGCGCCGCGCCGACCAGACTCTGGTTGATGACCGCCGTGGGTCCGCCCCCTTGGGCGATCACGACTTTACCGGTTAATCGACTCATAAACCGTTCCTCCCCCTGCTTGTCGCATTTCAGCGAATACCCTCGAAATAACCGCTGGCGGGGCTAACGATACCGCCGTCGGCCACTGCGCCGATCCAGCTCCCGCAACCGTTCCAGCTTCTCGCCGATCCTTCCTTCCAAGCCGTTGGCGGTCGGCTGGTAATAGCGGGCGTCCTTCAGCGCCTCGGGGAAGTAGCACTCCCCAGCCGCATAAGAGTTCGGCTCGTCGTGAGGATAGCGATAGTCCGCGCCGTGGCCCAGATCCCGCGCCAGCGCTGTGGGCGCGTTGCGCAGGTGCGGCGGCGTCTCCAGCGTGCCGCGGCGTTCGACATCGCGACGGGCGGCGGCGAACGCGGTGTAGACCGCGTTGCTTTTGGGCGCGACCGCCAGATAGACCACGGCTTGGGCGATGGCCAGTTCGCCCTCGGGACTGCCCATCCGCTCCTGCGTCTCCCAGGCGTCCAGCGCCAGTTGCAGGGCGCGCGGATCGGCGTTGCCGATGTCCTCGCTGGCCATGCGCGCCACCCGCCGAGCGAGGTAGAGCGGATCGCAACCGCCGTCCAGCATCCGGGCCAGCCAGTACAGCGCCGCGTCGGGACTGCTGCCACGCACGGCCTTGTGTAGAGCGGAAATCTGGTCGTAAAACAGGTCGCCGCCTCGGTCGAAGCGCCGCGCCGCGCCGTCGCTCATCACGTTCGGCAATGCGGCTTCCAGGGGGATATCTTGCGCTTCGGCCAGTTCCGCCGCCAACTCCAGCCAGATCAGGGCGCGGCGCGCATCGCCGTCGGCGGCTTGGGCCAGCCGGTCCCGCGCCACCTCGGACAATGGCCAGCGCCCGCCCAGTCCCCGCTCGGAGTCGGTCAACGCCCGGTCCACCAGTTGGCCGATGGCGACGGCGTCGAGACCGTTTAGCACGTAGACCCGCACCCGCGACAATAGGGCATTGTTGAGAGCAAAACCGGGGTTTTCGGTGGTGGCGCCGATGAAGGTCAGCGTGCCATCCTCGACGTAGGGCAGGAAGGCATCCTGCTGGGCCTTGTTGAAACGGTGGACCTCGTCGACGAACAGCACGGTGCGCCGCTGGCGCTCGCGCCAGAGCGCCAGCGCCCGCTCGACCGCCACCCTTACGTCGCGTACCCCGGCCATCACCGCCGACAGCCGGACAAATTCGGCCTGGCCCGCCCCGGACAACAGTTCCGCCAGCGTGGTCTTGCCGGTGCCGGGGGGTCCCCACAGTACCATGGAATGCGGTTGGCCGCGCTCGATGGCGGTTCGCAGCGGCTTGCCCGGCGCCAGCAGGTGGGATTGACCCACGAACTCAGTCAAGCAGCGTGGCCGCAGCCGGTCGGCCAGCGGTCGGGGGGGACCCGCGGCGGTCATCTCCGCTCAACCAGTGTCGCCGACCACGTCCACGCCGGGCGGCGGGGTAAAGCGCAGCAGGGCGGGATCTAGGTCGGGATTGCGTTCCAGATTCTGAAAATCCAGCCGGGTGCGCTGGCCGAAGTGATCTTCCAGTTCCAGACTGACCAGGAGTTCGCCCTTGAAGACCACCCGCAGCGCTCGAAACTCGGACTGCGGCTCTCTGGGGGTCAACTCGTACCAATCCAAACCGTCCCGCCGCTGGGCGGGGCCGACCTTGAAGGATTCCTCAATGGGCGCCGCGCCGCTCAACAGGGACAGCGGGGTCGAACCCAGGGCCTGATCGAGCCGCCGCACGGTGACCTGCTCCAGATCCACGTCGTAGGCCCAAAGTCGCTCGCCGTCGGCGACGATGATCTGTTCGGCGGGAGTTCGGTAATCCCAGCGAAATTGGTTGGGCTTGCGCATGAGCATCCGCCCGCTGGAAGTCTGCACGATCCGCGCCTGTTCGTCGAACACCCGCTGGATGAAATCCGCCCGTAGCGCTTGGAGATCCTGGAAATAGCGCTGCACCGATGTTGGAGTGGCGGCCCAACTCGGTGCCGTCAGGATCAGGCCGAGCATCAAAGCGATCATCTGCCATTTACGTATCACGTCATGTTCCTCGAATTAGAGTAATCAGCATAGACCACGCTTTCGCCGCAATGGCACGTTGGAGCTGGAAGCCTCTTCGACACCGCTCGTCTCCCACCGATCAACCCTTCTTTCGGACTCGTAACGCGTTCGCGATTCAACGTCCGACCATGTTGCCGGGCACCACCCACCGATCGAACTGCTCGGTCGTCACATGACCGAGGGCCAAGGCCGCTTCACGCAAACTGCTGCCGTCTTGGTGTGCTTGCTTGGCGATCTGGGCGGCCTTGTCGTAGCCGATGTGAGGATTCAGGGCCGTGACCAGCATCAGCGAACGTTCGACCAGTTCGGCGATGCGCGCCCGGTTGGGTTCGATGCCCACCGCGCAGCGGTCGTTGAAACTCCGCATGCCGTCGGCCAGCAGGCGGACGCTCTGCAAGAAGTTGTGGATGACCATCGGGCGGAACACATTGAGCTCGAAATTGCCCGAAGCGCCGCCGAAGTTGATCGCCACGTCGTTGCCGAAGACTTGGGCGGCGAGCATGGTGACCGCTTCGCTCTGCGTTGGGTTGACCTTGCCCGGCATGATCGACGAACCCGGTTCGTTCTCGGGGATGGACAGCTCGCCGATGCCGCTCCTCGGGCCGCTGGCGAGCCAGCGCACGTCGTTGGCGATCTTCATCAGGCTGGCGGCCAGAGTCTTGAGAGCACCATGGGCGTGGACCAGCGCATCCACCGAGGCCAGCGCCTCGAACTTGTTGGGCGCGGTGATAAAAGGCTGTCCGGTCAACGCCGCCAGTTCGGCGGCGACGGCCTCCGCGTAGCCCTCGGGCGCGTTGAGGCCGGTGCCGACGGCGGTGCCGCCCAGCGCCAGCTCGTAAAGGTGCGGCAAGGTGGCGCGCACGTGCCGTTCGCCATGGTCCAGCTGCGCCACCCAACCCGAGAATTCCTGACCGAGGGTCAGCGGGGTCGCATCTTGTAGGTGGGTGCGACCGATCTTGACGATCGCGTCGTAGTCGCGGGCCTTTTGCGCCAGTGTGGCGCGCAGCTTACCGATCGCCGGCAGCAACGAATGGCCGATCGCCTCCACCGCGGCCACATGCATCGCGGTGGGGAAGACATCGTTGCTCGACTGGCTGCGGTTCACATGATCGTTGGGATGCACCAGTCGCCCCTCGCCGCGCGGTCCACCGAGCCATTCACTGGCGCGATTGGCGAGGACTTCGTTGACGTTCATGTTGGTTTGCGTGCCCGAGCCAGTCTGCCAGACGACCAAAGGGAATTCATCGGGGTGCTGGCCGGCGATGACTTCGTCGGCGGCGGCGATAATCGCCTGGGTCTTCTCCTCGTCCTGCAAGCCGAGGGCGTGGTTCACCTTCGCGCAGACCCGCTTGATTTGGGCCAGGGCCGTAATGACTTCCCGGGGTTGCCGTTCCCCGGAGATGGCGAAGTTTTGCAGCGAGCGCTGCGTCTGGGCGCCCCACAGGCGCTCGGCCGGAACCTCGATGGGTCCGAAGGTATCGCGTTCGGTACGGGTTTTCATGGCGCTCCCCTGATTCGTGGTGGGTTTTCGACAACCGCAGGGTGCCTGCTAGCGGGGTAACGCGTCTCGACGGATGTAACCTGCCCCCCGTCCCACATGTTTCGACTATCAATCGAGAGCCGGGCCGGCTCCGCCGCTCTTCTCGGTCGTCGTTCGGATCGGTGCCTCATCCCCCCCGACCGCTCTGGTATGCCGCCTTCAGCGTGTCCAACTTGTCCTTGAACGCTTCCAAGCGGTCGGCCTTGAGACTGACGCCCGCCATCGAGTTTAACAGCACACCGAGGGTCATGCCGTTGTGCAGCAGCGCCGACCACACCGGCGAGAGCAGGCCGAACGCCGCGCCGGCGATGACGGCGGTATTGACGCCGGTGGAGATATGGAAATGGTTGCGGATCAGGCGCAGGGTTCCCACGCTCAGCGTCCTCGCCGCCAACAGGGTCTGCAAATGCTCGTCGAGTAGTACGATGTCGGCGGTGGCGCGGGCCAGGTCCGCGCCTCGGGGCATCGCTATTCCCACATCGGCGGCGATCAGCGCCGGGGCATCGTTCACCCCATCGCCGACGAACGCCACCTTCGCGCCTTGCGCCCGCAGTTGTTCCACTGCGGCGGCCTTGCCTTCCGGCGGACATTCGGCGTGAACTTCGTCCATGCCCAATTCCCGCGCCAGCGCTTCGGCCTTGTCCCGGCGGTCGCCGGTGAGCAACACCAGCCGCCGCGCGCCAGATTGACGCAGTTGCGTCAGCACCGTTTTGGCTTCCGGGCGCAGACTGTCGCGCAGACCGATCAGCCCGAGCGGACGTTGCTCCAAAGCGACGTAAAGCAGCGTTTTACCAGACTGCTCCAGCGCGGTGATGTAATCTTCGTGAGCGGCGAACGAGATGTGCTTGTGCGTTTCGAGAAAATGCCGGCTGCCGATCGCCACGCGGCGCCCTTGCGTTTGGGTGGTGAGACCGTGCGCCACCAGATAATCCACGTCTTCGTGTTCGATATGCCCCAGATGCTGCTGGCGAGCCTGCTTGACCACCGCGTCGGCGACCGGGTGGGTCGCGTGTTCTTCAATCGAAGCCACCAGCGCCAGCAGCCGTTTTTCATCCCAATCCGCATCCAGGCT
The DNA here is from genome assembly GCA_007695245.1 of Candidatus Competibacteraceae bacterium. Lineage (GTDB taxonomy): Bacteria > Pseudomonadota > Gammaproteobacteria > Competibacterales > Competibacteraceae > REEE01. The sequence continues at coordinate 1,684 of REEE01000345.1, read as the reverse complement.
GAACACGTCGGTCACCTCCAGCAGGCCGCTGGTCAAGGTGCCGGTTTTGTCGAACACGAAGGTGTCGGCCTGAGCCAAGCTGTCGAGCGCCGAACTGCCGCGGAACAAAACGCCGTGTTTGGCACCCTGGTACATGGCGGACTTGATCGCGACCGGGGTGCCGAGTTTCAGGGAACAGGCATAGTCCACCAGAAACACCGAGGCCAGGCGGTCGAGATCGCGAGTGGCGGCGTAGACCAGCGCGCCGGTGCCCAAGGTCAGATAGACCCGCTGATCCGCCAGCTTTTCCGCCAGAGTTTGGGTCTGCGATTGCTGCTGCAAGGCATTTTCGATGAAACGAGCGATGCGCGCGGTCGTGGTTTCCGCGCCCACCCGGGTCGCGCGGATGCGGAGCCGGCCCGCTTCCAGCACCGTCCCGGAGAGCACCCGATCGCCCGTTTCCTTGCGCACGGCCAGATTTTCGCCGGTCACGGACGCCTGGTTGACCGCCGCGTTACCGCCGATCACCTTGCCGTCGATCGGGATCATGTCGCCGGGTCCGACTTCGATCTGATCACCGGCTTGCAATTCGCTGCACGGGATTTGCACCAGCGCGCCCTCGCGCTCGACCCAGGCTTGCACCGGCATCGGCTTGAGCAGATGGCGCAGCAGGTCGTCGGCGTGGCGGGCGGTGCGCTGTTCCAGATACGCGCCCAGCGCCAGCAACCCTTGCGTCCCGACGGCGGTAAAGTATTTGCCTCGGGCCGCCGCCAGACTCACCGCCAGACTGTCCAGCACCTCGATTTTCAAGCCCTTCTGGCTCAGGGTCCGCGCGCCTTCCCAGACGGTCGGGGCGATCACGGCGTAAGTCAGCCCACGCCGCAACGGCGGCGACAGCATCGGCAGCAAGGCCAGGCCGGCCAGCGCGCCGAACACCCGCAGTAGATCGGGATCAGGGCGTCTGGCCGGAGAAGTGGGTTCCGCCAGGATTGCTGGAGGCGGTCGCTGAAACCAGGCCAGGATCGTCTGACGATGATGGACCTGGCCATCGTACTGAATCGCGACGCTGCCTGCATAAGGGTTGAGGCGCACGTTGCGCACGCCGCCGAGGCTCAGCAGCGCCGCCTCCAGAGCGAGGCGATCCAACCGGCGGTCGGCCAGCCAGGGGGCGCGCAGGCGCAAGCGCTCGGGCAGTTCGTGCGCCAACTCGATGGTGGGTAGGGATTCCTGGATGATCATGACTTGGGGTTCGCGCCAGAAAAAAACCGGCGCCAGAGCTGCTATCCTGACGCCGGAACTACTGCTTGCCTCGTCGCCGGCCTCCGCGCCGGCCTTGCCATTCGCTTCCGCTCTCGTCGGACGCCGGTTAGCCGCTGTTGGCTTTGGGCGGTTGTTCCTCGGTCTTGATTTCGGCTTCCGCGTCCTTGAAGCGTTCCTTGACCTCTTCGATGCCGCCCTGGAACGCGCTCCAAAGCTTCACCAGGGATTTGATGGCGTTCTTTTGCACGGTATCGCTGGTCAACAAGAACGTCAGAGCCGCGCCGGTGATCGCGCCCTTGACGAACCGTTCGTCGCGGAAATTAAAGAACCCGCCCAGGCCGCCGTCGTGCTGGGACAGGTACCCAGGATGCCCGTGGTAGGCGCCGTAACTCGGTGGATGAGAGTACCCTGGCGCCTGCGGCGGCGGTCCGTAGTAGGCGGGATG
>REEE01000043.1 GCA_007695245.1 Candidatus Competibacteraceae bacterium | reverse complement strand
GATGGCGATGGTCAAGACCGTGGGCCGAAGCGGGCAAATCGCCTTGGGCAAGGCGTATGCGGGCCGGCAGGTGTTGGTGGAGCAACTCAATCCCGGTGTTTGGCTGGTCAAGCTGGGTGAGTTCATTCCCGACGACGAGCGGTGGCTGCACGCGCCGGGCGTGAAGGCCGATCTCGATGAGGCCATCGCCTGGGCCGAAACGCATCCGGCGGTGGAAACGAACCTCGACGAGTTGGAACGCCGGCTGCCATGACCGCTCGCGCCGGCGAATCCGATAGCGTTCGGCTCGATCTCAACAACACCGTCTTTCAACGCCAGCTTTTCGCGCTCGAAAAGGCCCACCAACTCAGCGTGCTGGCGACGCTGCGGAAACTGTCGGACCTACGCTGGCCGCAGGTGTACCAGGATCGAGGCTTGAAGTGGGAACTGATCCATTCCCGGAGCGGACCGGACGGACACCGCCTGTACAGCCTCCGGATCAGCCAGGGGTTTCGAGCCGTGGCTTACCGCGATGACGGGGGCTGGCTTCGCTTGCTGTCCCTGCATCCCGATCATGATTCGGCGTATCGGTAGTCCAAACCACAACCTGAAGGTGGCCGATGTCCGGCGGGTGGAGGGGACCGCCAAGTTGGCGCGGTGTTTGGGTTCTGGTTGAAGGATCGAAATCGAGCGGAGGCGGTTTTTGCCAAGGCGAACGGCCAGCCGGTGTCCTCCCAGGCGGCCCGCGCCTATCTGCGGGGGATGTTGCAGAAGGCCGGCATTGGAAAAAAGATCAGCCCGCACCAATTGCGCCCTACTGACGCCACGAACCGGCTCAACGCTGACGCTGAACGGGTGGACATCCAGGCCCTGCTCGGTCATGAGAGCATCGCCACCACCCAGATTGACACCCATGTCGGCCAGGAGCGGATGGAGCAGGTGGTGGCAAGGTTGTGAGGCATCCTGCGGCTTTCCCGCCCGACGCGGCTCATCCGCCGCCCCGTTAGGCCGATTCGGAGGAACTAGAATATGGATCTTGCAGCTCTCAGCGCTGTGGTCTTGGCGATTGCAGCCTGCTTTGGTCTGGTGTTTCAGGCGAGAAGCGTGAGAGTGAGCGAGCAGCAGCTTAGGTCGCAAGTGGAGACTATGCAGACCGTCCTCTACACCTACTTTGGCGATTCGCTGACATCAACTTTGAAAAATGACAGCGGGGTAGGCCACATATGCTAGCTATTACATGGTCATATCGAACTTTGGTCACCAACACCGACACCCGAAGTTACCTATGGCTCGTACAGCAAACCGTCCACCCAAGCCCGAAGACAGGACGGCGATTTCGGGGCCGATTACATAGTGAGAAGCGCAATGATGGAAGCACTGCGAAAAGCCTCCTCCGTGCGTGGGGCGATGCTGGTGGCGGTCGCCTATGGCTTGTTCGCCGCACTGTGGATGCTGCTCTTCGATCTCGTGATCGATCGCCTGTTCGACGATCCGCAGGATATCCCCCGCTTGCAGGCAGTCAAGGATTGGGGATTTGTCGCGGCGACGAGCCTGGTGCTGTTTTGCGCGGTGTGGCACCGAACGCGAGTGAGCCGCGAGCATCTGCGCCGCTTCATGGAACAACGCGCCGAGTTGAATCTGTTGGGTCAATTTCGCGAGAGCGTCATCGACAACGCTTCGATCTGGATCAACGTGCTCGATGTCGGTGCCCGGGTTACCGTGTGGAACAAGGCTGCGGAGCAGATCAGCGGTTACTCACGCAAGGAGGTGCTGGGCAACCCACTGATCTGGGAATGGCTCTATCCGGACCCGGAGTACCGCGCTCGAATCATCAAGACAGTCGCCGATATTCTCGATCAGGGGGTGGAAGTCGAGGATTTCGAGACCTCCATTCGGGTCAAGTCCGGCGAATGGAAGAGCATTGCCTGGAATTCCCGTCGGTTTTTCAACGAACAGGGCGAAATCATCGGCTCCATCGCCATCGGGCGGGATATCACCGCCTACAAACAGGCCGAGCAGAGACTGGTGGAACGGGAACGTCAACTGGCCACGCTTATGTCCAACCTGCCGGGGATGGCTTATCGTTGCTTGTACGACGAAACCTGGACCATGAAGTTCGTTTCCAACGGCTGTCGCCGTTTGATCGGCTACAGCCCCGAGGATTTAGTGGACAACCATACGCTCTCTTACGCCTCCATGATCCACGAGGAGGATCTCGGGCCGCTACAGGCGGAGATCGAACGGGCGTTGACCGAGAACCGCTCCTTTACCGCTGAGTATCGAGTCCGGCGCAAGGACGGCCAAGATCTCTGGGTGTGGGAGCAGGGCCGAGCAGTCCTTGTCGACGGCCGACAATATCTCGAAGGCATTATCGCCGACATTAGCCGTCGCAAAGCGATGGAACGAGAGCTGAAGCTGTTGGCGATACGGGATGTGTTAACCGGACTTTATAACCGCCGTCACTTTGAACAGACGCTCCGCGCGGATCTGGATCGAGCCAGGCGCTACGGTCGACCGCTTTCGCTGCTGTTGGTCGATGTGGACCATTTCAAGTCGATCAACGACCGGTTCGGACATCAAGCGGGCGACGAGGTGCTGCGCCAACTTGGGCGGGTGATCCAGTCGAGCATTCGCGCCGCTGACTATGCGGCGCGCTATGGCGGCGAAGAGCTGGTCGTTGTAATGCCCGAGATAGAGGGCGAGGAGGCCATGACAACGGCCGAGCGCCTGCGCGGGTTGGTGCAAGCAACCGATATGATGGGCGAACCGCACGGGGCGACAGTGACCATCAGTGTGGGCGTTGCGACCCATCCCCACCACGGCTCGACGCCGGAGGAGATTTTCGAGGCGGCGGACCGCGCCATGTACCTTGCCAAGCAGCGTGGAAGAAACCGAGTTTGCCGAGCGGCGTAGCTTAGCGCTCGCTGACTGCGACATATCCACACCTGAGAGGGACTCGAACAGTGAACGAGACGACCAACGCGAAATCCACCGTCGAGGTGGCGTCGGCGGACGCTCTAGACGCCGGCAACCTCCCATGCATCCGCTTTTCTTTAACAAGGGGAGCAATAAACGACAACGGAGCTACCCCCTGGATCACAACTCTCGGCCTGGGCACCCCGCCGCAGGAGCTGCGTTTCATGTTGGACACCGGGACGGTGAACACCTGGATCACGGCGAACGCCTGCACGACCGATGCCTGCAAACTTCATCGCGCCTTCGATCCGGGCCATTCGCGGAGCTTTCGTCCCGGCAAGGAGGGGCCTAAGACCGTCTCCTTTGGCCCCTGGGGATCGATGGGTGTCGTGCTCGGCAACGACGTTTGCCATCTGCAACGCGGCCATCAGGGCGAGGAGCGCACGGTTGCTCTGAACGAACCGATGAGCCTTTACCTGAGCGTCAGTTACGTGGGTCCGCAGTTCGCGGCTCTCGACTGCGACGGCGGTCTTGCCATTCCCGCCGTGCCGTGCGAAAAACCGAGCGCGCTGCTGGAGCAGCTCCGGCATCAGGGTCTGATCGAACAGGCTGATGGAAAAAAGGGCCTTCAAGGGCTTCAACGAGTTGCGGGAGACCTTTCCTAGCATCGATTCTGTGGAGGTTTGGTGTTCTCATGATCGAAATGGCGCTTCATGAGACGGCTGTTGGAGCTTATGCCGACTTACCGTCCGTTTGCTACTCAGACCCCTTTATCGGCGCTCTCGACGTTCTACCAATGGCTCCAGCGGGGCGGCCTTGTCGAGATCGACCCGGTGTCCCTGGCCGACAAGCCCAAGCGGCCCCAGCGCATGCCGGTCTGGCTGGAGCGGGAGGAGCAGGCGCGGCTGACGGCGACCCTGGAGGACCGGACCAACCTGCCCCTGAACATCTTCGGCCAGAACCCCGAGCACATGACCGAAACCCGCCGCCGCTACGAGGTGCTGTTCGGCCTGCTGCTGAACTCGGGGCTGCGCATCTCGGAGGCCCTCGGTCTGAAGGTCGCCG
>REEE01000140.1 GCA_007695245.1 Candidatus Competibacteraceae bacterium | reverse complement strand
AAACTCGAGCCGGGTCGGATGGGTCGGGCTGGAGGACATCGAGAAAGGGTGCTGCTGCAGCGAGAAGGGAGTATCGCCCAGGGTCAGCCAGGCAAACTGTCCGGGCTTGAAAGCCATGCCCGGGTGGCCGTCGGCCTCAAGCACCAAACGGGTGGAGCCGGCGCGCCGGACTTCGACTTCCGCCACGCGCCATGGATGGCGCCGCAGGCGCCACGGCCGCCACAGCCGGGTTTCCAGCAGCAGCAGCAACGGGATGGCGATGACGACGCTCACCGCCCACTGCGTGGCGGCGCCGCCGGTATGGTGGGCGGCCATCAGCGCGTGTCCCAGGCCACCGGCGACCACGAACAGCGCCAGGACGGCATGAATGGTGCGCCAGGTTTCGTACTGCAGGCCCAGCGGCTCGCGCCACAGCGAGCTGACGATCAACGCCGACAGCGCCACCACCAACCCGGCCAGCGTGCCGGCGCGCAACGGATCCACGCGGGGATCGATCCACGCCACAAAGCCGGGATCGCCCACCATCAGCAGCAGCGGATGAACCAACACCAGAATCCAGGCCATCAACCCGGTGCGGCGATGGAATTGCAACAGGTTGTCCTGCCCGACCCCGGCGGCAAACCAGCGCTGGCGGCCGGAAGTCACCAACTGGGTCGCCAACATGCCGAGACCGAGCAGGCCCAGCATCGCACCGATCTCCACCAGCAGGCCCCGTGGGGGCGGTCGTTCGATGCCGAGCGCCAGGCCCATCGGCAGCAGCGCCAGCAGGCCATACAGCACCAGCCAGGCCAGGATCGCGACGGGTTTCAGCGGCATGGCGACGCAGAAATTCAGGATGCTTTAATCGATTGGATCAACCAACTCCAATCGAGTTTTTCCGGATGAGCGATATACTCATCGGCATTTTCCGAGACCTGTTCGAGAAAACTTTTTTTCAAGGTAAATTGTGCGCCCGGCTCATGAATACCCTCGCGAATCGGCGCGAATTGACCTTCTTTAAAATAAGTCGTGTAGTGGCCTAATACGACCTCTTGCTCGTCAACCACCTTGAGAGTGATATTGTCGCCTGAAGCCAATGGCTTGAGCATATCAATAATCAATTTATAAATTAGACTATCTTCTTTCTGCAGGATAGCCGCATTGCAGATATTGAAATAGTGCTTGACGAGATTGGTCGTTTCGAGTGACGCAGTCATCGGTTGAACTCCATTCTGGCTATCTCCGACCGGTAACCGCGACTGAGGTTGCAAGGGGAGACAGCGCGCTCGATCGGTATGCGGCCACAATAGATCGAACTCATTCCTTTTGTGGAATCAGTTTGACCGTAGGTTCGATACCCTCAAACTCTGCCTCTGGATGATGTTTTCTGATTGATTTCTGAATTTCATCAATACGCTCTTTAGGGACATCAACCAGCATTAAAATTTGGCCTTGGTCGAGGGCTTCCTCGAATTTTTCGAGTTGCGTGTTCGGCATGGATATCCCAATTAACGTCGATGCCCAAGCCCCAAACGCAGCGCCGCCAATACTGGTGGAGCCTAGCAACAATGCGCCACCACCCACCACCCAGCCAGCGGGTTGAAAGGCCAATGCAGCCATTCCGGCAAACAGGCCAAGCGAACCTCCAATGGCTACCCCGCGCTGTAACGCTGGAATTAAATCACTTTTTTCCAACCGCGTCGCTTCGGGAAGGTCCTCTAAAGGTTGCTCTTGCTTGGCAAGCACGGCGATGGATTGTTCGTCGATTCCATAGGTCTTTAACTCATCGACGATCGCATGAGCACAGTTTTGATCCGGTGCCAAAAAGTAGATTCGTTTCATGTTAGCCAACCTCCTTGGATGATTTTTATTAAGAGGCAATATTGATGCCAGCTATATTTCACCCGTCGCAATAACATGGGTTGTAGCCAGCGATCGGTAAAGTGCTCGGTGGCGATGTGGGTCGCTTGCTGGATGCATATGGCTTGATGATGCGAACCACCTCCGATGAAGGAAAAATCGACAATGTATTTTTTACAAAATTTTCTTTAGGTGTTGTAATTTTTTCAAAATCCCGGTTAAGGAGTTCGAAGTTTCTAACACCAGGCTGTAACCAGTCTGCTGTCTCCGGACGGATTAAGAAAAACCCTCAAACCCTCCTGGTCACGGCAACCGATCCAATGTTAGCCAGCACCATGGGTTAAAACCAAACATGGCATTTTTTTTGCTTGCGTGGATAGTCGTGATGAAATTCATGGTTCAGTAACATCGGGTCAGCGAAAAATACGACCTGATTCCATGAAGCCTACCGAAGTTTAAGGAGATGAATGATGGCAAGTAAGAAAGATGCATATATCGCGAAATTGCGAGCACAGCTAGACGAATGGGGTACAGAGATCGATAAGCTCAAGGCAAAAGCTGACAAAGCGGGAGCTGATATTCAGCTTGAGTATCACAGGCAAGTAGACGAACTACGAGCCATGCAAGCAACCGCCGACCAAAAACTGACCGAGCTTAAAGAAGCGAGTGAACATACTTGGGATAGCCTCAAGGAGAACATTGATATTAAATGGAATTCACTCGGTGATAAGCTGAAGGCAGTGACCTCGAAATTCCAGTAACCCCTTTATCCATTGATTCATAAGCCATTGATAAAAGACTAAATCTTTTATTAATGGCTATAAATCTTGTAAAATTTCTATGATATTTAAGGAGAGAACTAATGAAATTTGAAACCATGAGAATGAGAAATTTTGTATTGATGGTTATTGCTTTTTTTGCCATGATATCCGTCGGTTGTGCGGAAAGAGCAAATGATGAAGCTGCGGTCGAAGTTGAAGATGTCAAACAAGAAACACAAGATTTGATGGAAACACTCCAAGACTACACTATCGACCAACGGGACGAAGTGGTCCAGAAAACCAGCGAAGCTTTGGATGGTTTAGATCAGCGCATTAGCGAACTGGAAACGCACATCGAAAATAATTGGGATGAGATGAGCGAAGCGACTCGCGAACAATCTCGTGCCAGCTTGACAGCGCTGCGCGACCAAAGAGCTCAGGTCGCCGAGTGGCATGACAGTTTGAAGAGCAGCTCCGCTGATGCCTGGGATCATACCAAACAAGGTTTTTCAGAGGCCTATGGCGCTCTTGCCGAAGCTTGGGAAAAAGCGCAAAAGGAATTCGGTGCTGAGTAATCATTCCCGGTATGCTGTTTACTAAAGGGGGTCGGGGAAATTTTCAGTGGGCTTTGTGGGCCAAAAATCTCTCCCGACCCCCTGCGGGGCGGGACCTCGACGGCGTTTTCTTTCTTTTTCATCCGATCCGGCTGATCCGAGGTCCCTTATTGCGACGTATATCCTCCATCAATGACCAATTCGCTGCCGGTCACAAACTTGGATTCCTCCGAGGCAAGGTACAAAACCCCATAGGCGATATCATCAGGTTCGCCGACATGCCCGATGGGATGAAGGCGATCGAGCTGCCGTCTAAACGCTTCGACCCCTTCCGCCGACCTGCTCGCTAATTCTTCCACGAGTGGGGTCCAGATAAAGCCAGGATGGATCGAATTGACTCGGATATTTTGCTTGGCATAAAACAGCGCGTCATTTTTACTCATGATGCGAACCGCGCCTTTAGAGGCATGATAGGGTGGAATATCTCCCGCACCCACCAGGCCGTAGATCGAAGACATATTGATAATGCTGCCACCCCCGACTTGCTGCATATAAGGAATCGCATGTTTGGCGCAGAAGAACACGCCTTTGACGTTCACCTCCATCACCGCACTCCATTCCTCTGCGGTAATCTCATGCATGGGTTTATCGACCCCTGAGATACCCGCATTATTAACCAGCACATCGATTTTGCCGAAGGTTCGAGCGATATCAGCAAAAACTTTGCTCACTTCATCTTCCTTTGAGGTGTCTAGATGCCAAAACTCGGCGATCCCACTACGCTCCGTAATTTCATCGACTATTTTTCGTCCTTCTTCATCCTTAATGTCGGTTACAGCAACCTTGGCCCCTTCGCTCGCCAGTAATAAGGAAGTGGCTCGACCGATGCCCAACACACCGCCGGTTACGACAACGACTTTATCCTGTACTCTTTGCATTTCATCACCTCTTTAAAGCAGAAAAACTCGATCGTTCCCAATCCAGTGGGTACTGGCTTGGTTTGATCGATAATGCAGCAAATCTTATGCCAGTAACTCGCCGCGCATCTTGTAAAAACTATTTTAATGGTACATTTATTGCTTATATTTTAAAGAAGAACCCAGCTCGGCTGTGGGTCTCAAACACCTTAACGCTCCATAAAAAATTAAGGAGAGTCTTTGATGACGACCGCGAGTGAAACCCTGCACGAACCGGCCAGCGATCTGGAACCGGCGACGATCGAGCGCCATCGGGCTATCTCTTCGTTAAAAGAAGAACTGGAGGCTGTGGACTGGTATGCCCAGCGCGTGGAAGCCACGCAAGATAGCGAGTTGCGCGCTATTCTCGCGCATAACCGCGATGAGGAAAAAGAACATGCGGCGATGATTCTGGAATGGTTGCGCCGCCACGATCCCCAATGGGACGAACAGTTGCGTGCTTATCTGTTTACCGAAATGCCGCTGTCCGCGCTCGAAGCGCATGAAGAAGAGGCGGAATCCCGAGCTTCCCAACCAGGGGGATCGCTCGGGATCGGCAGTCTACGTGGGAGAGCGAACCATGACTGAGCTATTTAAGGAACTGGCCCCGATTTCAAAAGCAGCTTGGCGGGAAATCGACGAAGAGGCCAAACGCACGCTGCAACTCACCCTGGCGGCGCGCAAGATCGTCGATTTCAATGGCCCGCTGGGCAGTGCGGGCGCGGCTGTCAACCTGGGCCGCGTCGAACCGCTCGACGCGCCGACCCCAGAGACCGGAATACAGGCGTGGCGGCGCTGCGTTCAGCCCTTGATCGAGTTCCGGATACCCTTCGTCTTGTCTCGTCTCGAACTGGAATCCATCGAGCGCGGCGGCCAGGATGCGGATTTACAGCCGGTCACGAAAGCGGCCCGGCTGATCGCGATGGCCGAGGATCAAGCGATCTTCCACGGCTATCCGGCGGGAGGGATTTGGGGTATTTGTGAAGCCGCCGCCAGCGAAACGCTGCCCCTGACTCAGGACTACACGAAATATCCTCTGGTCGTCGGGGAAGCGCTCGGCAAACTGCGCCAAACCGGGGTGGCCGGTCCCTACGCCATCGCGCTGGGTCCGCGCTGCTACAAGGGCTTGACCGAAACCACCACCTATGGCGGATATCGGGTCTTCGATCACGTCCAACGACTGCTGGACGGGCCGGTCGTCTGGGCGCCGGCCCTGGATGGCGCGGTGGTGGTCAGTCTGCGGGGCGGCGATTTCGAGTTGACGGTCGGTCAGGATTTTTCCATCGGCTACCTGGGTCACTCCTCCACCGAAGTGCGGCTCGACCTGCGGGAAAGTTTTACTTTTCGCCCGCTGGCGCCGGAGGCCGCCGTGCCGCTGACTTATTCAATGGCGGAAAGCGTGGGTTAAGGCGGGTGGCGTCGACGGGCGCCGACGGCTTCCCGGTACGCGCCCGGGCACCGCTCACTCGGACCCATACTGCTTGAGACGGTTGTAGAGGGTTTTCAAACTGATGCCCAGCGCTTCCGCAGCGCGCGGCTTGTCGCCCTCATAATGGGCCAAGGTCGCGAGCAACAGTCGCCGTTCGGCATCCTCGATCGTGGTGCCGACGACCAGATTGAGCGCGCCGTCGCCGGCCATTGGCGTGATGGCCGGCGAGGTGCGGGCGGGGGGGACGTTGGCGAGATGCGTCCGATCGATGCTCTCATCCGCCAGAATGAAAGCGCGCTGCACGACATTACGCAATTCCCGCACGTTCCCTGGCCAGGGACAGGCTTCCAAGGCCGCCAGAACGGCGGGGTCGAACTGTTTGCTGGTGCCATGCCGGCGATTCAGTTCGGCCAGAAAGCCATGCGCCAAACGGGCGATATCCCCGGCGCGCTCGCGCAGCGGAGGCACCCAAACGGGAAAAACCATCAAGCGAAAATAGAGATCCTCGCGGAGCCTGCCCTCGGTAATGGCTTGTTGGGGATCGCGATTGGTGGCGGCGATCAGTCGCACATCCACCGGAATCTCCGTGTCTCCACCGATCCGAACGATCGCGCCGGTTTCCAGGACGCGCAGCAACTGCACTTGCAAGTCCGGGGGCATTTCCGTGATTTCATCGAGAAACAGCGTGCCGCCCGAAGTGCGCTCGAAGTGACCCCGGTGCTGGCGGGTCGCACCCGTGAAACTGCCCTTTTCGTGGCCGAACAATTCGGTCCCGATCAATTGCGGGGAAACCGCGCCACAGTTGATCGCGAAATAACGCCGATCGCGGCGGGGACTCAATTCGTGAATCGCTCGAGCGATCAAATCCTTACCGGTACCGCTCTCGCCTTGGAGCAACACCGTCGCGTCGGTGGGGGCCACCTTGACGACCAGCCGTCGCAAATCCTGCATGACGGACGACTCGCCGACCAGCTCGGCGAGGGCGGCGGAGGGGGCGATCGAGTCGGACCCGACCGCGCCGGGGAACGCCTGCTGGACTTCGCTCACCGCTTGAATGCAGGCTCTTAGCCGGCCGACATCGATAGGCTTGATCAGAAAATCGACGACCCGGCCCGCCCGCACCGATTCGATGGCGGCGTCCAGACTGGCGTGACCGGTGATGACGACGATGCGCGTCGGAGAATCCGCGGGCAGTTCCGGGATCAGCTCGAGGCCGTTGCCGTCGGGTAGCATGAGATCCACCAGCAGTAAATCAGGAACGGTGGTTCCGAGAAACTCCCGAGCCTCCCCGAGGCTGTCCGCGGTCGCCACGGAAAATCCTTCCAGCTCGATATAGCCGGCTACCGCCGACGTAAAGGCGCGATCGTCGTCAACAATCAGGGCACGGGGCATCGGTCGCGTCCGTTGGCGGCAACAGGGAGGTGCAATGAGCTCCGGGAGGGGGGATCGGGACCATGGCCCCGCGCCGACCGCATGGCCCAGTCGGCGCGGCGTACCGGCTTTCTTTTTATCCTACAGCGGTTTGAGGTCGCTGGCTACCGTCGCGCCGGCGGCTCGACCGTCAGTAATCGCTCGATGAAACAGGGAGTTCAAGAGGTTGCCCCAGGTCCCGAGGGGGAAGACGCCGCCGTTAAGAGCGCCCGCAACTGCTCAAAATCGACCGGTTTGGTCAAAAAATAATCGAATCCCACCGCCTTGAGCCGACCCCGACTCTCTTCCCCATTGAGGCTATGCCCGGTGATGGCGACCAGCAACATCGGGTTGAATTGCGGGTCCGCGCGCAACCGCTCCGCGACCTGGTAGCCATCCAGCTCGGGTAAGCCCAAATCAAGCAGCAACACTTGGGGATGGTCGCGATACGCCAGATCTAATGCGGTTCGCCCATCATGGGCGATTTCCACCTGGTAGCGCTGGTTTTCCAGGAGCATCGCCAGACTGCGGGCCGCATCCTGATTGTCGTCGACGACCAGTAGCCGCCGGGTCGGGCCGGCGGTCGCCGGTGCTTTTGCGGGATCGGAACCGTGGGGTTCGCGCGGCTCTGGGTCCGCCAAACCTCTATCGTCGGTCGCGTCCAGTGCGTTAGCGACCTCGATCAGGTGGCGGGTTTGGCGCTCGAGAATCTCCTTGGCGATTTGCGTCGAGCGCGAGTCAGACGGGGTGAGTTTGAGCAGCGCGACGGCATTGCTGATCGCGGACAATGAATTACGCAATTCATCGTTCAGCGCGGCTAGAAATTTCTGGTGTTCCGCCGCGGTGCGTTCCCGCTTTTGCCCTGATTCCCGATCGTCCAGATCGCCCGAGACCTTCGGAATAAATCCCGCGGCTTCCAGCACCCGGCCCGCCCTCGCCAGCGTTTCCGGGGTGGACGAGTACAACAGAACGCACTCGCGCGCGATCGGATTTTTTTGTAAATTAATCATTTACCTTTGCGCCCCGCCGCCAGCACCGCGGTCAGGGTCTCCATGCTGACGGGTTTGAGTAGGTGATCGTCGAATCCCGCCGCTTGGGCTTCAAGCCGGCTTTGCTCGTGACCGTAACCGGTGATCGCAATCAGATGCGCGGTCCGCAAGACCGGATCACGACGCAAAGCGGTGGCGACCGCATAGCCGTTCATGGCATCGCTCAAGTCGATATCGCACAAGACCGCTTGTGGTTGAAATTGCCGCGCCACTCGCAGCGCCCCTTCACCCTCATAGGCGACGGCCACGTGATGACCCTCGTGTTCGAGCAGCAACTGCAAGGTGTCGGTCGTGTCGCGCAGGTCGTCGATGACGAGAATGCGCAAGGAAGCGGAGGGGGAAAGGGCACCCGCCGTCTCCGCGAATTCATCGGCCGCCAGCTCCATGAGCGGCAGAGAGAAACAGAATGTCGAACCCAGTCCCAAGCCGGGACTGATCGCGCGCACCGTACCGCCGTGGAGCTCCACCAGCCCTTTGACCAGCGCCAGCCCCAACCCCAGCCCCGGCCGTCGACTGGGTCCCTGTTCCTGGTGGAACGGGTCGAAAACCCGTGCGATCAATTCAGGTGTCATGCCGATGCCGGTATCGCTCACCTGGATCGTGACCGTCTCGCCCTCCCGGACGACCGTAATCCGAATCTGGCCTCCCGTTGCGGTAAATTTCATGGCGTTACGCAACAGGTTGCCGAAGACCTGCATCAATCGAGTCGGATCGCCCCACACCCATAGCGGCTCGACCGGCGCGAGCACGTCCAGCGTCAGGCCCCCAGACTCCACGATGCCGCGAAAATCCTCGGCCGTTTGCCGGGTCAGCGCCGCGAGATCGAGTTTTTGGGGTTCGAGTTGCAGCTTGCCGTGGGCGATGTGGGCAATATCCAGCAGACCGTCCAACATGTGAGCCATATGGTCGACTTGCCGGTCGATGATCTCCCCCAGTTCGACCATTTGCGGGTCCAACACATCCAGACCGCGCATCACCTGGACCGCATTACGCAAGGGTGCCAGGGGATTGCGTAATTCATGAGCCAGCATGGTGAGATACGCATCCTTATGGCGGGCGGCGTCCTGCAAGCCGATTTCCACCTGTCGGCGCCCGGTTTTCAGCACCCGCACCTCCTGCCTGGCGCTGGCGAGTTGTTCCTGGGTGGCGCTCAGCAGCGCTTGCGCGGCGGCCAGTTCTTGCGCGGTCTCCCGCCGCTGGGCGCGCGCATGACGGAGTTCTTCTTCCAGGTCAGCGAGGCGCGAATCCACGGCGTCGGCGGTTCCTGGATCCGGTGGCGGAAGAAGCGCATGGGCTGAAGAGAGTTCGGTTTCATGCATTCGCTGACGCGCCATTTTTTTGGTGAAAGCAGCGGGAGGCGAGCGCGCGAAGCGGATTAATCGCTTTCGCTGAAAGCCCGCTTCGCCTGACTGATCTTCCCGGAGGGAATGACGACCACTCCGCCCGGACTCACGACATAGCGCCGCCGGTCCTGTTCCGGTTCGTAGCCGACGCGATGATGGGCTTCCAGTACGTTGTAGCGACTCACGATCGTCCGGCGTAAGCGCGCGCCGCGTTTGATGCGCACATAATCCATGATCAAGCACTCTTCCAACTCGACATCCGGTTCCAACACCACTTCGCGGCGAATGATCGAGTCGCGCACGGTCGCGCCGTGTAGATTGTTACCTCCCGCCACCACGCTGTTATCGATCGTGCAGTCGATGATACGGGTCGCCGGCCCCTGGTAATTACTGGAGTAAATGGGCCACTCGGCATTGAAAAGATCGAACCGCGGCTGAGATCCCAGCAAATCCCGATGGGCGTCGAAATAAGCGTCCAGCGTTCCCACATCCCGCCAGTAATTCGCTTCTTCATACGGTCGAGTCCCCGGAATCTGATTTTCCTGAAAGTCATAAGCATAAAGACGATGGGTTTTCAGCAGGCGCGGCAAGAGATGGTGGCCGAAGTCGGTTTCCCCATGCGCTTGTCCCTCCTGAAGGGCTTCGAGCAATACATCGGCATTGAAAACATAATTGCCCATCGAGGCATAAGCGCGGTCTGGATCGTCGGGCATGGGCGTGGGTTGCTGGAGTTTTTCCTGAAACTCGCGCACGCGCTGGTCCTCATCCGTGATGAGGACACCAAAATTGACGGCTTCATGCAGGGGGACCGGCAAGGCGGCCAAACTCACATCGGCTTGCCTGGCTTGATGAAAATGTACCATCTGCCGGACATCCATCCGATAGATATGATCCGCGCTAAAAATAAGGATCAGATCCGGATCATATTCTTCAATCAGATTGAGATTCTGGTAGACGGCGTTGGCGGTGCCCTGGAACCATTCCGCCCCTTGAAGCATTTGTGGTGGCACCACGGTCACAAATTGCGAGAGTAAGGTCGGCGATATCGACCACGCCTTGCGAACGTGTTCGATCAAGGATTGGGATTTATACTGAACCAAGAGATAGATGGAGTGAATGCCGGAATTGATCAGATTGCTCAGGACGAAATCCACGATGCGATAACGACCGCCGAAAGGCAGCGACGGTTTGGAGTGTTCGGACGTCAACGGATGCAAGCGCGATCCCTCACCACCCGCCATGACCAAGGCCAGGATCTTGGTATTGCTTGATTTCATGATGTACCTCTTCAGGTCCGTCCCGTTCGAGCAACTTCTTCCATGAAACTTCAGCAAACCACATGCCAGATTTTAATTATTCGGCCTTCAAATCGGTAAAGAGATCACCAACCGGGTATCGCCCGGTACGCTATGCGCCTCAATGGTCCCGCCGTGGTCGGCGACGATGCGCCGCGCCAGGCTCAAGCCCAGCCCGATTTTGCCCTGCGCCTGGCGCGTGGTGAAAAAAGGCGTAAAGATCAGCGGCAGGTGCTCGGACCGAATACCGGCACCGTTATCGAGCACGCTGACGGTGACTTTCCCCTCGTGGCTCTGGGTGACCACCCGGATCCGCGACGCGCCCGCCTCGGCGGCGTTGTGGAATAAATGGGCGAGCGCCTGGACCAGGGCGGTTGAGTTCAACGGCAATTCGGGCAGTTCGGGGTCCAATTCCCGGTGCAGTTGCACGGCGTTCCGCCGCAGCACCGCCTGGGTCAGCTTGCGCGCGTCCTCCACGAGCCCGTTGAGATCGGCGGAACCGTTCGGTGCGTAATGATCCGCCTCGGCGAATTCCGCCACGCCGCGGGTGAGCGCCCCCCCGCGTTTGGCTTCCTGGCCAATTTTTTGCAAGATACTCACCAGTTCCGCGGGCTCGACGCTTTTTTGCAAACGGAGCAGGCCCAATTCGGCGTTCATGAGAATGGCGTTGAGCGGATTGTTCAACTCATGGATCAGGCCGGCGGTCAAGACGCCCAGACCAAACAACCGTTCGCATTGCCGGATGCGGTCCGGTTCCACCGGGGCGAAGGAGGGCGCTGACGGCGCGGTTTCCCGCCGGCGAGCGGAATCGTCGGCATCCGGATCGTCGATCTTCATCATTATTCTTCCTCCAAGGATTCGCCCACCCATGACCGTAACGGCTGATGCGCTGGGAACATCCCTAACAAGTCCGCGAATTCATTACCGCTCATGAATGATTCCAAGACCCCACTCCTGCACCCCCCGCGCAACTGCTGGCGGCTGGCGCCCGCCGAGCGCCTGGCGTTTCTGATCGACGGCGCGGCCTATTTTCGCGCCTTTCGCGAAGCGGTGTGCCAGGCGCGCCACTCGGTGCTGATCCTGAGTTGGGACATCGATACCCGCTTGCACCTGATCCGGGACGGTAACGCCGATGATTTTCCCGCGCAACTGGGCGATTTTCTCTACGCGCTGGTGCGGCTGCGTCGGGATCTGCGCGTCCATGTCCTGAACTGGGACTGGGCGCTGCTGTATGCCTGGGAGCGACAGTGGTGGCCCCTCTATAAAATTCAGTGGCGCCGTCATCCGCGCCTGCATTTACATCTGGACGATCGGTACCCGCTCGGTGCCTCGCAGCATCAGAAAGTCGTGGTGATCGACGACCGGGTCGCGTTCGTCGGCGGTCTGGACCTGTGCAAGAATCGCTGGGACACGCCCGACCATGCCCCGAACGACCCGCGGCGCGTCGACGCGGATCGCGAACCCTATCGACCGTTTCACGACGTCCAAGTCGTGGTGGCGGGCGAAGCCGCCGCGGCGCTCGGCGCGCTGGCGCGCGAGCGCTGGCGCCGGGCCACCGGCGAAACCCTGCCCCCGCCGCCCGAACGGGACGACCTGCCCTGGCCCCAAAGCGTGACGCCGGATTTGACGGACCACGCGGTCGCCATCGCCCGTACCGAAGTCTCACTCGACGGGGGCGAGACCGTGCGCGAGGTCGAAAAACTGTATCTGGAGGCCATTGCGGCGGCCCGGCGGTTCCTCTATATCGAGAACCAGTATCTGAGCGCCTGGCGGATCGGCGAGGCGCTGGCCGCGCGCTTGCGGGACCCGGACGGTCCGGAAATCGTCGTGGTCCTGCCGCTGAAGACCGGCGACTGGCTGGAACAGCACACGATGGATGTGTTGCGCTCCCGCCTGTTGCGCCGATTGCGGGAGGCGGACCGTCACGACCGCTTGCGGGTTTACTATCCGCACCATGGTGGGCTGGGGGATGAGTATATCTCCTTACACAGCAAGCTGATGGTGGTGGACGATGCGCTGTTGCTGGTCGGCTCGGCCAATCTCAGCAACCGGTCCATGGGTTTCGACAGCGAGTGTAACCTGGCCCTGGAAGGCACGGACGACCGATCCCGGCGCGCCATCGGCGGATTGCGCGACCGGTTGCTGGGCGAGCATCTCGGCGTGGACCCGGCTACGGTTGCGGAGCGTGTGACGGACACCGGTGCGTTGATCCTGGGCGTGGACGGTTTGCGCGGCGGCGAACGCTCGCTGGAACCGCTGGCGGGGGCGGTGCCGGACTTGGCCGACGAACTGTTGCCCGATCGCGAAGTCATCGATCCCGAAAAACCGGTCACGGCGGAGCAATTGGCGGAGCGCTTGTTTCCGGAGGAAGAACGGCGGTCGACGGGACAACAGATCGTTCCCATCCTGGCCGTACTGGCCACGGTGCTCGGACTGGCCGCCGCCTGGCGCTGGACCCCGCTGGGCGATTTATTGAACGCCACGGCGCTGGGCGAGATCGTGACCGGACTGGACGGTCACGCCGGCGCGCCTTTCCTGATGATCGCGGCTTATCTGATCGGTGGCTTCATCGCGGTGCCCGTGACCCTGCTGATCGTCGTCACCGTGCTGGTGTTCGGTCCCTGGCTGGGGTTTGGCATCGCTTTGGCCGGCGCGGAACTGAGCGCGTTGGCCACTTTCGGCGTCGGTCACTGGCTGGGCCGGGCGTGGGTGCGGCGGTTCGCCGGCCAGTACGTCAATCGGCTGAGTCGCCGGCTGGCCGATCGCGGCATCCTGGCCATGACCACCCTGCGCCTGGTGCCGGTGGCGCCCTTCACCGCGGTCAATCTGGTGGCCGGCGCTTCCCAGATCCGGTTTCGGGATTTCGCCATCGGCAGCCTGTTGGGCCTGATCCCTGGAACCTTGATGATCGCCTTGTTCACCGATCGGGTCGCCGCCACCCTCCACCAACCGGACCTGCCGACCTTCGCCGTGCTGGCGGCGCTGGCGGGCGGCCTCGTCGTCGGCCTGTGGGCGTTGCGCCGCTGGATCGGACGCCGCGGCGCGACCTCCCGTTGAACGCGCGTCCGCCATGAACGATCGGGTGCGTGGCGCACGGTTGACCGTCGGGAGCTACAATATCCACGGGGCGGTGGGTGGCGACGGTCGCTGCGATCCCGACCGCATCCTGCGGGTCATTCGGGAGTTGAACGCGGACCTGATCGCCTTGCAGGAGCTGCTCGGGCTGGACGAGCTGGAGTCTTTCGCGCGCCAGACCGGGTTCGAGCCCATCGCCGGCCCGACGCTCCTGCGCGCGGGCCTGGACTACGGCAACGCCTTGCTGACCCGGTGGCCGGTCCGCCAGGTGCGGCGTCTCGATCTCAGCGTCCCCGGTTGGGAACCGCGCGGCGCGTTGGACGTCGTGCTGGGCGTCGGCCCTCAGTCGCTGCGCGTCTTGGCAACCCATTTGGGGCTGCGCCCCGCCGAGCGGCGCCGGCAGACGCGCCAGCTACTCCGACAGCTTCAGGAGTTCGACGCGGGCGACCCGACCCTCTTGCTGGGCGATTGCAATGAATGGTGGCCGTGGAGCCGGCCCTTGCGCTGGTTGAACGACTGGTTCGCCCGGGCACCGGCCCCGGCGACGTATCCGGCGCGTTATCCCCTGCTCGGGCTGGACCGGATCTGGTTGCGGCCGTGTCACCGCTTGCGGGCGGTCCACGCCCATCGGAGCCCTCTGGCCCGGCTGGCCTCCGATCATTTGCCCGTCGTCGCCACGGTGGATTGGCCGGCGGGATGATTCCTCAACCCGGTGATTCCTGCCCAGCGAGGCTTTATTTGAGGAGGTGCCGCTACTCATGCTCGGGTTTTTAGCGCTCCATATCGCCGCGTTGTTATTTTGGGTTGCGACTCTGGTGTATTTACCGGTTCTGCTTGCGAGCAGCCAAAACCGTCAATCGCAACTGAGCGAGTCGCCTCGCCAGTATGATTCCGTGGCGCGCTTTGTCTTTACTCAAATTGCCAGCCCGGCGGCGATCGTGGCGATTATTGCGGGCACGGTGGTGTTTGCAATCAACGGCACCACCCACCTCTGGTTAATCGCCAAGCTCACCTTGGTCGCTTTGCTAGTGGTGGGGCACACCTTAATAGGCTTATTAGTGATACGTCTGGAGAGAAACGACGGGAAATCGGTACAGCCTTGGTGCAACTTACTGCTGATCTTTTTCTGTCTGATGGCGACCGGCATTATCTGGCTGGTCCTGGCCAAGCCGGCCTGGGAGATCGGCGGATGAAACCAGCGGAATCAGGGTTTAACGTCTCGATCGAGCGCCTCTTCGATATCCACCCCGACGGCGTACTCGTACACCAGTTGCCCCCCCAGGTAACCGGTGACGGCGATCAAGGCACCCGTCAGAAACGACACGTAGAGACCCAGGGGGACGATGTGGGCGGCCGGCTCGTCAATGCGGAGCAGCCAGTTGAAGCAGGCCAGCGAGAGCATCATCACCGCCAGAATGGCGTGACCCCAGCCGGTCACCATGCGTCGAATGCGCGCGACGGTGACCAGATCGATCAAACCCACGACACCGGCCACCGTGCCGCCCACGGTGCCTACGCCCGCAAGCCACACGCCGGCTCGCGCCCAAAAGAAATCACCGGTCCACCAGTAGCCCACATCAGTGCCGATCAACCCCAACAAAGCGGCCACGGGAAAATGGATCAACACCGGGTGAATGGGGTGGCCGTAAAGCGCCATCCGACTACTGATCGGTCGAGCGGGCATGGGACTCCGGATCGATGCCACAAGCTGGAAAATGTGGCCAGAAGATTATCAGATTGGGCGCTGCTTGGCACTCTTGGGGCGCTGGCCGGTTGCCGTGGTCCCCTGTCGACCCTGGATCCGGCCGGTCCCGCCGCTCAATCCGCCGCTGGGCTCTGGTGGGGCCTGTCGGGCTTTTTTACGCTGGTGTTCGTCGGGCTGATCGCGCTCTGGTGGCAGGCCATGCGCCGAGACCCGGGCGAGATCTCCCAGGAGCAGGTCCGGCGCTTGCAAAACCGCTGGATTCTCGCCGGTGGCTTGGCGCTGCCCCTCGGCAGTATCGCGCTGATACTCGCTTTGGGCATTCCGGCCGGGCGCAACATGCTGCCCCTGCCGCCCGCCGGTGGCGATGCCATGGTCATTGAAGTCAAGGCCTATCAATGGGGGTGGCGGGTGACTTACCCAGACCAGGATATCGAGCTGACCGATGAGTTGCATATTCCCACCGACACCCCGGTGGACATTCACCTGACCACGGCGGATGTGATCCATTCATTCTGGGTGCCGCGCCTGGCGGGCAAGCTGGATACCATTCCCGGACGCACGAATGTGCTACGCCTGGAGGCCAGCCGGCCGGGAGAGTATCGCGGTCAGTGTGCGGAATTTTGCGGCATCGGTCACGCCCATATGTCTTTTACCGTGACCGCCCACCCTCCGGAGGAGTATGAGAAATGGCGCGAGAAGGCCCAAGCCGATGACTGAGCCCGACCCGAACCAACACCGCGCTTTCGAAAGAGTCTGGGGTAACCGGCCCGGTTGGGGTGCCCTGGCGGCGGTCAACCACACCTCCATCGGCCTGCGCTTTATGGGCACCGGGATCTTCTTCTTCCTGGTGGGTGGTTTGCTGGCCATGCTGATCCGCACCCAGATCGCCCTGCCGGAACAAGAAATCATCGGACCCGAGACCTACAACCAGCTTTTCACCATGCACGGCACGGTGATGATGTTCCTCTTCGCTATCCCGGTCCTGGAAGGCTTGGCGATTTATATGATTCCCAAGATGATCGGCACGCGGGATCTGGTGTTTCCGCGCATCAGTTCTCTCGGTTATTACTGCTATTTATTCGGCGGGCTGATTATTCTATCCAGCCTGTTTTTGGGCATCGCCCCGAACTCCGGCTGGTTTATGTACACTCCCCTGAGCAGCGCCGAATACGCCCCAGGCCCCGGTTCGGACTTCTGGTTGCTGGGCATCACCTTTGTGGAAATTTCCGCCATGGCCGCCGGGATAGAGCTGACGGTATCCATTCTGCGCAGCCGGGCGCCGGGCATGACCCTGAGCAAAATGCCGATCTTTTGCTGGTACATCCTGGCCATGGCGCTGATGATTGTTTTCGGCTTCCCGCCGCTGATTCTGGGCAGCATTTTGCTGGAGTTGGAGCGAGCCGCGGGGCTGCCGTTCTTCCAGGTGGCGGGCGGTGGCGACCCGTTGCTCTGGCAGCATCTGTTTTGGCTCTTTGGCCATCCGGAAGTCTATATTATCTTCTTACCCGCCGCCGGTATTGTCTCCACCCTGATTCCGGTGTTTGCCCAACGCCCGCTGGTGGGATATCGCTGGATTGTGCTCGCCATTATGATCACCGGTTTTATCAGCTTCGGGCTCTGGGTACACCACATGTTTACCGTGGGGATCCCCCAGCTCGCCCAGGCGTTTTTCTCGGCGGCCAGTATGTTGGTGGCCGTGCCCACCGCAATCCAGGTGTTTGCCTGGCTGGCGACTCTGTGGGTCGGCAAGGTCATTTTCAGCTTGCCCATGCTGTGGGTTTTTGGCTTCCTGGTGGTGTTTGTCTGCGGTGGCTTGACCGGGGTGATGCTGGCGCTGGTGCCTTTTAACTGGCAGGTGCACGACACGCACTTTGTGGTGGCGCACTTGCACTATGTGTTGGTGGGCGGCATGTTCTTTCCACTGATGGCGGGCCTCTACTACTGGCTGCCGCATCTATCCGGACGCATGCCCTCCCGAAACTTGGGCAATTGGGGTTTCTGGCTGACCTTTATCGGATTTAACGTCACCTTCCTGCTGATGCACCTGACCGGGCTGTTGGGTATGCCCCGGCGAGTCTACACCTACGAATCCGGGATGGGTTGGGACGGGCTCAACCTGCTATCGTCCGTGGGGGGCTTTATCATGTCGGCCGGCATCGCCCTGATTATTCTGGATGTTGTGCTGCATTTTCGGTTCGGCAAGCCCGCGCCGCGCAATCCCTGGAATGCCGATACCCTGGAGTGGGCGACCCGTACCCCGCCCTCGTCCTATAACTTTCTCAGTCAGCCCCGGATAGAAACCCGGCATCCACTCTGGGACCGACCGGACCTGCCGGACACCATCGCCGCCGGCGCCCACGGTTTGCGCGATATCGGCCATGGCCGACGCGAAATTTATGGCACCGACGCCGTCCACGCTCGCTTGAAGGAAGTGATACACCTGCCCACCAACTCCTGGTGGCCGTTGCTTTCGGCGCTCGCGCTGGCGGTGGTCTGCATCAGCCTGTTGATCCGAACCTACCCACTGGCGCTGGTGGCCTTAGCGGTCGCGACTGGCTTGCTGCTGCGCTGGAGCTGGGAGAACGGCGCCCACCCCAAGGCCGCGCCCCTCGGCCTCCAGGAACCGACCGACCCACCCCTGCATTCCCGCACCTGCGACGGACCGGGCTTATGGGGCATGGCGGTCACCTTACTCGCCGACGCCACGTTGTACCTGTCGCTGCTCTTTAGCTGGTTTTATCTCTGGACCGTATCGCCCGAATGGCGTCTGCCGGAAGAAACGCCGCTGGCGCTCGCGCCGCTGGTATTATGCGGCTTGTTGTTGGCCGCGGCGGTAGCGCTTTACTCCCGGATGACCCAACGCCTGCGCCTGGGGCAGGATCGAAACCTGTTGGCCAACACCGCTCTGGTCGCCCTGCTCGGGGTTCTGCATACCGCTGCATTGATTGGCGTTTTCGCCGGTGCCGACCTGCGCCCCACCGAGCTGGCGCACGATGCGGTGCTGATGGTGATGCTGTTTTATCTGCTGTTTCACAGCGGCCTGGCGACGGTTGCCACCGGCCTGCAAGCCTGGCGGGTGAAACTGGGTTACCTCAGCGCGCGACTGCCTTATGAGCCCATGGTGCTGA
Source organism: Candidatus Competibacteraceae bacterium (assembly GCA_007695245.1). GTDB lineage: Bacteria > Pseudomonadota > Gammaproteobacteria > Competibacterales > Competibacteraceae > REEE01. The sequence goes on along the minus strand of REEE01000140.1, from coordinate 1,233 downwards.
AGCCCTTCTGGATGTATACCCTGGGGATCTTCTGGCTGAGTGTGGCGGTCTTTCTGCTGTTGCCCATGGCCTGGGGAAGCGCTTGATGCTAAAGGCGCTCTGGCGACCCACCCATCCGGCTCATACCACATTGGGCCTGATTCTCTGGAGCCTGTGGTTTGTGGCGCTGTACGGCGGCTTGTCGGTGGCTTGCGAGCTGGTGCCGCCCACCCTGGAGCAGGGTGCGGTGAACTGGCTCAATGCCAGCTTGTTGTTGCTGACGCTGGCCACCACGGGGGTGCTCCTGTGGCTGACCCAGCGTTGCTGGCGGGCGGCTAAACGTTTCGAGGGTTCCAGCCAGGAGCGCCTGATCGCCCAGGTGGGCGCCGGCGCGCACGGGTTCTCCGCCGGCGCCGCCTTGATCGTCGGCCTGCCGGTCACGGCCCTGCCGCCATGCCTTTGATCCCTCATTGGTGCCGAAGGGCTGGCGCCGGGTGGGCGCTGGTGCTGATCAGCGTTCCCGCCCTGGCTCACAACCCGCTGGCCAGTCAGGGGCCAGAACAGTGGGCGGCGCTGGTCACCGCCGCCTGGCTGCTGAGTTTTTGGGGGTTATATCTATGGGGTAGCACCCGAGTGTCTCCCGGCTGGTTGAGTGCGACGGTGTTTCACCTCACCGCCATCCTCTGTGCTTTCACTTTGCTCGGCCCACTGGACGACTGGGCCAAGACCAGCACCGCCGCGCACATGGTGCAGCACATGCTGTTGATGGCGGTCATCGCCCCCCTCTGGGTGTTGTGTCGGCCTCTGCCGCAATTGAATGCCGGCGGTGGCCCGCCAGCGGCCAGAATCTGGCGCCCGGGACTACAACTGGCCCGGTACCCGATGTATGCCGCCTTTCTGCACGGCGCCATCATCTGGTTTTGGCACATGCCTTATTTTTATATGCTGGCGGTGGAGAATGTCTGGTGGCACGCCTTCGAGCACGCCTGCTTTATCGTAACGGCGGGGATTTTTTGGTGGGCGATTTTGCGCGCGGGCCAGGCGCGGACGCCCTGGGCGCTGGTGGCGCTGTTGTTTACGTTGATGCACACCGGTTTTCTGGGCGCGCTGCTGACCTTTGCTCGGGATCCACTGTACGCTGAAGCTCGCGACCTACCAGACCAGCAACTGGCCGGTTTGATTATGTGGGTCGCCGGTGCCGTTCCCTATTTAATCGCCTCGGCCTGGGTGGGCCACCGGTGGTTTCAGCGGATT
>REEE01000174.1 GCA_007695245.1 Candidatus Competibacteraceae bacterium | reverse complement strand
TCCAGATAAATGTTTTCCCCGACGTTGTAGCCGCTGGTCATGTCGCTGAGCACCACCGGCGACACCCCGGTGATGAACACCCGATCCAAACCCAGACCGCCCGCCGCCGCCTTCACCGCCTTGAACACGGTTTTCAGCAACCCCTCGCCGTACAACAGGGTTTCGTAATACTCTTGCTTCCGCCCGGTCATCAGGACTTCGTTGGCGAAATTGTCGTATTCATCGATCAGCAGATAGAGCTTGTGGGATGTTTCCGAAATCGCCGTCAAGGTCGATTCCCAAGAGGAAATGGCGTTGTCCGGGTGAATCGCGATGGGGGTGGTCAGGCGATCCGCGTAGGACCACTGGAATTTGGCGATGCGATCATTGATGTGCTGATGCAGTGCCGCTTCGATATCCTTCACGTCCCCCTGCGCTTTCACCAGCGAAAAATCCCACTTCATCACGAAATACCGGTTGCGCAACGGCGTGGGATTCCGCCCGATGGCCAACGATCCGAACAGCGCCTCGAACTGGTCGGCGCGGTTGACGTCGTAGTAGTGCTCCAGCATCGACAGCAGCAGGCTTTTGCCGAACCGGCGCGGGCGGATGAAAATCAGTTGCCGGCCGGCCTCTTCCAACAACGGAATCCGGTCGGTGCGGTCCTGGTAGAAGTAGCCTTCCTGAATCAGGGTGGCGAAATCGCTTAAACCGTAGGGAAATTTCATGGCGGCGGCTCCCGGTCAAGTTCTCTGGAAGCCACCATAGCACAGGGCAACGTCCTGGGAGACCCCAGCAAGCGGTGGTTTGAGCGGTAACGACTCTGATGTCGGTGTGGCCGATTCAGGTGATCAGCATGGATTTCGCCGCCGCGGGAGCGATCATCCCGGATCTGTTTCAGCCAACACGACCGGCGCCAACAACCGGGCGAAGTCCTCGGCCGGGACCGGCCGGCTGAAGTAATACCCCTGCACTTGATCGCAGCCGTGGTTGCGGAGAAACGCCAGTTGGGCGTCGGTCTCCACGCCCTCGGCCACGGTGGCGAGCTTCAGACTGTGCGCCAGTTGAATGATGGCGCGGACGATGGCCGCGCTGTCGGTGCCGCCGGGCAGCCCACGCACGAAGGATTGATCGATCTTCAGCGTTTGCACCGCCAGCTTTTGCAGATAGCTCAAACTGGAATAGCCGGTGCCGAAATCATCGATGGACAGCTTGAGGCCCGTCGCCCGCAGTTGCCGCACCGTGGTCAGCGCGCTGGCGACATCGCGGATCAGGATGGATTCGGTCAGCTCCAGTTCCAGACACTCCGGCGGCAAGCCGCTGTCCGCCAGCGCCTGCTCGACCGTCTCCAGCAGATCGGCGCGCTGGAATTGCAGGGCGGAAAGATTGACCGCGACCGTGATGCGCGGCAATCCGGCCTGTTGCCAGACGCGGGCTTGGCGGCAGGCCTCCCGCAGCACCCAGGCACCAAGCGGGACGATCAGACCGCTCTCCTCGGCGATGGAAATGAATTGTCCCGGCGGCACCAAGCCCCGCGCGGGATTTCGCCAGCGCAGCAGCGCCTCGGCACCCACGATCCGACCGGTGGCCAGGTCGATCTGCGGTTGGTAGTAAAGCAGGAATTCGTCGCGTTCGAGCGCTTCGCGCAGATCGGTTTCCAAATGCAGGCGTTCGAGCGTGTTGACGTTCATCCCCGCCGTGAAGAGGCGGAAGGTATTCCCGCCGCCGTTTTTGGCGTAGGTCAACGCGGTGCCGGCCTGGCGCAACAAAGTGTCGCGATCCTGGCCCGTATCGGGATACAGACTGATACCGATGCTGGCGGTCACACCGAGGTTGTGCTCGGCGATCCGCCACGGCTGGCCGCTCAGACCTTCCAACAGATTGCCCGCCACGCGGTGAGCCCCTTCCTGACCGGTGTCCGGCAATAGAATCAGGAATTCGTCCCCGCCTTGCCGGCTCAGGGTGTCGGTTTCGCGCAGCTTTTGCTGCAAGCGCCGCGCGACCGTTTGCAGCAGTTGATCGCCCAACTCGTGACCCAGCGAGTCGTTGACGAGCTTAAAGCGATCGAGATCGAGCACCAGTAAAGCCACGGGAGACTGGGTGAGTTCGGACTGGGACAACAAGCGTTCCAGGCGATCGTGCAGCAGCAGGCGGTTGGGTAGCGCGGTCAGGGAGTCGTGATGGGCGAGAAAATCGATCCGCGCGGCGTTGGCCTTGCGTTCGGTGATATCACGGCTGCTGATCACCGCGCCCCGAATGTGGCCGGCGGCATCCCGCAGCGGGTTGCCGACCGCCTCCAACCAGAGATATGCACCATCGGCGCGCTGGTAGCGAAACTCCACCGGTCCCACCGCGTTCCGCTCCAGGGCCGCACGGTAAATCGCCATGACCCGTTTGCGGTCGTCGGGATGAATGTTGGCGAAAATCGAATTGCCCAGGATCGCCAGAACCTCGTAGCCCAGCACCGTGTGAAACGAGGGGCTGGCGTACAGGATCGCGCCGCGGACATCGATCTGGCAGACCAGATCGCGCATGTGGTCGGTGATGAGGCGGAATCGTTCCTCGCTGTCCTGTAGTCCTGCTTCGGCGCGCCGCCGGGCCAGCGCTTCCCCGATGTTGCTGGCGATGTTTTGCAGGATGTTCCGTTCGGCGGAAGTCCAGAGCCGTTCGCGGTGGCAATCGTCGAAGCCGATGAACCCCCAAAACCCGCCTTGCGCGTTGATCGGCACCACCAGGATCGAGAGGATCTTCTGAGCTTCCAGGATGGTCCGTTCGGACGCGGGGAAGTCCCGCACCAGACCGGCGAGGGGTTCGTTGGTGGCCAATATCCCTTGCCAGCGTTCGAATCCCCCCGCGACGTAGGGCAGATTCTGGAGTTCCGGATTATCGATCTGCACGGTGGCGCGGTCGGCGCACCACTCGTGGCGCTGGTTCATAAGCAATGCGCCCGTCCGAGGACACACGCTGTTTTCGAACAGGTAAACCCGATCCACATCGTTGGCTTGTCCCAGATCCGCAAAACAGACGGCGACCGCCAGGTTGGGATCCGGCTCCTTGAGCAAGCGGGCCGCGGCGTGCGCCGCGACCTTTAACAGCGCGTCGCGCTGGAGCAGCGCCGTCTCGGCCCGCTTGCGCTCGGACAGATCGATGTCCAGGCAATACATTTCCCTGGCACCTTGGGAGTTGGCCATCATCACGTGGCTGGAGTACACCGGCACCAGAGAACCGTCCTTGCGCAGCAGCTCCAACTCGGCGGCTGGAACCGGCCAGCTTTCCTGGATCCAGCGCCCGACATTTTCAATGACCTGGGGGCGCATCGGCGGCGGAATGATCAATTCTTCCAACGGCTGTCCCAGCGCTTCGTCGCGGTGATAGCCGTACAGACGCTCGCTGGCGTCGTTCCAGAAGATCACCCGGCGCTCTTGGTCGTAACCCTGCACCGCGATGTTGGGAATATCCTCCAGCAAGCGCCGGAATTGCTGCTCGCTCTCGTGCAGCGCCGCCGTGCGTTCGTCGGCCAGCCGTTCGGCGCGAACCAACCGTCGCCACAGGCCGCCGGCCAGTAGTACGGTCAACGCCAGCCCCAGGAACAAAAGCAAGAACGACTCGCCGCGTTCCAGCACCCCCGAACGCGCGCCCCAAAACAGCGCGATGGCCACGTTAATCCCCACCAGGAGGACCCACGCCAGGCTGATAAACATGAAGCGGATACGACGCAATTCGGAGGTTCGCATGGTAGAACAATCGTAGCCTCTGCACGGTGACGCCCCAAGCATAATCGAAAACAGGGCAATCGCAGCCTCTGGGCGATAACGCTTCAGAGCATCATTGAAAAATGCGTCGGCTGAATTCGCGGATCGTCGAGAGCGCTAAAAACTATGCTTTGAGGTCGTTCGGAAAAGTTTTATAATTATCGGATTAGCAGCCGGGGTGGCGGAATGGTAGACGCAGCGGACTCAAAATCCGCCGGTAGTGATACCGTGAGAGTTCGAGTCTCTCTCCCGGCACCAAATAAAATAGGGGGTTGGGTGAAAGCCTAGCCCCTTTCCTTTTGGCCGTTGTCCGCCCGTTGTCCGCTCGCTGGCGACTGTCCAGCATCCGCACGCCCGAAAACCCGCGCCCGTTCAACGTAACCGGCGCAGCGCATACAATCCCCCGATCATGAAGAGCAGCGTGGGCAGACTGGCGCCTACCAGCGGCGGAAAACCGTACAGCAGCACCACGTTGCCCAGCAGGTAGTTGCTCAGGAAAAATACCAGCCCCAGCAACAACCCAACCAGCAAGCGCTGGCCGACCCCGGCCGTGCGCTGCGGCCCGAACACGAAGGGCATGGCGACCACCAGCATCGCCAGATAGGCGAACGGTGCCAGCAGCTTGCGCCACAGGGCCAGTCGATAGCTCTCGGCATCCAAGCCGTTACGCTCCAGATAGTCCACATAAACCCACAGTTCGCGGATCGACAGCTCGCTGGGATCGGCCGCCAGCACGTCCAGAATTCGCGGACTGATCTCCGAAGCGACGGTCAAGGTCTCCAGATGTTCGGTTCGCACTCGATCGTCGTCCAACAGGCTGCGGCTGACGCCTTCCAACCGCCAGTGGCCTGCGACGTAACGCGCGCTTTGCGCGGCGGTAGCGCTCGCCAGCCGAGCATCGGGGCCGACCTCGAAAATTTGGATATCCACCAGATGAACGCCAGGTAGAACCGCCCGGACATGAATGAAGAAATCGCCATCCCGCGCCCAAAACCCGCGCCCGCTACGGATCGCCAGATCCTGGGTCTTGGCCACCGCCCGCTGCTCGCGGGCCGCTTGCTCCAACGGCGGAGCGACGAACTCGCCGATCGCCAGCACGACCAAGCTCAGCGCCAGACCGGCTTGCAGGGCGGAGCGGGTCAAGCGGGTCAGGGACAGGCCGGCGGCGCGCATGACGATCAGTTCGCTACCGCTGGCCAGCGCGCCCATGCCCAACAGCCCGCCCACCAGCAACGCCAGGGGAAACAGTTCGTACAGGCGGCGCGGCTGGATCAGCACCAGGTAGTGGATCAGCGCCGCAAAGTCGTAATCACCCTTGCCCAGGTCCTCCAATTCCACCAGCAGGCTTAGAAAGGATTCGAGCAGCAGCAGCACCAGCAAAGCGGCCAGAGTCGCGGAGGCGACGGTGCGGAATAGATAGCGGTCGAGGATATTCATGCCGGTTTGAGGCGCCCGCGAACGCGCCGGACCCACCGGCGATTCCAGCCGCTGGCGTAATGGTGGAGCCACAGCCCGGCGCCGAACAGGAGAAACAGGCCATGGACCCACCATAAGCCGAGCGCGGCGGCGACCGCGCCGTGACTCAACCAGGATTCCCCGACCCCGACCAGGTTGAAATAGATCGCATAGATCAACACGGCCGCGACGATCCGGCCATAGCGGCCTTCGCGCGGGCGCGCGCGGGCCAGCAAGGGCGCCCACAGCGCGATGACCAGCAACTGGATCGGGCTGTTCAGCCGCATCTGCAACTCCGCGACATACCTTGGATCGCTCGAGTCCAGCAATTGGTGGGTGGGTAACGCTTCTCGACGTTGCCAGGATTGGGACGGCGGCGCGGTCTCCACCCGCAGGGCGGCGCGTTCGAACCGGAGGCTCTCGTAATCACCTTGGCCGGGCGTGCCCCGGTAACGATACCCGTGGTCGAGCACGATGTGTCGAGCGCCTTCTTCGTCGAATTCCTGCCGGCCGCGCTCGCCGGTGGTGATGCTGATCGCGCCGTCCGGCTCGCGGCTGCGGATGAAGACGTTGCGCAATTCGCGCTCGTCCAGAGCGCCGACATAAATCACATGCCGGCCATCCAGCACTTCACGGAAGGCGCCCGGCGCGAACAGCGAGATTTCCGCTTCCTGACGGGCTTTGTCCAGGAGTTCGAAGCGCAACTCCATGGTGGCCGGAACCACCAAGAACGAGAGCACGAGGCTCGCCAGGGCCAGCGGTGCCGCCAGCAACAGCACGGCGCGATACACCGACAGCGGCCCATGGCCGCAGGCGGCCAGCGCGGTCATCTCGTGGTCGCGGTACAGACGGCCCAAGGTCAGCATGACGCCTAATAAAAACGCCAGTGGAACGAGCACGACCAGAAAGTGGATGGCCTGCAAACCGATCAACGGTAAGATCGAATCCGAGGCCAGCAGGCCGCTGGCGGCCTGGCTCAAATATTGAGCGAGGCGATGGCTGAGAACCATCGCCAGCAACGCCAGCGCGATCGCCAGCGTAGTCAGGGCGATCTCACGAATCAGGTAGCGATCAATAATCGATGGCACGTTCGATCCAGCACCCCGGCGTGGCCCCCTGTAAGACTGAGTCATTTCTGGCTAAACTCATTCGTTTACCCTCCATGCCATGAGGTCGGGCGTCCGGCGCTCGTGCGCTTCGCGGCCGATCCTCAAGCGCGGGGCCGCGCATCGCGATGCGCCGTGCCCATGAAGATCCTAACTTTTCCACTTATCCTCGGAGGAAGTCCATCGATGGAATTTACGGTCAAGAGCGGCAATCCGGAAAAACAGCGCACCGCCTGTCTGGTCTTGGGTGTTTACGAATCCCGGCGGTTGACGCTGGCCGCCGAACAGTTCGACGCCGCTTGCGGCGGCGCGCTGGGCGCGCTGCTGCGCCGGGGCGATCTGGAAGGCAAGCCGGGCCAGTCGCTGTTGCTGTTCAACGTGCCCGAGGCACTGTGCGAGCGGGTGTTGCTGGTCGGCTGCGGCCGGGAACGCGACTTGGACGACCGCCGCTTTCGCCAGATTCTGCACCATGCCGCGACGGCGCTCGACGACACAGGGGCCACCGAGGCGGTGGTCTATCTGAGCGATCTGGCGGTTAAAGGTCGCGATCTGCGCTGGAAAATCCGCCAGGCCGTCGAGGCGGTCGAGGAATCACGATATCGCTTTGACCTGCTCAAGAGCAAAAAGGATGCGCCGCGCCGACCGCTGCGCAAGATTATACTCAGTGTGCCCGGTCGCCGGGAACTGCCGGAGGGCGAGCAGGCGGTGCGCGAGGGCGTGGCCATCGCCGCCGGGGTCAAAATCGCCAAGGACTTGGGCAACCTGCCGCCCAACATCTGCACCCCCACTTATCTGGCCGAACAGGCCCACGCCTTGGCCCGGGAGTTTCCAGCGCTGCGCGTCGCGGTGCTGGAAGAAGCGGAGCTGGAACAATTGGGCATGGGCGCGCTGCTGGCGGTCACCCGAGGCAGCGCCCAGCCCGCCAAATTGATCCGTCTGGACTACGGACGGGGACCGGAGAAACAGAAACCCTACGTGCTGGCCGGCAAGGGCGTGACCTTCGACACCGGCGGGATCTCGCTCAAAGGGGGCGAGGGCATGGATGAAATGAAGTTCGACATGTGCGGAGCCGCCAGCGTGTTGGGCGCGCTGCGGGCCTGCGCGGAACTGCAATTGCCCCTCAACGTGATCGGGCTGATTCCGGCGGTGGAGAATATGCCCGGCAGTCGGGCCACCCGGCCGGGCGATATCGTCACCAGCCTGTCCGGCCAAACCGTGGAGATTCTCAACACCGATGCCGAAGGCCGGTTGATCCTGTGCGATACCCTCACCTATGCCGAGCGCGACGATCCGGCGGCGGTGATCGACATCGCCACCTTGACCGGCGCCTGCATCGTCGCGCTGGGCCGGCATCCGCACGGCTTGTTCAGCAATCATCCCCCGCTGGCGCACGCGCTCCAGGCCGCCGGCCACGCCGCCGCCGACCGGGTGTGGGAACTGCCGCTGTGGGAGGATTATCAGGAGGGACTGGACAGCAACTTCGCCGATATGGCCAATATCGCCAGTCACAAGGATGGCGGCGCGATCATGGCTGCCTGTTTCCTGTCCCGTTTCACCAAGAAGTTCCATTGGGCGCATCTGGACATCGCTGGCACGGCGTGGAAAACCGGCAAGGCCAAGGGCGCGACCGGCCGGCCGGTGCCGTTGTTGACCCAGTATCTGTTGGATCGCGCCGCCGAGAACGAGCGGGAGGACGGGCGTGCCGCGCATTGATTTCTACGTGTTGCCCGACCGCAAGGACAACGGCCGGGCGTTGCTGGCTTGCCGGCTGGCGGACAAGGCTTACCGCCTCGGACATACGGTTTATCTGCTGGCCGCGTCCGACGCGCAGGCGGCGGCGCTGGACGATCTGCTATGGACGTTTCGGCAGGACAGCTTCGTGCCGCACGAGCGCTATCCGCTGGCGGGCGAGGAGAGTTCGCCGGTCCTGGTCGGCACCGTCGCGCCGGTTGAGGTCGATGCCCAGGTATTGATCAATTTCACCGACGCCTTGCCTGAGGGTTTCGAGCGCTTCGAACGGGTGGTGGAACTGGTGGACGCGCATCCCGAGGTGCTGGCGAAGTCGCGCGAGCGATTTCGTCAGTATCGGGAGCGGGGCTGCGCGCTGGAGACGCACAAGCTATGACTGTCCGACGGCGTTCGACGGACGTCCGAGAATTCGCTGCCGGCGAACCGCGCCAGGTAATCCAGTCCCTGAATCGCCCGATTGCCGTACCACGAGGTCATTTCCCCGTCGATCAGCCGCAGCTTTTCCGGCGGACAGTCGTAGTCCCGGGCAAAAGCGTCCAAGTCGTCCGGCTGAAAGCGGTACGGTTCGCTGCTGAACAGGATCAGGTCGGCGGCGTTCAGCAGGGTCCGGTTCATCTCCAACTCGGGATAGCGCGCCTCCGCGTCCGCCGGCAGCGTCTCCCAACCCACCAGCGCCAGGGTGCGGGCGATATAGGTATCCCGGCTGATGCCCATCCACGGCTTGCGCCAGATCAGATACAACACCCGGCGCGGCGGCCACGTCGCTTGTCGTAGCGCCGCCAGCGCCCGTGTGAATTCCGCCGCCAGCGCTTCCGCTTCGGCTTCCCGACGGAAAATCCCCCCCAGCAGGCGATACAGCGGTACGTTGTCTTCGGGCGTCAGCGGATGGGTCACGATGAGGTGCGGCACGACTTCGGCGAGTTGTTCCGCCAGCGCGCGCGGGTTCTCGTCGATGTTGAGAATGACGTGGGTGGGCTGGAGCGCCCGCAACCGGGAGTGTTTGATCTTCTTGGTGCCGCCGACGCTGGGGATGGCGGCGATCGCCGGCTGGGGGTGAACGCAGTAATGGGTGCGACCCACGACTTGATCGCCCAAGCCCAGCGCGAACAGCAGTTCGGTGATGCTGGGCACCAACGAGACGATGCGAGCCGGCGCGGTGATCGGGATCTGCGGGACGCCGATGGCGTCGATAAGGGTTGAGGCCATGCTCGGGACTCAGGGGCGAGTTTCCTGGAGAGACGCACCAGTGTCCACGTTCGTCTGCAACCACAATTCCAGTAGCGCCGCGTGCCACAGCTTGCTGCCCTGCAAGCGGGTTAAATGCGCCTCCGGTTCCGCCAGCAGCCGCTCCAGATACGTTCGCTGAAACAGGCCGCGGTCCCGACAGGCGCGCGAATTGACGATATCGCGCATGAAATCCAGGAACGGCCCACGCACGAATTTGAGCGCCGGCACCGGGAAATAGCCCTTGGGCCGGTCGATCACCGCGTCGGGCAAAAGTCCGCGGGCGATTTTCTTCAACACGTATTTGCCGTCCCCGCCGATTTTCAGGGCCGGAGGCAGTTGCATGGCCAGTTCCACCAATTGATGGTCCAGGAACGGCACCCGCGCTTCCAGCCCCCAAGCCATGGTCATGTTGTCCACCCGCTTGACCGGGTCGTCCACGATCAGGGTGGTCACATCCAGCCGCAGCACCTGATCCAGATACTCCTCGGCGTCGGGTTCCGCCAGCCGTTCGGCGACGAACGCGGCGGTATGATCGGGGCCGTGCCAGGCTGGCGCGACCGTGTCCAGGAATTCCGCGTGATCGCGGTCGAAATAGTGGTGCCGGAACCGGTCCACCGCGCCGCCGCTCTCGGCGGCCATGCGCGGATACCAGAAATAGCCGCCGAACACCTCGTCGGCACCCTGGCCGCTCTGCACGACCTTGACCGCCTGCGAGACTTGCTCGGCCAGCAGGAAAAACGCCACCGCGTCTTGACCGACCATCGGCTCGGCCATGCAGGTGACCACTTCCGGCAGGCGTTCGAGCACGTGATCGTTGGGAATCCGGTATTGCTGGTGGCGGGTTTGGTAGCGGGCAGCCACTTGATCGGAGTATTCGAACTCGCTGCCTTTTTCCTCCGGCTGATCCTCGAAGCCGACCGAGAAGGTGCGTAGATCGCGGACTCCGGATTCGGCCAGCAGCGCCACCAACAGGCTGGAATCCAGCCCGCCGGACAGCAACACCCCCACCGGCACATCGGCGACATCCAACCGGCGCCGCACCGCCAGCCGCAGCGCGGCGTGAACCGCTTCGGTCCATTCCGCTTCAGATCGTGGTTCGGCGGGACGCAGCGCCTTGAGCCGCCAGTAGACGCGGCTCCGCTCGCCGCCATCGGGGGTCAGGGTCAGGGTGGTGGCGGGCGCCAGCTTGCGGATGCCTTGCAGGATCGTGCGTGGCGCGGGAACCACCGCATGCAGGGTCAATTGCTGGTGTAGAGCCACCGGATCGAGGGAGACCTCCACGTCCGGCGCCGCCAGCAAAGCCTGGCTGTTGGAGGCGAAACGAAAGGCGCGCGGCGTCCGGCTGTAGTACAGCGGTTTGATGCCCAGCCGGTCGCGGGCCAGGAACAGGGTGCGTTCGCGAAGGTTCCAGATCGCGAAGGCGAACATACCGATCAGGTGTTCGACGCAGCTTTCGCCCCATTCGGCGTAGGCTTTGAGGATGACCTCGGTGTCGCCCTCGGAAAAGAAGCGGTAGCCCTTGGCCAGCAGCTCGCACCGCAATTCTCGATAGTTATAGATGGCACCGTTGAACGCCAGCGCCAGCCCCAGTTCGGGATCGACCATCGGTTGGTTGGAGCGCTCGCTGAGATCGATCACCGCCAGGCGGCGATGGCCCAGCAGCAGAGGGCCGTCGGACCAGGTTCCTTCGTGATCGGGACCGCGTCGGGCCAGGCGGCGCAGCATCCGCCCCATCAGGGCCGCGTCGGGTTCGCCGCCGTCGAGCCGTAGCTCGCCACCGATGCCACACATGGGAGTCGTTACGCGCCGTTCGGAGCAGAGCCGGGGAATTGAGGCTTATTCGGGAATGTAGTCGATATTGGCCCACACCACCCGTTGCACGCCGGGCGCAGACCGCGCCAGCGACATCGCCCGGTTGGCGGCGCGGGCGGTCAGTCGGCCGCTCATGCTGACGATGCCTTGGTCGCTGTTGACCGTGATGTTGGCGTTGGCCAGCAGGTCGTCTTCCCGAAAGGCGCTCTGGATGCTGCGGGTGATTTCCGAATCGCTCACCCGAGGCCCGACCCGGCCGCCGTCGCTGAGGCTGGCCACGCTGGTCACGCCGGTGTCACTGCTGGCAGAACCACCGCCCAGACCACCGACACAACCGGCGGTGGCAAAAACGGCCAGAAAAACGAATACGAGGTTGATTTTAAGCATCAGGTTCGGTCTCCAAGAGCTGAAATATGGAGGTGGCGCGGAACCACTTCGCAGAGGTTCGACGGAAGAGGGTAAGCGCAAGAATACCATACCCGTCCCTTTCGTAACCCGCGTTGCATCGCTGGGTACCGGGGTCTAGACTAGCCGAACTTTGGCGCGCGGGGCGTGGGCGATGGTAAAACTTACCACCGCCGCGCGGCTCTAACCGAGCGCTAACCTTTCGACGCTGGACCCGTAACTGGAGAGACGACGCATGGTTCATCAACTGCCCGAACTACCCTACGCCAAGAACGCGTTGGAACCCCATATCTCGGCCGAGACTCTGGAGTTTCATTACGGCAAGCACCACCAGGCTTACGTCACCAACCTGAACAATCTGATCCCCGGCACCGAATTCGAGAATCTGTCGCTGGAAGAAATCATCAAGAAATCCTCTGGCGGAATTTTCAACAACGCCGCGCAGGTGTGGAACCACACGTTCTACTGGAACTGTCTGAAGCCCAACGGCGGCGGCGAGCCGAGCGGGCCGCTGGCGGCGGCGATCGACCAGAAGTTTGGTTCGTTCGCGGCCTTTAAGGAGGAGTTCACCAAGACCTCGGTCGGCACCTTCGGCTCGGGCTGGGGTTGGCTGGTCAAGAACCCAGACGGTTCGGTGGAGCTGATGAGCACCTCCAACGCCGGCACACCGATGACTTCCGGCAAGGTGGCGCTGCTGACCTGCGATGTATGGGAACACGCCTATTACATCGATTACCGCAACCTGCGGCCCAAGTACGTCGAGGCATTTTGGAATCTGGTCAACTGGGACTTCGTGGCGAAGCAATACGCTTGAATCCCTTCTCGCTCTCCCGCTTCTCTCCCGCCAGGGGTGAGAGGCGGGTAGCGCGACCACGCACAAGCCGACGATGTACTCTCTTGTACCATCGTCGGCTTTTTTGACTCCAGTGGTTAGCCGATTCCAAACCCTTAAATCGCGTAGTCGGGCGGGGCACCGGGTATCTCAATGCTGGCGAGCATCACGCCATCACACTGGACGGCCACCGCTTTCCCAATCCAGTCATCGCCGAACAGCGTCTTCAAGCCATCGGCCAGCAGACGGGAGTCGGCCTGAAGCTGATACCGACGATGGCCCGTATCCAGGACCAGGGTCGCGAGGGGACTCTCATCGATCACGTCGGCGATGGTTCCAGCAAGGTACATCATGGCGTGTGCTCCAGTGTGAGTTGCTCTCCGGCATTGCGGAAGAAGGAGGATCGGTTGACAAGGCGCGGAGCCCTTGCACAATGTTCGGGCCGTGGTGAATTTCGCCTCCGCATCGCTGGAGAGCGCCCTTCCCACCCAGCCACCGCCCGCCCGATCGGGCGAGCGCTACCCACCCAAGAGGAGACCATCATGGGCTTTGCACTATCCGACCTGCAGGTCACCAGTTCGGCGTTCGCGCCGGGCGGAGCGATTCCCGCCAAGCATACCGGCGAAGGCGCGGACGTCTCACCGGCCCTCTCCTGGACCCGCGCGCCCGCCGGGACCCAGGCCTTCGCCGTGATCTGCCACGATCCCGACGCGCCGCTCATCACCCCGCGCGGTGTCTACGGCTTCGTCCATTGGGTACTGTACAACATCCCCGCGTCGGTCAACCAGTTGGCGGAAGGGGTCGAAGCGCATACCGCCGGTCAAAACGACTTCGGCAAAATGGGTTATGGCGGCCCCATGCCCCCCAACGGCCACGGCAAACATCAGTACTATTTCTGGGTATTGGCTTTGAACGACCCGGCTCCGCTCGAGCCTGGCCTGACTCTGTGGGACTTGCTCGCACGGATCGAACCCCGGGTCATCGGCATGAATCGGCTGGTGGGTACTTACGAGCGCGCCTGACGACCGGCTAACCGGACTCTTCGTTCCCCCCGCGCGTTTGTCGCTCCCGCCATTGCGCCAGCGCCGCCTCATGGCGGCGCAGCGCCTGATCGTAGTACACCCACACGCAAAATTCGCAGCCCCGCCCGCAGCATTCGCCTTCGACGGGCGGCGCGGGCGGTTGGGGTTGAGGATCGTGATCGATAGGCTTTGCAGTCATGGTGAAATGTCGCGTCGTGCATCCAAACCAACGGCTTGGCGTGGCGAGACCCAGGGTGCGTCGGAGCTATTATCCAAATTCGCCCTGAAGGAACCAATGCTTTTCGAGTCCGTAGGTAGCGCATGGTGCCCCGTTCGGTATCCGCGTCTCCCTCAGCGCGCTCCAACTCGCTGAAAAACCGTGGATCAATACCGCATCTCCACGTCCCCATCCGATTTCCCCGCCGCAACCCTCCATTCCCCCGCCGCAACCATCCCGGCGGACCCGCGATTGCTGCTATCATCCGCGTTCCCTGTCCGACCCGGAGACCCCCGCGATGCTGCAATTTCGTGGAAGCCCTGCCCTGTCGTCATTCCGTTTGCAGAAGATGCAGGCCACGCTGCGTCGGCGGGTTCCGGTCGTTACCGCCGTCCGCGCCGAATTCGTGCATTTCGTGGACGGGTCGTTGACCGCAACCGACCGCGAGGTGTTAGACCGGCTGCTGCACTACGGCCCCGCGCCGTCGCACCAGCTCGCCGTGGCCGGTGCAAAGAGCGAAGGCCACGCGAATCCATCCGGTGCTCCACTGCTCCTGGTCGTTCCCCGTCCCGGCACGATTTCACCGTGGTCGTCCAAGGCGACCGATATCCTCCACAACTGCGGCCTGCGCCGGATCCACCGCATCGAACGCGGCGTGGCCTGGTTTCTGGAATCCGAACGGCCCCTCACGGACGGCGAATTGGCCGCGATTAAACCGGTGCTGCACGACCGAATGACCGAGACCGTGTTGGAGCCAGGCGACCATCCGGCCGTTCTGTTCGCGCACGCCGACCCGGTGCCCCTGACCGCGGTGGACGTTCTGGGTGCCGGGCGAGAGGCGCTGGCGGCGGCGAACCGCACGCTGGGTCTGGCCTTGTCGGCGGACGAGATCGACTACCTGTTGGACTGCTTTACCCGGCTGGAGCGCAATCCCACCGACGTGGAACTGATGATGTTCGCGCAGGCGAACTCCGAACACTGTCGGCACAAGATCTTCAACGCGGACTGGATCGTGGACGGCGTACCGCAGGAGCGTTCGCTGTTCGCCATGATCCGCCACACCCACGAATGCCATCCCGACGATGTGCTGTCCGCCTATTGCGACAACGCAGCGGTGATGAGCGGGTTCTGCGCCGGACGCTTCTTCCCCGACCCGCACGACGGTCAGTACCGCTACCATCGGGAAGACATTCACATCCTGATGAAGGTGGAGACCCACAACCACCCGACCGCGATTTCCCCCTTCCCCGGCGCGGCCACCGGCGCCGGCGGCGAAATCCGCGACGAGGGTGCCACCGGACGCGGCGCGAAACCCAAGGCCGGCCTGTGCGGATTCTCGGTCTCGCATCTGCGGATTCCCGATTTCGCACAACCGTGGGAACGGGATTACGGCAAGCCCGAGCGTATCGCCTCGGCCCTGGAGATCATGGTGGAGGGTCCGCTCGGCGCGGCGGCTTTTAACAACGAGTTCGGCCGTCCCAACCTGGCCGGCTACTTTCGCACGTTCGAGCAGGAGGGTCCCGACGGCCAGCGGCGCGGCTACCACAAGCCGATCATGCTCGCCGGCGGGCTGGGCAATATCCGCGAACCGCACGTCCACAAGGCCGAACTGCCGCCGGGCACCGCGATTGTCGTCCTGGGTGGACCCGCCATGCTGATCGGGCTGGGCGGCGGCGCGGCGTCGAGCATGACGGCCGGCAGCTCCCACGCGGACCTCGATTTCGCTTCGGTGCAACGCGGCAATCCGGAGATGCAACGTCGCGCCCAGGAAGTCATCGACCGCTGCGTGGCCTTGGGGAAGGCCAATCCCATTCTCTCCATTCACGACGTGGGTGCGGGTGGCCTGGCCAACGCCGTACCGGAAATCATCCATGGCGCGGAACGGGGCGGTGTTTTCGAGTTGCGCGACGTGCCGAACGACGACCCCGGGATGACGCCGATGCAGATCTGGTGTAACGAAGCGCAGGAGCGCTACGTGTTGGCCATCGCCGCCGAGGGGCTGGATATCTTTCAGACGCTGTGCGCGCGGGAACGCTGCCCGTATGCGGTGATCGGCGTGGCCACGGCGGAGCCGCATCTGAGCGTCGACGACCGGCATTTCGCCAACCGGCCGGTGGATATGCCGATGCGCGTGTTGTTCGGCCAACCGCCGAAACTGGTGCGCGACGTGGCCCGCGTCCCGGTCGTGGCCCGGCCGCTCGACTTGGACGGTATCGATCTCAATGAAGCGGTGGCGCGGGTGCTGCGCTTCCCGGCGGTGGCCGACAAGAGTTTTCTCATCACCATCGGCGACCGCACCGTGACCGGCCTGGTGTGTCGGGATCAAATGGTCGGGCCGTGGCAGGTCCCGGTCAGCGATGTCGCGGTGACCGCCACCAGTTTCGATACCGAGACCGGCGAAGCCATGGCGCTGGGCGAGCGCGCGCCGCTGGCGGTGCTGGATGGGCCGGCTTCGGGACGAATGGCGGTCGGTGAGGCGCTGACCAATCTGGCCGCCGCGCGCATCGAGAAGCTCGGCGACGTGAAGCTGTCGGCCAACTGGATGGCGGCGGCCGGTCATCCCGGTGAGGACGCCCGCCTGTTCGACACCGTGCGGGCGGTGGGGATGGAGTTGTGTCCGGCGCTGGGCATCGCCATTCCGGTCGGCAAGGATTCGCTGTCCATGAAAACCACTTGGGAGACGGATGGCGAACAAAAAAGCGTGGTCGCGCCGCTGTCGCTGATCGTATCCGCCTTCGCTCCGGTCGTGGACGTGCGCCGCACCCTGACGCCGCAATTGCGCGCGCACCGGGGCGACACCGACCTGCTCCTGATCGATCTCGGGCGCGGCCAGAACCGGCTGGGCGGTTCGACGCTGGCGCAGGTTTACGGCCAGTTGGGCGAGACCGTCCCGGACCTGGACGCCCCGGAAGATGTGGCCGCGTTCTTTGCGGTGATTCAGGAGCTGAACGCCGCCGGCCGGCTGCTGGCCTACCACGACCGTTCCGACGGCGGCCTGCTGGCGACGCTGGCGGAAATGATGTTCGCCGGCGGCCGCGGGGTGACGGTGCTGCTGGACGATCTGGGCGAGGGTCTGCTGGAAACCCTGTTCGCCGAGGAACTGGGGGCGGTGATTCAAGTGCGGGCGCTGGATCGGGACCGGGTGCTGGCGCGGTTGGCGGCGGCGGGCTTGGGAGAATGCAGCCACGTCATCGGCGCGCCGAACGACGAGGATCGGCTGGTGCTGCGCTTCGCTGGGGAGACCGCGTTCGCCGCCAGCCGCGCCGAACTGCGGCGGCTTTGGTCGGAGACCAGTTATCGGCTGCAAGCGCTGCGCGATCATCCGGATTGCGCCCGCGAGGCGTTCGAGGCGGCTGGCGATCCCGCCGATCCAGGCTTGAGCGTGCGGCTGACCTTCGATCCCGCCGAGGATATCGTCGCGCCTTATCTGACCGAGGGCGCGCGGCCGCGCATCGCCATCCTGCGCGAGCAGGGGGTCAACGGTCAGGTGGAAATGGCGGCGGCCTTCGACCAAGCCGGCTTCGCGGCGGTGGATGTCCATACGAGCGACCTCAGCGCCGGGCGGGTCACCCTGGCCGATTTTCACGGCATCGCCGCCTGCGGGGGGTTTTCCTACGGCGACGTGTTGGGTGCCGGCGAGGGCTGGGCCAAGTCGATATTGTTCGATCCCCGCGCCCGCGACGACTTCGCGGCGTTCTTCGCCCGACCCGACAGCTTCGGGCTGGGGGTGTGCAACGGCTGTCAGATGCTCGCCAACCTGCGCGAACTGATCGCCGGGACGGAATTCTGGCCGCATTTCGCGCGCAACCGAGTGGAACAGTTCGAGGCGCGGCTGAGTCTGGTGGAAGTGTTGCCCTCGCCGTCCCTGTTCCTGCACGGCATGGCCGGTTCGCGACTGCCGGTTGCGGTCGCGCACGGCGAGGGCCGGGCTGAATTCCCCGCCGGGGACGGGCCGGCGGCGGCGCTGGCGGCCGGCGTGGCGGCGCTGCGCTTCGTGGACCATCATGGCCAGCCGGCGGCAACCTATCCAGCCAATCCCAACGGCTCGCCGGGCGGCATCACCGGCCTGACCAGCCGCGACGGGCGCTTCACCATCCTGATGCCACATCCGGAGCGGGGTTTTCGCACCATGCAGTACTCCTGGCATCCCGATGGCTGGGGCGAAGATGGACCGTGGTTGCGGCTGTTCCGCAACGCCCGGCGGTGGCTGGGGTGAGAGGATATGGGGTATTTGCGACCCATCCCTTATAGGATTAAGAGGCGTTTTGTACGGCCTCCTGCGGATTAACGCATTGAAAATAAAGTTTTTACTCCCAACTCCTCTCCCACGGGGAGAAGGGGGTTTTTGTGCGGGTTCTTAAAGTACGCGCCCGAATTTCTCCGATCCGAATGCCATGATGAACACTGCCTACGACGCCTCCGCGATAGAAGTCCTGAGCGGCCTGGACCCGGTGCGCAAACGCCCGGGCATGTACACCGACACCACCCGTCCCAACCACTTGGCGCAGGAAGTCATCGACAACAGCGTGGACGAGGCCATCGCCGGTCATGCCACCACGGTCACCGTCGTGCTGCACGCCGATGGTTCGCTGGCGGTCGCGGACGACGGGCGCGGCATGCCGGTGGATCTGCATCCCGAGGAAGGAATTCCCGGCGTCGAGTTGATCCTGACCCGCCTGCACGCCGGCGGCAAGTTCTCCGACCGCAACTACCAGTTCGCCGGCGGCCTGCACGGCGTGGGCGTGTCGGTGGTCAACGCGCTGTCCACCCAGCTCGAAGTTTGGGTCAAACGCGGCGGCCAGGAATACCACATGGCCTTCGCCGGCGGCGATAAGAGATCCGAGTTGAAAGCGGTCGGCGCGGCGTCCCGGCGCGCGACGGGCACCACCGTGCGCTTTTGGCCCGACCCCCGCTATTTCGACTCGCCTAAATTCTCGACGCCGCGCCTCAAACACGTGCTGCGCGCCAAGGCGGTGCTGTGTCCGGGATTGAAAGTCCAGTTCACCGACGAAGCCAGCGGCGAACAGATCACCTGGCATTACGAGGACGGCTTTACCGATTATCTCAAGGAAGCGTTGGGTGGAATGCCGCTGCTGCCCGATCCCCCCATCGTCGGCCATGCCCACGGCGAGCGCGAAGCGGTCGACTGGGCGCTGACCTGGTTGCCGGACGGGGGCGAGTCGGTGACTGAAAGCTACGTCAACCTGATTCCCACCGCGCAGGGCGGCACCCATGTCAACGGCCTGCGCGGTGGGCTGACCGACGCGGTGCGCGAGTTCTGCGAATTTCGCAATCTGACGCCGCGCGGGCTGCGCATCGCCCCGGAAGATGTTTGGGAAGGCTGCTGTTACGTGCTGTCAGTGAAATTGCGGGACCCACAATTCTCCGGTCAGACCAAGGAGCGACTGTCTTCGCGGGAATGCGCGGTGTTCGTCGGCGGGGTGGTCAAGGACGCCTTGAGTCTGTGGCTGAACCAGCATCCCGAGACCGGCGAGCGCATCGCCCAGCTCGCCCTGGCCAACGCCCATAAACGCCTGCGGGCCAGCCGCAAGGTCGTGCGCAAACAGATCACCAGCGGTCCGGCGCTGCCCGGCAAACTGGCCGATTGCACCGCTCAGGATCTGGCGCGCACCGAATTGTTCCTGGTTGAGGGCGACTCCGCCGGCGGTTCCACCAAGCAGGCGCGCAGTCGCGAGTTTCAGGCGGTGATGCCGTTGCGCGGCAAGATTCTCAACACTTGGGAAGTGGATTCCACCGAGGTGATGGCTTCGCAGGAGGTTCACGACATCGCCGTGGCGATCGGCGTGGACCCCGGTTCCGCGGAACTCAATGGCCTGCGCTACGGCAAGATCTGCATCCTGGCCGACGCCGATTCCGACGGCCTGCACATCGCCACACTGCTGTGCGCGCTGTTCGTACGCCATTTCCGCCCCCTGGTGGAAGCCGGCCACGTGTATGTCGCCATGCCGCCGCTGTTTCGCGTCGATGTCGGCAAAGAGGTGTTCTACGCCCTGGATGAGGCCGAGCGGCAAGGGATTCTCGACCGCATCGTCGCCGAGAAGAAGAAAGGTAAGGTCAGCGTGACCCGCTTCAAGGGCTTGGGCGAGATGAATCCGCTGCAACTGCGGGAGACCACCATGGACCCCACCACCCGGCGGCTGGTGCAACTGACGCTCGACGCCGGCGATGACACCCCGGCGCTGCTGGATATGCTGCTGGCGAAAAAGCGGGCGGGGGATCGCAAGAACTGGCTGGAGGAAAAAGGGAATCT
>REEE01000044.1 GCA_007695245.1 Candidatus Competibacteraceae bacterium | reverse complement strand
TGGACCCGATCATCAACCGCAAAACCATCCATTCAGGAGGTGACTGTCATGAGTGCGAAGAAAATCTTAATGCTCGTCGGCGACTACGTGGAGGACTACGAAGTCATGGTGCCCTTCCAGGCCTTGGGGATGGTGGGGCATACCGTTCACGCGGTCTGTCCCGACAAGCAGGCCGGCGAGACGGTGCGCACGGCGATCCACGACTTCGAGGGCGACCAGACCTACAGCGAGAAACGCGGTCACAATTTCGCGTTGAACGCGACGTTTGCCGAGGTCCGGGCGGAGGACTACGACGCGCTGGTCATCCCCGGCGGGCGCGCCCCGGAGTACATTCGCCTGAACGAGACCGTGCTGGAGATCGTTCGGCACTTCGCGCGGGCCGACAAGCCGATCGCCGCCGTCTGCCACGGCGCTCAGGTGCTGGCGGCGGCCGGCGTGCTGGAGGGCAAGGCCTGCGCCGCGTATCCGGCGGTGGGGCCGGACGTGACGCGCGCGGGAGGGACGTATGTCGATATTCCGATGGACCAGGCGCATGTGGACGGCGTGTTAGTCACCGCGCCGGCCTGGCCGGCGCATCCCGAGTGGCTCGCCCAATTCCTGCGCGTGTTGGGCACGAAAATCGAACCCTAGCCGGCGGTCGCCGCCGGCGCGGCGTTCGAGGTCTCGAACGCGCGGGTGGTGGTCCGTTCCAAACGGGTTTCCGGGACCGCCCCGCGATCCCGGAGCGGAGGTTCCGACGCCCCGCCCCGGCAACCGCGACCGGTTTCTCCCTCATGACGAACGCCCTGGAGCTCAAGATTCCGCCCCCCGTGGTCGTCCTGGGCGTCGCCGGCCTCATGGGGGTCATCGCTCGGGTGACCCCGTCGTTGGCGGCACCGCTGTCGGCCCGCGTGGCCGCCGCCGCCGCGCTCGCCGTCGTGGGGCTCGGTATCGCTCTGGCCGGCATCCGCGCCTTTCGGCGGGCGAACACCACGACCCATCCGTTCGCGCCGGAGCGGTCCTCCGCGCTCGTGACCTCGGGCGTCTACGCCGTCACCGACCGGCGCGCGGCGGAGCATTCGGCCTGAAAGATGATGCCGGCGGCAATCATGCGCTATTTTTCCTCCTGTAAATTTTCCAGTGATCCCCTCATCCGTAACCACAACTTGTGGTGTTGACCTCATCGAGCCTACTACAGGAAGCGACCACCCCAATTTATCACTGGAAAATTTCAAGGATGATGGGGTATTCAATCCGCCGCGTCGGCCTGGACCCCGGCGCGCGCCCCCGATCCTCGTTACACGAGCATCGGGGGGAACTGCCGGGATGGCGGGTCAGCTCCGCTAACCCGCCCGATCCGCCTTTTCGTTCAGAATAGCTACCACCTAGCGCGATTGCCCTGGGAATGACGGTCATTCCGCAGCCGGGGCCCCACGCACCAAACCTGCAAGACTGATAGGCTTACAGAGTAAACGGAGGAGACCACAGTGCCCGCATTTCCCCACGTGGCGACGTTCCTGCAGATGGTGAACGCCGTCAACCCCACTTATTCTCAGTTCAAAAACAGCTCACTCGCGCCGTTGATAGCCATCTTGAACAATCCCGCCGGCACCGCGATGCAGGTGACCGCCGCCATCACCCAGGTCAGAAATGTCGCCGACGCGACCTTTGGGAACAAGGCGAACAAGTACAAGAGCGCCCTGCACTACCTGCAACGCCTGTACCCGATCCCGCAGCCCCAATGGGCCGCGCTCGGCGCGGTGCGCTCACGCGCGGTTCGCTACACGCAGACCGCGTTGCCGAATCCGTTCAATCCGCACGGTCCGAACATGTACAACCCGAACCTCACGCAACGGCTGCGGCCACCGTCCCTCTGGGAGGGCGTTACGGCGCAGTCGGTGGAGGACTTCATCTATCGGTCGGCCGCGCCCGTGGGGGCCGTACTCATCCATATGGACGCCCATCAACCCGGCATGGATAAAGTGGTGGATGGCATGCGGGTGGTGGATCACATCAAGTCCGTTCTGCGGGCGATCCAGCATCGCGGCGGCGGAGCCTGCGCCTTGCATATCGGCACCACGCCGCCGGTGTGTCCGGCGCTGGTGCCGGAGTACAACGCCTGCGCCAACCGCGTGGCCGTCAACGAACTGGGCCATCGCCACATGGGGTCCTTTCACGCCGCCTTCAACAATTTTGTGACCGGCTACGCCACGGTGGTGGTGATGGGTTTCGACGCCGATGTGTGCGTGCGCGCCAACCTGTTCGGCGCGCCAGAATACGCCGCCAACCCCGTCGCCGGCGACTCGTCGCTGCCGCCGCTGACGTCTCAGACCGATATCGTGACGTCGCGCGCGTTGCTGGTGGCCACAGGGCCGCTGCAAGCCGCCGAATATGGCTTGATCCGCGGGCTCTGAGGCGGACCGCCGCTACATCCCGGTAGAGCGTCCTATACTCATGGGATAGGCTTCCAGGCGGAGTAGCAGCGCTGCTGGAACCCCACCCATGGAGCGACCACGATGATCCCTGAATCCCTGGAACCCCTCGAACCCTGCCGGTTCGACGAACGCACCGCCCGAGTGCTGGGCCTGCCGCTGCTGGCGGTGACGCCCACCGCCCGCCTCGTCGCCAACCGCACCGAATGGCTGTGGTTCGATCCCGCCGAGGGGCTGGCGATCTGGCGGGGGCCGGACGGGCGACACGGGTTTCCCGCCCGTTCGCTGGAGGAGGCGCTGGCTTTGGTCGGGCAGGTGGAGGGCCGCGCCCTCCATCGGGCGGATGATCCCTCATGAAACGACTTTGGTCGGACAAGCGGGTGTTTAGATGGCCGGTGCCGGGGCCGATTTCGCCGAAGTCGCGCTCGCGGGCGGCCAGGTCATTCTCTACGATCAGGTCGCGAACACGCGGCGGAACCTCGCCGTCAATGAGACGTTCGAAATCTCGAACGCGCCAGTGGTGGCCTGCGCCCAACGGGTTTCCGGGACCACCCCGCGATCCCGGAGCGGAGGTTCCGACGCCCCGCCCCGCCCCGCCCCTGCAACCGCGACCGGTTTCTCGATGATGAACGCCCTGGAACTCAAGATTCCGCCCCCCGTGGTCGTCCTGGGCGTCGCCGGCCTCATGGGGGTCATCGCTCGGGTGACCCCGTCGTTGGCGGCACCGCTGTCGGCCCGCGTGGCCGCCGCCGCCGCGCTCGCCGTCGTGGGGCTCGGTATCGCTCTGGCCGGCATCCGCGCCTTTCGGCGGGCGAACACCACGACCCATCCGTTCGCGCCGGAGCGGACGACCGCGCTCGTGACCTCGGGCGTCTACGCCGTCACGCGCAATCCCATGTACGTCGGCCTGCTCGTCGTGCTGGTCGCCTGGGCCTGCCTGCTGGCGAACGCCTGGGCGCTCGTCGGGCCGGTCGCGTTCGTGTCGTACATGACCCGCTTTCAAATCCTCCCCGAGGAGCGCGCCCTCGCGGCGCGGTTCGGGGCGGCCTACGCGGATTACCGGGCGCGCGTCCGCCGGTGGCTGTGAGGTGGGCCGGCGATGTGCTTTGGGCGGAGGCCGGCATGAAGACCCCAACGCCGCTCGTGCATCGCTCGCCATCGGCGGAGTACTTCTTCGTGGAAGGCTGTTTCATCACCGAGTGGTGGAATGCCCCGGCTGACGGCGCGGTGTCCGTGGCCCGCGCCCGCGTGAAACCGGGGGTGACCACCCGCTGGCATCGCCTGCGGGGCGTCACCGAACGCTATCTGATCCTGGAAGGGCGGGGGCGCGTCGAAGTGGGCGATTTACCGCCCGAGGACGTCGGGCCGGGCGCGGTGGTGCTGATTCCGCCCGGCGTGCGCCAGCGCATCGCCAACCCCGATGACGGCGACCTGCTCTTTCTGGCGATCTGCACCCCGCGCTTCACCCCGGCGATTTACGAAGATCTCGGTTCGGACTGCGGCCCCCACGGGGTTCCACGCCCGAAGGCCCGAATCGCGACCCACCAAGAGGACCCCGCGCATGAACCTCACGGAAC
>REEE01000045.1 GCA_007695245.1 Candidatus Competibacteraceae bacterium | reverse complement strand
ATTCACGCAAGACCGCCTCCAGCCCAAACTGGACAAGCTCAAGGACGGTGAAGACGACGCTCGGCGGAAGCTGCTGGCCGATCACGAGCCGCAAACCTGGATCGCCGACGCGGCGCGACGGGTGAGCCAGATTCAGCAAGTGACTCACGCGCTCAAATTCACCCATCCCGACGCCAAGGGGTCCAGCCTCAGCACTTCTGGCAATCCGCAAGCTGGCGAGTTGCTGGTCGGTTCTCACACTATTGCAGACTCGCTGCCGGCCGATGTCGTCGGCAACGCGGCGGCGCTCGACGTGTATAAATTCCTGCGCCTCGCCGTAGACGGACAATCACTGCTGGATCGCGCCATGGCCGGAGACCCGGCCCTGGCGTCGGCCCTGTCGGACGACGCCGGCTTGGCCGCGGAGTGGATGGCCGCCTTCGCCACCTTGCCCGAACCCAACGGCCAGCCGGCCACCCACAAATTGGCCAAGCAAATTTTCTGGCCGCTCAGTGAAGGGCGCTATCACTTGCTCGCGCCCCTGTTTCCGACCTCGCTGGCGCAGGTGGTATGGGCGGGCATCCGCGAGGATCGCTTTTCCGACGAGGCCAAGGCGGCGCGAGAAGCGCGCCGCGAGAAGCGCGCCCATCCGCACGGCTACTGCGAGTATCCCGATCTGGCGATCCAAAAGTTTGGCGGTACGAAACCGCAGAACATCAGCCAGTTGAACAGCGAACGCCACGGCGAGAACTGGCTGTTGCCCTCGTTGCCGCCCAACTGGCAATCCGACCCGATCCGCCCGCCGTTTTTCATCGAAAGTGCGTTTGCCCGTCGTTTCGGCAACCGCCCGGCGGTGAGAGACCTCACCCGAATCCTGCGGGATTTTCTGCGCAGCGTGGCGAAACCCGACCTCAACAATATCCGCATCCGCAACAAGCGCGCGGAACTGGTGGGCTACGTCCGTGATGAACTGCTGCAATTCGCCGCCGAGATCCACGAAATCGACGGGGGTTGGAGTCAAGACGAACGCTGCCGCTTGAACGCGGCGGAACAATGCTGGCTCGACCCCAAGCGCGCCGCCGGCGACGAAGCGTTTGCCGCCCGACGGCGGCGCGGCGATTGGCAAGACGACATCTGCCGGCGTTTCGGCAACTGGCTCAACGCCGCCATCAGCGACGATAAGAAAACGCCCATGGGTCAAGCGGAAGCCGACGCGTGGCAAGACGTGCTGGGCGCCGAATTGCGCATGATCGGCCTGGAGTTGGCCGACCATGACTAGCCCAATGATCGACGCCGGCGGCTTGCTGATTCTGCCGCGCCTTCAGGTGCAAAACGCCAACGCGATTTCTGGCCCGTTGACGTGGGGCTTCCCCGCGCCGACCGCGTTTACCGGCTTCGCCCACGCCCTGGAACGACGTTTGTCCGCAGGTTCGCCCTATGATTTTGGTGAGGTGCGGGAAGGCTTCGGCGGGGTCGGTATCGTTTGCCACGGCTTTCAACCGCAAGTCGCCCAGCCCGCCGGCCGACGCACTCGGGTTTTCAATCTGACCCGCAACCCGGCCGGCAAGGACGGTATGCCGACTGCCTTGGTCGAGGAAGGCCGCGTTCACCTCGAAATCACGCTCATTGTCGCCGTGAAGGAGGGATTCGGCGAATACGACGGAGGGGAATTCGCCCGAACGGCTCACCACCTCGTGCAGGGGATGCGGCTGGCGGGCGGCAGTATTCTTCCCGCCCGTCCAGGCGAACGCCATGCCGCGCGGTGGCAGGTCTTGCCCGATGATTTGAACGGGCAAAATGAACTCTTTGGTAAGTTGCGCCGCCGCTTGCTGCCCGGTTACGCCCTGGTACAACGGCAAGATCTGCTGGCCGAGCGATTGGCCGAAATCCACACCCATCAACCCGATGCCACCGCCCTGGATGCCTTGCTGGACCTCTCACGGCTCAACATGGAATCGGCTGGCTCCGACCCAGCCAAACCGGAAGAAACGCTCTGGCAAGTCCGCAAGCGGCCGGGCTGGCTGGTTCCGCTACCGATTGGCTACGCCGGTATTTCGCCCCTTTACCGGCCGGGCGAGGTCGAGAATGCCCGCGATGACCGCACGCCTTTCCGCTTCGTGGAAAGTCTGTATTCGCTGGGCCAGTGGATCGGCCCCCACCATCTCGAACACCTGCGCCAACTGCTCTGGCACCCCGAAGCCGACGCCGAAAACGGTATTTATCGCTGCGTCAATCACTATTCCGAAGCAACTTCCAACGCCCGCGCTGGCCTCGTATAAGGAAACTCTCTCATGGCTAAAACCGAACTGAAAACCGCCTCTGTCCTCGCCTTCGAACGCAAACTGGACCCGTCCGACGCGCTCTTCAGCGCCGGTCGTTGGGATGAACGGGACAGCGGCGAACGGTGGTGCCCTGTCGGCGTGCGCGAAAAATCCGTGCGCGGCACCATCTCCAACCGGTTGTCCACCAAAGATCAGGACCCGGCCAAGCTGGATGCTTCGATCCAATCGCCCAACCTGCAAACCGTGGATGTGGCCACCCTGCCCAACGCTGCGGATACCTTGCGCGTCCGGTTTACCTTGCGCGTCCTCGGCGGCGCGGGCACACCATCGGCCTGCAACAACGCCGACTATCAAGAGAAATTGCAGCTCACGGTCAAACAGTACGTGGAGCGGATGGGCTTTTCGGAACTGGCCCGGCGCTACGCCTGCAATCTGGCCGACGGCCGCTTTCTTTGGCGCAACCGGGTTGGTGCGGAGCAGGTGGAGGTTCGGATTCGTCATCTGACCCAAGGCGAAACCGATCGAGCCTGGACCTTCAACGCGCAGGACTTTTCCCTGCGGAATTTCGATGTCACCCCTCACGCTCAGGCCGATCTGCAATCCTTGGCGACGGTCATCGAGCAGGGTTTGGCGGGCAAGGACTATGTGTTGCTGGAGGTGGTCGCCTACGCTCGCGTCGGCGACGGGCAGGAAGTCTACCCTTCCCAGGAATTGATCCTCGACCGGGGCGACAAGAAGGGCCAGAAAAGCAAAACGCTCTACACCGTGGGCGATGTCGCGGCGATCCACAGCCAGAAAATCGGCAATGCCCTGCGGACCATCGATACCTGGTATCCCAACGAAGAGGGCATCGAAATCGGCCCCATCGCCGTCGAACCTTATGGTTCGGTGACTTCGCAAGGCAAAGCCTACCGTCAACCCAAGGACAAAGCGGATTTCTACAACCTGCTGGATAGCTGGGTGCTTAAGGACAAAGCCCCGGATCTCGGCAACCAGCATTATGTGATGGCAACGCTGATTCGTGGCGGTGTCTTCGGTGAGAAGGATTGACCGATGGATGCCTACCTTGAAATCCGGTTGCTGCCCGATCCGGAGTTCACGCCGACCACGCTGATGAACGCTCTTTTCAGCAAGCTGCACCGTGGCCTGGTGGCGCATGGCGGGCGCAACATCGGCGTGAGCTTCCCGGATGTCGAAAAGAACGGCCGTTCCTTGGGCGAACGCTTGCGCCTTCATGCCCGTAGAGCGGACCTGGAAACACTGATGGCCTCTGACTGGTTGGTGGGGATGCGGGATCACGCGACGGTGAGCGAGATCGCTGCGGTTCCCGCACATGCCAGGCAGCGAGTGGTGCGGCGCGTTCAGGTGAAAAGTAGCCCAGAACGGGAACGCCGGCGGTTGATCGCCCGGAAGGGCATCAGCGCCGAGCAGGCGATTCAAGCGATTCCGGATAGTGCAGCAGAAAAGTTGAATCTGCCCTATCTGGTTCTGACCAGCCAAAGCACCGCCCAACAGTTTCGGCTGTTCGTGGAGCATTTGGCTGTCCAGGAGCAGGTCGCGTACGGCGAGTTCAGCGCCTACGGCTTGAGTCCGACGGCAACGGTCCCATGGTTCTGAACCTTAATTTTTCGACGACCAAACCCGCCCATATCAATCAATGGGTTGGATAGGTCGTCGTAATTTTGGTTTTTAGAGCGATTGCGCAATTTTTCTTTAACAATTAAAGTATTATTGGGA
>REEE01000379.1 GCA_007695245.1 Candidatus Competibacteraceae bacterium | reverse complement strand
CTTAAAACTTAAAACTTCCCTAACTAGCGAGGAGAGCGGAAATGTTGATGCGGACTGAGTTGTCCTGCCTGCTGGTGGTCGATTTGCAGGAACGACTGATGCCAGCGATTCATCGGGCCGATGAAGTGGTCGCTAATGGCGTCTGGCTGATCCGGATCGCCCAACGGCTGAACGTGCCGATCCTGGCGTCGGAACAGTATCCGCGCGGTCTGGGCCATACGGTGGCCGCGATTCGCGAGTTATTGCCGGCGGAGGCCTTCATGGAAAAGACCCATTTTTCCTGCGCCGCCGAGCGGGAGTGCATGCGGCGCATCGACGCCTGCGGTCGCGAGCAACTGGTGGTGATCGGCACGGAGGCGCATGTGTGCGTGTTACAGACCGCGCTGGACCTGCGAGCGACCGGTAAGGAAGTGTATCTGGTCGCCGATGGAGTGTCCTCACGCTCGCCGCGCGATGCGGAACTGGCGCTGGAGCGGATGCGCGCCGCAGGGGTGCGCATCGTCAGCCGCGAGATGGTGGCGTTCGAATGGCTGCACCAGGCCGGCACCGATACGTTTCGCGAGATCAGTCGCGAGTTTTTGCGCTGAAGAGGTGTAACCGCTCATGACTCCTGCTGTTTCTCCCCTCCCGCGCCGGCCTTGCGTGGCCGTCCGGATCGGTCCCGTGGTGGTAGGTGGCGATGCGCCCATCGTGGTGCAATCGATGACCAACACCGACACCGCCGAGGTCGCGGCGACCGTCGCCCAAGTGGCGGAACTGGCGCAAGCCGGTTCGGAACTGGTGCGCCTCACCGTCAACAACGAGGAAGCCGCCGCCGCCGTGCCGGAGATCCGCGACCGGCTGGCGGCTCAGGGCATCCACGTCCCGCTGATCGGCGACTTTCATTACAACGGCCATCGCCTGCTGATCCATCACCCGGCCTGCGCCGAGGCGCTCGCCAAGTACCGTATCAATCCCGGCAACGTCGGTCGGGGGAAAAAGAAGGACGAACAGTTCTCGACCATCATCGACATCGCCTGTCGGTACGATAAGCCGGTGCGGATCGGGGTGAACTGGGGCAGCCTCGATCAGGACCTGGCGGCGCGCCTGATGGACGAAAACGCCCGCCGCCCGGAACCGCAAACAGCCGCCGAAGTGATGCACGAGGCGATGATTCTGTCGGCGCTGGACAGCGCCCGACGGGCCGAGGAGATCGGGCTGGGGCGCGACCGGATCATTCTGTCGGTGAAAATGAGCGGGGTGCAGGATCTGATCGCGGTCTACCGCAAGCTGGCGGCGCGTTGCGAGTATCCATTGCATCTGGGTCTGACCGAGGCCGGCATGGGCAGCAAGGGCATCGTCGCCTCCACCGCCGCGCTGGCGGTGCTGTTGCAGGAGGGCATCGGCGACACCATCCGCATTTCGCTGACCCCGGAGCCAGGCGGCAGCCGGACTCAGGAGGTCGTCGTGGCCCAGGAAATCCTGCAGGCGATGGGTTGGCGTTCGTTCACCCCGGCGGTGGTGGCCTGTCCGGGCTGCGGCCGCACCAGCAGCGATTATTTCCAGCACTTGGCCCAGGATATCCAGGCGTATCTGCGCGAACAAATGCCGGTCTGGCGCGACCGCTATCCGGGGGTCGAGAATCTGAAGGTCGCGGTGATGGGCTGCGTGGTCAACGGTCCCGGTGAGAGCAAGCAGGCGAACATCGGCATCAGTCTGCCGGGGACCGGCGAGATCCCGGTGGCGCCGGTCTACGTGGACGGCGAAAAGACCGTGACCCTGAAGGGCGAGACCATCGCCGCCGAGTTTCAACAGCTCGTCGCCGATTATGTGACCCGCCGTTACGGCGGGCACCGCGCCGTCGAGTCCTGAATCGCCCTGTCTCCACGCTCCATAGAGCCGCCCGTGACCGATAGCGCGTCTGACCCGCTGAAACTCCAGCACCGGCTGGAGGACCACCTGCGGCATATCGTCAATCTGCTGGAAAAGCACCGGCTGGTCGAGACGATGGTGGAGCGCGACCGCGCCAGTCGGCGCCACGCATTG
Organism: Candidatus Competibacteraceae bacterium; assembly: GCA_007695245.1. GTDB lineage: Bacteria > Pseudomonadota > Gammaproteobacteria > Competibacterales > Competibacteraceae > REEE01. The sequence goes on along the minus strand of REEE01000379.1, from coordinate 1,979 downwards.
ATCGAGTCGCTGATCCATCGCCAGCACCTGGTCGAACTGCAACTCAAGTTGCGCGGCCTGCACTCAGCGGACATCGCCTATATTCTGGAAGCGCTGTCCCTGGAAAACCGGCTGCTGATCTGGCAACAGATTCAGGAAGAACGCGGCGGCGAGGTGCTGCTGGAGGTCTCGGATGCGGTACGGGATTCGCTGATCGAAGTTCTGGAACGGCCCCTGCTGCTCCAGGCGATCGGTCAGCTAGACGCCGATGATCTGGCCGCGCTGGCCGAGGCGATTCCCGAAGACGTGCTGGCGGAAGTCTCGCAAACGCTGCCCGCCCGCGACCGCGACTGGCTGCAAACCACGATGGCTTATCCCAAGGACACGATCGGCCGTCTGATGAGCCAGGACGTGCTGACGGTGCGCGACGATTATCGGGTCGAACGGGTGTTGGGGATGCTGCGCGGCCGGGACGATCTCCCCCACAATACCGACAGCCTGTTCGTGGTGGATGCCCGCAACCTGTTCAAGGGGGTTCTGCCGCTGCGGGCTTTGTTGCTGAACGATCCACAGGCCCGGATCGCCGACTTGATGGTGACCGATCCCGTGGTGTTTCATCCGAACGGCGCGGCCGGCGACGCGGCGCGGGCTTTCGAGCGTTATGACTTGTTGTCGGCACCGGTGGTGAACGAGCGGGGCAAACTGATCGGTCGGTTGACCGTGGATGCGGTTATGGATTTTATCCGCGCGGAGGTGGAAAAGGATGCGTTGAACCAGGCGGGCCTGCGCGGCGACGAGGACTTGTTCGCGCCGATTTGGGGTAGCGCCCGCAACCGCTGGTTGTGGCTGTCCATCAATCTCTGTACCGCGTTCATCGCCTCGCGGGTCATCGGTCTGTTCGAGGGGACCATCGTCCAGATCGTGGCGCTGGCGACCCTGATGCCGATCGTGGCGGGCATCGGCGGCAATACCGGCAATCAGACCACCGCGCTGGTGGTGCGCGGCTTGGCGCTGGGCGAGATCACTCCAGAAAACACCTGGCATCTGGTGTTCAAGGAACTGGGGGTCGGTTTGTTGAATGGGACCGTGTGGGGGGCGACCGTGGGCGTGCTCGCTTATCTGCTGTACTGGAATCTGGAGCTGGGGGCCGTGATGGCGGCGGCCATGTTGCTCAATCTGCTGCTGGCGGCCTTGGTGGGGACCCTCATTCCCCTGACCTTGAACCGGATGGGGCGCGATCCGGCGCTGGGGTCGAGCGTGCTGCTGACGTTCATGACCGACAGCATGGGTTTTTTCATTTTTCTCGGTCTGGCGACGGTGTTTTTGTTGTAAGCTACTTATAAATAAAAATTTTTTATGCCTGCTTGGCGTTGGAGATTTCGATACATGCCGCGAACCCTGCTGACCTTGGCCGGCACCCTGGCGCTCGCCGGGTGCGCCAGCTTGCCGGGCGTTCCAGGCGCGGAGGACTCGATCAGCGTGGGTCCGCCGGATTCACCGATCGCGCCGGCTCTTTCGCAGTCGTCCCCCGCCGTGCGACCACCCACCCCGGCGTTCGTCGAGGAACGCGCTCGACACGCCTACGCCACCGGTCGGCGGGACGTAGCAGAGGGTTACTATCTGCAACTGACCCGGTTGCAACCCAGAGACGCCGCGCCCTGGTTCCTGTTGGGCAACCTCTACGCCGAACAGGGGCGCTTGCTGATGGCGGAGCGGGCGTACCGGGAAGCCTTGCGCCGCCGCGACGAGGCGCGGACTCTGCACAACCTGGGGCTGGTGCAGGTGCGGCTGGGAGTGGGAGCCTTGCGCGAAGCACGGGAGCGATTGCCGGCGGACGATCCGGTGCATGAGGAAACCCGCGAGTTTTTGCGGGCACTGCTGGATGCGCTGGCGCGGTAGGGTGGGGATTGCTGGTTTTTCCGTTCAGGATGGGCGCAAAAGCTCAAGAAGGGCCAATCGCTGGCGGACCGTATCGCCGTACCAACCGGTTGCCAGACGCT
>REEE01000154.1 GCA_007695245.1 Candidatus Competibacteraceae bacterium | reverse complement strand
ATAATGAATCGCCGGATTTTGGAACTGATCCCGTTCCGCATCCAAGAAATAATTTCCTCCTGTAATTTTTCCAGTGATAAATTGGGGCGGTCGCTTCCTGTAGTAGGTTCAGGTGGAGTCAACGCTACAAGTTGCGGTTGCCGGACCTCACCACCCATCAGTTTGTCCCAAACCATGATTTCAGAGCCTTTCGGCAGAGTTCCCGCAACGGCGAATCAAGCATTTAATGCCGCTTTCCAACGGGTGACTCCGACGATTTTGAAAACCGATAGGTGGTGAGGTTGCCGGACGAAGGCATCACTGAAAAATTTACAGGAAGGTTGTTTTTGGTCTTGTTCGGTTATGTCAGCATGATGGATAGCGGGCTAGGATTTCATCGTCACGGAGCGGGTTTTGATGCCCAGGCGGGAGAAGTCATCGGTGTTATGAGTGACGACTGCAAGACCGTTTACCAGTGCGGTGGCGGCGATGATGGCATCGGGTGTCTTCGTCCTGAATTGTTGCCGCAGTTGTATGGTCTGCTCGGCGATCTCCTCAGTGAGGCCATACAGGGTAGCGTGACGAATAAACAACTTCGCTTGGCTGTAGAGCGCGAGGTTGGCAGCAAATTCGCTCCAGCCCAAAAACTCGATTTTGGTGATGATGGATATGTTGAAGCTCTCTCTCAGCAGGTCGTGCAGTGCTTCGTCGGCGGTCAATCCGTTGAAGTAGTAGATGACGATGTTAGTGTCGATTAGATAACTCATCAGTTCCAACCTTCACGGGTGGATGCCAGATAGTCGTCCACGGCTTGCCGGGTGTGCTGGGCGACACCGAAATAACGGCGCGGGTCGAAGCCATCGACAGGCGGAAGCTGGCTGGCGATGCCCTCTTCCTCCGCCAGTTGTCGCAGCACAATTTGCACCAGCCGGAATTTTTCGGCGTGGGAGAGGGTGGCGACCGAGGGTAGGAGTTCGTTAATGGTCATGACGTGGACTCCGTGGGGGTATTGGGGAAAAGCTGTTGCATCAGCCCTTTTTTGCTTCCTGTAAATTTTCCAGTGATAAATTGGGGTGGTCGCTTCCTGTAGTAGGCTCAGATAGAGTCAACACTACAAGTTGCGGTTGCCGGACGAAGGCATCACTGGAAAATTTACAGGAGGCGGATTTTCGGATTCACGACTGACGCCACACTTGCGCGGCATGGCTGGTGAGCGCCGGGGTGGCGTTGGCCGAGGTGCGGGATCTGTTGAGCCACGCTCGCATCACCATGACCGAACGCTATGCGCACCTCGCGCCGGAGAACGTGCGGGCGGCCGTGGCGGTTCTGGACGGTGTGTCACGATCCGGTCACGCAAGCCCGATGGAGGGCGGGCAAAATACTGCGTAACCGCTTGATTGGATGGTGGCTACGGGTGGACTCGAACCACCGACACCGGCATTATGAGTGCCGTGCTCTAACCACCTGAGCTACGTAGCCATGAAAACAGTGCAGACCTGTCATTATTCATTATTCGGATGCGGTGGTAAAGCATTTACTTCCAGCACTTTCGCCAAGCCCCTTAAATTCATCATACCCGCGAAAGCGGGTATCCAAATTTTTCAATGACTTACTGGATTCCCGCTGACGCGGGAATGACGGAAAGCGAAAGTCCTGACTTCACACACCGCATGCCTTTTATAGAGACAGCCCAAAGAGAGGTTCACACATTGAAGCGAAAATGCATGACATCACCTTCCCGGACGACGTAATCCTTGCCCTCCAAGCGCCATTTGCCAGCTTCCCGGGCTCCGGCTTCGCCACCGCAAGCGAGGTAATCCGCAAAGGCGATCACCTCGGCGCGAATGAAGCCCCGCTCGAAATCACTGTGAATCACCCCCGCCGCCTGCGGGGCGGTAGAGCCGGCCCGCACCGTCCAGGCCCGCACCTCCTTGGGACCGGCGGTGAAATAGGTCTCCAGCCCCAACTGTTGGTAGGCGGCGTGGATCACCCGGTTCAATCCCGGTTCGGACAAGCCGTAGTCGGCCAGAAACTCGGCCCGGTCGGCGGCGTCCAGTTGCGCCAGTTCCGCCTCGATGGCCGCGCACACCGGCACGACCTCCGCGCCCTCCTGGCGCGCGATCTCCCGCACCTCATCCAGTAAGGGGTTGTCGGTGAACCCGTCCTCGGCGACGTTGGCGACGTACAGCGCCGGCTTGCCGGTCAGCAAAAACAGCTCCCGCAGCTCTTCACGCTCTTCGGCGGTCACCACCAAAGTCCGCAGCGGCGCTCCGGTGTCCAGATGCGCCCGCGCCCGCTCCAGCACCGCCTTGCGCGCCAGCGCCTCCTTGCCCCCGGCCTTGGCCGCTTTTTCGGCACGCTGCACGGCCTTTTCCACGGTCGCCAGATCGGCCAGCGCCAGCTCGGTATGAATGGTCTCGATGTCGGACCGCGGGTTCACCCGACCGGCGACGTGGACCACGTCGTCGTTCTCGAAACAGCGCACCACATGGGCGATGGCGTCGGTCTCGCGGATATGCGCCAGAAACTGGTTGCCCAGGCCCTCGCCTTGCGAAGCGCCCGCCACCAACCCGGCGATGTCCACAAATTCCACCGTGGCCGGCAGGATCTGTTTCGGCTTGGCGATGGCGGCGAGCGCATCCAGCCGCGAGTCGGGCACCGGCACTACGCCGACATTCGGGTCGATGGTGCAAAACGGATAATTTTCGGCCTGGATCCCGGCGCGGGTCAGCGCGTTGAACAGGGTGGATTTGCCGACGTTCGGCAATCCGACAATACCGCATTTGAGAGCCATGGATGCCCGATTTAGGAAGGGTCCGCCGCAGCGGGGGAAGAAGGGTCGCCGCGGCGCCGGTGCAGCGCCTGCATGGCCGGCGCGAGCTGGCCGGCGGCGAGGCGCGGTAATTCCCGCAGCGCCTCGGCGATGGCCGCCTCGACCAGCGCCTGCTCCTCGCGCGGCGCGCGGCGCAACACATAATCCAATACTTCGCGGCGGTCGCCAGGATGCCCGATGCCCAGCCGCAGCCGCAAAAAATCGGGGCTGCCCAAGTGAGCGATGAGATCGCGCAAGCCGTTGTGACCGCCGTGACCGCCGCTCCGCTTCAACCGCACCGTGCCCGGCGGCAGATCCAGATCGTCGTGGACGACCAGGATTTCCGGCGGAGAAATCCGGTGGAACCGCGCCAGCGTCGCGACCGCCAGGCCGCTGCGGTTCATGAAGGTCAGCGGCTTGAGCAGCCACAACTCCTGACCGGCCAGCGCGATCCGGCACGATTCGCCGTGCGCCTTGCTGTCCGGGCGGAATGACGCGCCGTGCTGGCGGGCCAGTTCGTCGGCCAGCCAAAACCCGGCGTTATGCCGGGTCTGCGCGTATTGGGGACCGGGATTGCCCAATCCCACGATCAGACGTAGCGACGCGACAGCTTCTGGCATGACGGCGCGGTTGCAAAAACCGGTCGAACCCGCTCGGTCAACCGGCCACTGGCACCGCGGCCTCATCCGCATCCCCACCGCCGCCGCGCGCCTGCTGGATGCCGACCACCACCACGTCCGTTTCGGAACCTGGCTCGATATGACTGGCCAGCGTCACGCCATCCGGCAGTTTGAGTTGGGAGAGATGAATCGTCTCGCCCAAGCCCAGATCGCCCAGATCTACCTCAATGAACTCCGGCAGAACACTCGGCAAGCATTCAATCTCAACATCGATTAAGGCGCGGTTGACGACGCCGCCTTGAAGTTTGACGCCGCGGGCGGTGGTTTCGTTGACGAAATGCAGCGGCACATGAGCCCGTAGCGCGCGGTCGGCGCTCACCCGCAGAAAATCCAGATGCAGGATGGTCGGCTTGAAGGGATGACGCTGCAAGTCGCGCAGCACCACGCTTTCGGCGCGGTCGTCCACCCGCAGGGTCAGAACGTGAGAGTAAATGGCCTCGTTCTTCATTTGGTTGAGGACATCCTGATGACTCAGCACCAGAGGTTGCGGCTCCTGCCCGCCGCCGTACAGAATGGCGGGCACCTGACCGGTGCGGCGCAGGCGGCGGCTCGCACCTTTCCCCAGCTTACCGCGCGGCTCGGCGTTTAGTTCAAACGTTATGGTCATAATCCGATGTACTCCAACACTCGTCAAAATAACGCGGCGCGCCCGCGACCAGGCGCGCCGCCCGAGTTCTTCCGCCCATCCCACTGGATCGGCAAAAGAATTGACCTTTAAAAAAACAACGAACTCACCGATTCTTCAAGGTGGATGCGGCGCATGGTTTCGGCCAGCAGCCCCGCCACGCTGACCTGACGGATGGTCGGGCAGGCCGCCGCCGCCGGTTGCAGCGGAATGGTGTCGGTCACCACCAGTTCGTCCAGCGCCGAATCGCGGAGATTGCCGACCGCCGGTCCGGACAGCACGGCGTGGGTGCAGTAGGCGCGCACCGAAGCGGCGCCCCACTCCTTGAGCGCTTGGGCGGCCTGGCAGAGGGTGCCGGCGGTATCCACCATGTCGTCCACCACGATGCAGTGTTGGCCCTCCACGTCGCCGATCACGTGCATGACCTTGGCCTGGTTGGGAGCGGGCCGGCGCTTGTCGATGATCGCCAGCTCGGCGTCGTTCAGCCGCTTGGCCAGGGCGCGGGCCCGCACCACGCCGCCCACGTCCGGCGACACCACCATCAGATCGCTCAATCGCTGGGCGCGAATGTCGTTCAGCACGATCGGGGTGGCGTAGATGTTATCGACTGGGATGTCGAAGAACCCCTGAATCTGGTCGGCGTGCAAATCGACGGTCAGCACCCGGTCCACGCCGACGGTGGCGATCATGTTGGCGACTACCTTGGCGGAAATCGGCACCCGCGCCGAACGCGGACGACGGTCCTGCCGCGAATAGCCGAAGTAGGGAATGACCGCCGTCACCCGCACCGCCGAGGAGCGCCGCAGCGTATCGACCATCATCAACAACTCCAGGATGTTGTCGTTGGTCGGATAGCAGGTCGGCTGAACGATGAACACATCCTTGCCGCGCACGTTCTCCATCAACTCGATCATCACCTCGCCATCGCTGAACCGGCCGACCACGGCCTGACCGAGCGGCAATTGCAGGTGACTGATGATATCGTGGGCCAGTTGCGGGTGAGCGTTGCCCGCAAACACCATCATTCGACCTTCGTACACGACCCGTTACCTCGCTGTCGGTCTGGCTCTGGTTGAGATGGCTGGGCCGCCAGGATTCGAACCTGGGAATGCCGGAGTCAAAGTCCGGTGCCTTACCACTTGGCTACGGCCCAAAAAACCTGGAGGCGCGTCGGATGCGTGGCGCTGAAATCCGCGACAGATGCGCGTGCAACGGCGAGCGGTTGCGGCCACACGCGACGAAACCGCTCCACTCCGACGGCCGTTGCGCCAACACCTGTTCGGCGCGCGTCGCGCTCGGGAAGGCGGCGAACACGCTGGCACCGGTGCCGGTCAATCGCGCCCGGCCATGTTGCGCCAGCCAGGCGGCGGCGGCGGCGACGTCTGGATAACGACGATACACCACAGCTTCACAATTATTGCCGCCCGTGCCCGTTAAGAAGTCGGCTATTGTGATGGGGGGAGAATTTCTTGTCAAATCGGGATCGCCGAACACCGCGCCGGTGGCGACCTGGCACGCTGGCGTCACCACCACGAACCAGGGCTCGTCGAGTTCCACCGGCGTCAATTGTTCGCCGACTCCCTCCGCCCAGGCCGCGCACCCGCGGACGAACACCGGTACGTCGGCACCCAAGCGCAAGCCGAGTTCCGCCAGTTCCGCCAACGTCAGTCCGGTCCGCCACTCGTGATTCAGGGCCACGAGCGTGGTGGCGGCGTCGGAGCTGCCCCCGCCCAAGCCACCGCCCAGCGGCAAGCGCTTGACGATACGAATCGTCGCACCCTGGCGGGTGCCGGTCGTCTGTTGCAGCAAGCGGGCGGCGCGCACGATCAGGTCATCGTCCGCCGCCACCCCGGGAACCTCGCCGGTTCGGTGAATGACCCCATCAGCGCGCGGCGTCACCCACAACCCGTCGCCGTGGTCGAGGAACTGGAACACCGTCTGCAACCGATGATAGCCATCCGGTCGACGGCCGACGATGCGGAGCATGAGGTTGAGCTTGGCCGGCGCCGGCCAGGCGGCGGGATCGGGGCTCACAGACTCCATTGTTCGATCACCAGCCGGATGCTGAGATCCGGGCGCCGGGCGATGATGCGGGCCGGTAGATCCAGAGCGGCCACCGACGCATAGACCGGATACTCGATGATCCAGCCGTTCTGTTCCAGACGGGTCAGCCGACCCTCGGCGTCGGTCTGGAGCGTCGGAGTCGGTCCTGGCTCCGGCAGGCCGCGCGCCCAGTAGCGCAATCCGTTCACCGGCAGGCGCACTCCGAGCGCGCGTTCCAGCAGGACCTCGGCGTCGGGCGCGGTCCAGCGCTGGCCGTCCTGGGTCTGGACGCTGGCCTGGCGCGCGTCGCCCTGGATCACCACCCGGCCCTGGCCGAGCGGGCCGATCAGATCGATGCGATAGTCCGCCCCCCGTTGCGCCCACTGGAAGCTGGCATGCCAGCCGTCCTGACCGCTGACCACGCCGATCCGCCCGCTGGCTTGCCAGTCGGTCAGCGCCGCCAGCGCCGACTGGCGGGCGGCCCAGGCGTCTCGATCGGCGGGAGCCGGCTCGGGGGGGAGCGCGGCGCAACCGCCCACCAACGCCGCCAGCGCCAGCGCGGCGACGGTCCGGCGGAACCCGTGGCCATTGATCGTTTTGAGTGTCTCGTGCATGTCAATAATTCTACCAGCCAAACTGGTTCCGCACTCTGAGCAGGTGTGGGTTGTCCGGTTCCTTGTTCAACGCTTCGCGCCAGATGCGTTTGGCCTCCTCACGTTGGCCGGTCACCCACAACACTTCGCTCAGGTGCGCGGCGATTTCCGCGTCGGGATATTGCCGGTAGGCACGACGCAAATATTCCAGCGCCTTGGCGTGATTGCCCAGCCGGTACTGCACCCAACCCATGCTGTCGAGCACGGCACCTTCGTCGGGCAGCAACGCCAACGCCTGCTCGATGTAGCCCAGCGCTTCCTGATGGCGGTCGGTGCGGTCGGTCAGGGTGTAGCCCAGCGCGTTCAGGGCGTGGGCATTTTCGGGATCGTCGGCGAGGATGGCGCGCAGATCGCGTTCCAGGATATCCAGCCGGTCGATTTTTTCGGCGGCCAAGGCCCGGGCGTAGAGCAGGTCATGATCGTTGGGATGCGTCTTTAAAGCCCGGTTCAGAAGGGCGAAGGACTCCGGATGGCGTTCGGCTTCGCGCAATGCCTCGGCCTCGGCCAGATAGAGCGTGATTTCGTGCTGCGGATGCGCGCGGCGCAGGTCGTCGAAATGCTGGTTGACCGTGCGGATGGGCTCGCCCGCCTTGGCCAGCACCATCCCCATGCGCATTCGCGCGTTCAAGTAGCGCTCCTCGTCCGAGACCCGCTCGTACCACGCCAAGGCCTTGACATAGTCGCCGCGCTGTTCCTCGATGCGTCCCAACTCGAAGTAAACGTCGGTCAGCCGGACGTTCCGCTTGATCAGGTCCAGGAAGTAGCCCTCGGCCAGATCGAACTGCCGGGTCTCCGCCGCCAGCACGCCCAACGCGAACAGCGTATCGTGGTCTTTGGGGTCCTGGTTGAGCAGGATGGCGAATTCTCCGCGGGCCTGGTCCAACCGACCGGCATCGATGAGCAGCCGGGCGTAATTCATTCGCAGATTACGGTCGCGCGGCATGGCGGCGACCGCCCGACGCAGGCTCTCCAGCGCTTGGTCGCGATCGCCCTGATCCAGCAGAATACGAGTGCGCAGCAGGTGCGCCGAGGCCAGTTTCGGCTCCAGAGCGAGCGCGCGGTCCAGGCTGGCCAGCGCCAGCTCCGAGTCGCCGGCGGCGGCGGCCAGCATCCCGTGGTAGTATTGGGCGAACTCCGAACGGGGATAGCGATCCCGGAATTGCTGCATCACCCGCAGCGCGGCCTGTTGATCTTCCACCTGGCTCAGCAACGAGGCGAGGGTGGCGAACCCTCTTTGCTGATCCCGGTCGCGGGCGGCCCGCCGGACCATCTCAAGGGACTCGGCGGCTTCATCCACCCGATCGTTGCGCAACAGGGCCAACGCCAGCGCCTGCCGGGCCTGGTCGTCGGTGGGGGCGAGCGCCTGCCAGCGGCGCGCCAGCGCCAGCGCGGTGGCATCGTCCTTCACCAGCAGCGCCAGCATCGTCGCGCGCTCGGCCACCCGGGGATCGCCGCTGGCGGTGGCCGCGCGTTGGTAGTGATCCAGCGCTATATCGAGTCGATCGCGCTTGCCCGCCACCTCCGCCGCCAAAATATGGTACATCAACTCCGCGCGCGGGCCGGGCTGCACGACGGGTCGGATCGCGTATTCCAACTCGACCGGCGCCTGCGCGTCCACCACGGTGGCGCAGCCGCCCAACGACAGGAGCAGGCCGCTAAAACCCAATGCCTTTACATATCTGTTCATCACCAGGGTGTATCCTTGGTCCGGCGGCGGGAAAACCGTCCGGGGCCGGGTTGAGGCAATACCACGGGGTGGTTTCCCTCTCTACTATGGCGCGATGGCGGGCGAACATGAAGGGAAACCCACCCGGTATTATCCGGTAGGGGTATGACCTTGTCATGCATCTATTCTATCCCGCAAAATTTCAATCATTTTGAAACGGGTTCAACCGCGCGTCATGTCTCTGCTGGCTCTGGGTCTCAACCATTGGACGGCTCCCGTCGGCGTCCGCGAACGGGTCGCGTTTACCCCCGAGCGGCTGTTCCCGGCCCTGCGGGATTTACGCGAGCGGAGCGGCGTCCGGGAAGCGGCGATTCTATCCACCTGCAACCGCACGGAGTTGTACTGTGGCCTGCGGGAAACCGACGAGCGCCTGGTGGTGGAATGGCTGGGCGCTTACCATCTGTTGCAGGCCGTGGATCTGCAACCCTACCTGTACCAGCATACCGACGGGCGGGCGGTTCGCCATATTTTGCGCGTGGCCTCCGGTCTGGATTCCATGGTGCTGGGCGAGCCGCAGATCCTCGGTCAGGTTAAAGCCGCCTATCAGGCCGCCAACAGCGCCGGCACCCTGGGAACCCGGTTGGAGCGATTGTTCCAGCATACGTTCGCGGTGGCCAAGCAGGTGCGCACCGACACCCGGATCGGCGCCAGCCCAATCTCGGTGGCGTTCGCGGCGGTCGGACTGGCCAAGCAGATCTTCGCCGACCTGCCCAAGCGCGCCGCGCTGCTGATCGGTGCCGGGGCCACCATCGAGCTGGTCGCCCGCCACCTGCGCGAAAATGGCATCGGTCGACTGATCGTGGCCAATCGCACGCTGGAACGGGCGCACGCGCTGGTCGCGCCGTTCGACGGCTACGCCATCACCCTGGAGGATATCCCCGTCCATCTGGGCGAGGCCGACATCGTCATCGCCTCCACCGCCAGCCCCGGCCTGATTCTGGAGGCCGGGCAGGTCCGAAGCTGTCTGAAACAGCGGCGCCGTCGGCCCCTGTTGATGGTGGATCTGGCGGTGCCGCGCAACATCGATCCGGCGGTGGCGGAGTTGGAGGATATCTATTGGTACACGGTGGATGATTTGAAGGAGATCATTCAGGAGAACCTGCGTTCGCGGCAAGCCGCCGCCCAGCAGGCCGAGGAGATCATCGACCACCAGGTCGAGCATTTCATGGGCTGGCTGCGCGCCCAGGACAGCGCCGCCAGCTTCCGCGCCCTGCGCCAGCGGGGCGAGAGGGTCCGCGACGAGGCCCTGACCCGGGCCCAACGACAGCTCGCTCAAGGCAAGGATCCCGCCGAGGTCTTGAACCTCCTGGCCCACACCCTGACCAACAAACTCCTCCATTCCCCCTGCGCCGGCCTGCGCCAGGCCGCCGCCCAAGGCGATCTCGAAACGATGAACTTGATCAAGAATCTGTACCGTCTGGATGATGGGGAGTGCGACCCATGAACCCGTCCATGTTCGCCAAGCTGGAGCAGTTGGCGGCCCGTCACGAGGAAGTCAGCGCGCTGTTGGCCGATCCGGGAACTATCAGCGACAACGACCGCTTCCGCACGCTGTCGATGGAATACGCGCAACTGGCACCGGTGGCGAGCGGGTTTCACGCCTATCGCCATACGCTGGACGCGTTGGAACAGGCCCGCGAACTGGCCCGAGACGGCGATCTCGAACTACGCGCCCTGGCGCAGGACGAGGCGTTGGAGATCGAAACCCGCCGCGCCGACCAGGAACGGACGCTGCAACTGCTGCTGCTGCCGCGCGACCCGCACGATGTCGGCAACGTCTTTCTGGAAATCCGCGCCGGGACGGGGGGCGACGAAGCGGCGCTGTTCGCCGGCGACCTGCTGCGCATGTATGCCGGTTATGCTGAATTGCGCGGCTGGACCCTGGAACTCCTCAGCGAAAGCCCCGGCGAACATGGCGGCTATAAGGAAGCGATCACCCGCATCATCGGCCAGGGGGTTTATTCCCGGCTGAAATTCGAATCCGGCGCTCACCGGGTGCAGCGGGTACCGGTCACCGAGGCGCAAGGCCGCATCCATACGTCCGCCGCCACCGTGGCGGTGCTGCCGGAACTGGCGGACATCGACCGAATCGACATCAATCCCAGCGAGTTGCGCATCGACACCTACCGCTCCTCCGGGGCCGGCGGCCAGCACGTCAACAAGACCGACTCGGCCATCCGCATCACCCACCTGCCCAGCGGCATCGTGGTAGAGTGTCAGGACGAGCGCTCGCAGCACAAGAACCGGGCGCGGGCGATGGCCCTGCTCCAGGCGAAGCTGTTGGCTGGTGAGCGGGAGAAGCAGACCAGCGCCCAAGCTCAGAGCCGCCGCTTGCAGGTCGGCAGCGGCGACCGCTCCGAGCGCATCCGCACCTACAATTTCCCGCAAGGCCGGATCACCGATCACCGGATCAATCTGACGCTCTACAAGCTGAGCGATGTGCTGGAAGGGCATCTCGACGCTCTGATCGAGCCGCTGACTCAGGAATATCAGGCCGACCTGTTGGCGGCGCTGGCGGCGTAGCGCCGCCGGGGTAGTGCTCCAAACATGGATAACCGGATAGCGCGCTCATGACGACAGTCTGGACCCGCCTGGCCCATCGACTCGGACTTTGGCGTTCGGTGCTGATGTATCACGGCATTCCGCTGCGCCGGCGGCGGTTGACCCGTTTCTATGCCCGATTCATCCAACCGGGCGATCTCTGTTTCGATATCGGTGCCCACGTCGGGAGCCGGTTGCGAGCCTGGATCCCGCTGGGCGCGCGCATCGTGGCGGTGGAGCCGCAGCCGGAATGCCTGCGCCTGTTGCGTCGCTGGTATGGCCATCACCCCCATATCACCCTGATCGAGCAGGCGATCGGCGCCGCGCCGGGCGTCGCCGAGCTGTGGGTCAGCCCGCGCACCCCGACCGTGACCACCCTCTCGGCGGACTGGATCGCGGCGGTCCAGCGAGACCGCACCTTCGCGGACGTGCGCTGGGACTACGCCGTGCCGGTGCCGGTGACCACCCTGGATGCCCTGATCGCCGATCACGGGATGCCCGCGTTTTGCAAGATCGACGTGGAGGGCTACGAATGGGAGGTACTGAAGGGGCTGACGCAACCGATCCCGGCGCTCTCCTTTGAATACATCCCCGCCTGTCTGGCAACCGCCCGAGACTGCGTGGCCTATCTGGCGACGCTCGGGCGCTACGAATTCAACGTCACGGTTGGGGAAGCACCCCGACTGCGGTCGGACGTCTGGCTGGATCCCGACGCCCTGCTGGCGTGGCTGGAAACCCAGGCCCGAACCGGCCGTTCCGGCGATGTGTATGCCCGGCGGCGCGCGCCATGACCGCGACCGCCCCCACCTCGCTTCCCACCGACGCTCCCGCGATCCAACCGGAGCTGATTTGGGCGCTGCTGCTGGCGCTGCGCCAACGGATTCGGACCCTGGCCGCCGGACCCGCGCCGCTCGGCTTGGGGGTGGACGGGCCGGGGCGACCCATCGTGGTCCCGATCGACGATCCTGCCACTTTAGTGGAAATCACTCGCGACGGTTCGTGGAACGCGAGGGTGCCGGTGGCGGAACCGGGTGCGGAATGGCTCGATCTGTACTTGCCGATGGCGCTGGCCTGTCGGGAGCGGCCGCTAACGGTGGCGCATCTCGGCCAGAGCCTGGACGGGCGCATCGCCACCGAAAACGGAGCCTCCTGTTATGTGACGGGTCCCGAAAACCTGACCCATTTGCACCGGATGCGCGCGATGTGTGGGGCGATCGTGGTCGGTGCCGCCACGGTGGAGTGCGACGATCCCCGGTTGACCACGCGCCGGGTCGCGGGCCTGAATCCGGTGCGGGTCGCGATCGATCCCCGCCGCCGGCTCGCCGCCGATCATGGCGTATTTCAGGATCGCGCCGCGCCCACCCTGCTGGTCTGCGCCGAGGAATGGGCCGCCGCGCCCGCGCCGGGCGGAGCGGAGATCATCGGAGTTCCCTGCGAGGAAGGACGCCTCAATCCACGGGACATCTTGCGGCGACTGCACGACCGGGGCTTGTATGGGATTTTCATCGAAGGCGGCGGCCGGACGGTGTCCGCTTTTCTGGAGCAGGGCTTGCTGGATTGCCTGCAACTGACGGTGGCACCGCTGATTATCGGTTCTGGCCGGCCGGGCATCACCTTGCCTCCCATTCAGGAGCTGTCCCAAGGACTGCGCCCCCGTCACCGCCGCTACCTGCTGGGCGAGGACGTGCTGTTCGATTGCCGGCTCCGGGACTGAGCCGAGTTCGGTTCAGTCGCCGTCCGGACAGGCGAACAAATCCCAGTGTCCGACCCGCAACCGGGATTCGCCCCGACTGATGCAGCGCCGACGCTGGAGCGCCCATGCGGCGAGATCATCCGCCGCCGGTTCGATCTCGCGCGCGGCTTCGCTCCAGCCCTCCAGCAACGCCGTCTGCAGCGCGGCATGTTCCGGTCCCAGCCGCCAGGGACTGGGCCGCAACGCCACCTGATAGCCCCGATCTCGCAAGAGCGCCGCCAGCGTGGCGGCGGCGTCGGGACCGAGCGCCGGTCCAAACCCCTTGTCGGTGCGCTGATGGCGGTTGACCCGTTCCCGCAGCGTCGCGTCGCCCGCCAGGACCGGCTCCCAAACGATGGAGCCGTCATAACTCAGGACGACAAACACCGCCGCGCGCCAGGCCCGACATCGCTCGGCCAACCGCTCCAGCCAATCCACCCCCACCAGATCGAGCAGGGCCGAGGCCGTGACCAGATCGACTTCGCCGGCCTCCAGCTGCTCCCAGTCACCGGCCAAGTCCAGCCGCACCGGCTCCAGCCGGCAATGGCAACCCGCATCTTCCATGACCAGCGCCGTGCCCTCCTCGGCCGCCGCCAGACCCTGTCGCGTGGCCCACGCCCGTATTTCCTCGAAGCCGCGCGCCAGCAGTTCCGAATCATGGTCCACCAACAGCCAGCGCTGCGCGCCGGCGAACCGGCGCGCCAGAAACCGGAGATTGGCACCGGTGCCGCTCCCCAAATCCAGCACGTTCAGGAAACCGCGCCGGCGGCGCCAATCGAGCGCACGGGCGGTCAGTTCGAGATCGCGCGCGGCGGCGTCCGCCGGTTCGCGCCCACGGAGCCACGCCGCTGAAAAACCGCCCATCAAGCCGCCAACGCATCGAGCGCCGCGGCGAACCGGGCGCAACTGTCCGGCCAGTCCGGCAGGGTGCGGCGGACCACGCGGGCGCCGCTCGCCAGGCGTTCGCGCAGTTCGGGCTCGCCCATCAACCGCGCCAGCGCCTCGGTCAGGGCCGCTTCGTCGCCCGGTGGGACCAGCAACCCGGCGGTCGCCGGCACGGTGTCGGGAATCGCCCCCGCCGTGGTGCTGACGACGGGCAAACCGCAGGCCAACGCCTCGGCCAGGGCCATGCCGTAGCCCTCGTGATAGGACGGCAGGACGAACAGATCCGCCCGTTGGTATTGACCGGCGAGGGCATCCTCATCCAGTTCGCCCAGAAAGGCGATACGGTCGGCCAGACCTAATTCCGTCGCCAGTTTCCGCAACCGGGCGGCGGTGGGCGGATGCAGTGACGCACTGCCGGCGCAACGCAGCCGCCAGGTTGGCCCGTCGAGCCGCGCCAAAGCTTGAAACAGCAGATCGTGGCCCTTGCGCGGCGTCAGCGCCGCCACGCACAGCAGCACCAGATTTCCACCGCGCGAGCCTTTGGCCAGCGGTGCGGGATCGGTACCGGGTGGAACCACGGCGCAACGTTCCGGCGCAATGTCGTAAGCCGCCAGCGCCCGCGCCGTGCTCGGGCTGGTGACGATGACGCCCCGGACCTGCCGCAGCGCCTCGCGCTCGCTGGCGAACAGACGCCGGCGCGCCGCCTCATCCAGTCCCGTCTCCAGCGCCAGGGGATGGTGGACCAGCGCCACCAGCCGCAGTCGGTCCCGATGCGCGGCGGCGACCTCGGGCATGGCCCCCAGGGCCAGGCCGTCGATCACCACCAGCGCCTGTTCCGGCAGCGCGGCCAGCACCGCGGTGGCCTCGTGCAGCGCGGCGGGATCCGGATGTGGAAAATGGGCGCTGAGCCGATGCAACTCAACCCGCCAGCCCAACGCCGCCAGCCCGCCCATGATCCGCCGATCATATAAATAACCGCCGGTGCGGGTCGCGGGATCGCCGGGGATCAGGATCTGGACCGCTTTCACGGGAGCACGCTTTCGTAGGCGGCCCAAGCGACGTGGGACTCATGAAGGGTGACGCGCATGGCGCTCAGGCCCGTGGCGTGCAAACCGAGTTGGCCATCTTCGATCCGCAGCGCGATGCGGTTGAAAATCGCCTGCGCCAGAAACTCGGTGGTGGTATTACGGCCGGCGAATTCCGGCTGTTCATCGAGATTGCGGTAGTTCAGTTCGTCCAGCACCGTCCGCAGACACCCGCTGGCCTTGCCGATGTCCACCACCACGCCGTCGGGGTCGAGTTCGGGACGGCGCAGCTCCAGATCGACGACATAAGTCGCTCCATGCAGGCGTTGGGCGGGGCCAAAAGTGGTGCCCTGGAAGCTGTGGGCGATCATGAAATGGTCACGGACGCAGACGGTATACATGGCTTGACCTTGAGTGAGAGCATTCGAGGAGATGGGGTTCAACCGGTATCAGCATAGACGATGCGGTGACAGGGCACGACTCCGGGATTCCGGCTCAGGTCGGCCATGACGCGCGGCAGGCCGACAAACGGGTGGTCGCCGCCGATCAGCGTATCCAGCACCGGATCGGCCAGGAGTTCCATCACGGTGGCCATGCGCCGCCGATGATCCCAACGCCCGCGCTGGGCGGTGGCCACGGTGCCGACCTGGGAACTGTAAATCCGCAACCGGTTGGCGTGGAAGGCTTCACCCAGCGGCAGGCTGACCGGGCGGGCGCCGAACCAACTGGCTTCCACCACGGTGGCTTCGAAACCGGCCAGTTCCAGCGCGGTCGTCAGACCCGCGGACGCGCCGCTGGCGTGAATGACGCAATCCTGGCCTCCCTCCGCCTGCTCCGGCGTGGCGAAGCGGACTCCCAGGCGCGTGGCGAGCGCGGCCTTGCGCGGGTCCACGTCCACCAACTGCACCACGCATCCCGGCATTTGTCCGGCCAGCCGGGCGACCAGGCAACCCACCGCGCCGGCGCCGATCACCGTCATTCGGTCGCCGAGTCGAGGCGTGGCGTCCCACAAGACGTTGAGCGCGGTTTCCAGATTGGCGGCCAGCACCGCCCGTCCGGGCGGAATGGTCGAAGGCACCGGGGTCACCGCCGTCGCCGGCACGACGTAACGATCCTGATGGGGATACAGGCAGAAAACCGTTTGGCCGCGCAGCGCTTCTGGGCCGGCCTCGACGAACCCGACATTGCAGTAGCCGTATTTGACCGGCGCGGGAAAATCGCCCCGCTGGAACGGCGCGCGCATGGCGTGATACTGACTGGGGGGGACTTCGCCGCGAAACACCAGACTCTCGGTGCCGCGGCTGATGCCGCTGTAGAGCGTTCTGACCAGCACCTGGTCCGGATCGGGCGCGGCCAGCCGTTCGTCGCGGATTTCGCCCTGTCCGGGAGCCGCCAGCCAAAACGCCCGGGCTTGCAGGGTATCGTGGGGCATGGTCGGAGACAGCCTCACTTCAGGAAAAATACCAACCGGGGCGATGCCGCCGCTCAGGGTGGCGGCGGCCGATAACGTTTGGCGTATTCATCGGCGAGTCGCCGACCTTCCGCGAGTTGTTCCGGATTCAACGCCCGGACGAGTTGATCGCGGTTGAATTGAGCCTTGGAGTTACCGTCCATCGCCGCCACGCTATACCAGGCATAAGCGATCGCGGAATTCCGGGAGACCCCCTGGCCGTTGGCGTACAGGACACCGAGATTGTTCTGGGCGGCTGGGTGACCCTGTCCGGCGGCCCGCCGCAACCAATACGCCGCCTCGGTATAATTCTGGATGACGCCGCGGCCATGCTCGTACAGCGCGGCCAGGTTGAATTGCGCTTCGCTCAACCCTTGGTCGGCGGCCCGCCGGTACCAGCGCGCGGCTTGTGCGTAACTCTGCTCGACGCCCAGACCATTGGCGTACAGCACGGCCAGGTTGAACTGCGCCCTAACGTGTTTCTGGTCGGCGGCCCGTCGATACCACTCGGCGGCGACCGCGCGATCCCGCTCGACGCCCAAGCCGTCGTCGTACAACACGCCCAGGTTGAACTGCGCCTCCGCTTCGCCCCGTTCGGCCAGCGGTTGCCACTCGGCCAGCGCGGCCTGATAGTCGCCCTTGGCGAAAGCGGCCAAACCCAGCAGCAGATTCGCCTGGGCCGACAGCACGATCAAGCACAATCCCACTACCCATGCCCTGCGCCACGTCATCATGGAATTTTGATCGGAAATCAAGAGTTATCAAACACATGCAGCGACCTCTCGCAGTCGGAATCGACGCTGCCCGCCACGCTCGCCGGACGCCGCCGCATGTCACTTTTGAATGTTTCTGAATAATAGCGTAATTTCAGCCCAACCGAGAACAACTCATGGCGTCGAAAGCGTCTCTCAACGAGACTGTGGCTGGGGATCGCCAAAAGCCGCCTCAAGGGCGGCGTTTGGCGGCAAGTGTCCGACTAAGCGGGCCAGCCCATCGCTGGGTTCAGTACTTGAAGATCAAGCTCACCATGTTGTGTCTGGCGACTTGTTGAATTTCCCGACAAGAGTCGGTGCTCCATTCATTCAACACTCGACCGTCGTCCAGCATTCGGTGACCCACAAAACTCAGCACAGCGAACTGACTGTCGGTAAATTCATGCAGACTGTGCGAGTCGGTCACTTTGAGCGCGACTTTGACCTGCGAGACCCCCAGGTCAACATACGCCTTCAAACTGTCCATCCGCAGGGCGACCGCTTTTTCCAGTTGCTCGACCATAAAGCGGTTGGTTCGGGTCAAAACCGTAACCCAGGGACCGAACGGATCGGCAAATCTTATGGGCTTTTCGTTCATGACATTGCTCCGATGCAAGATTCTGTAATACTGCTAGCAGCGATTTAGATGATAGCAAAAAATGCTGCGTCGCGACACAACGGTTTGCAACGGAGCCGCGTCCGAGGAGGATGAGTTTGCCCATCGAACGGGCGGACCCGATCACCGCCACTGGCACCCACGGAAAAAGACTCTCGGGCATTTCACCGCCGGGCGGTAACTGTCGTAAACTTTTGCTTTCAACAGCGCGACCGCACATCCGTGCCGGGCTGTCGGTTATCCAGGTTATTTGCACCCCCAGGAAGATCTTCCATGGAATCGAAACCCGTTTTCCCCGAACCGCTGGCCGGCAAACTCCGGCGCATTGAGGATCTCGCCGAGAAACTCGTTTACATCAAGTGGAGCCGGGAGTTTTTCGTGCTGCTCCAGCGCGCGGCGCAGGATGTCCTGAGCCTGGCTCGCCCGCGGCCGGAATATCAAAAAATCACGGTGTTGGCCGAACGGTTGCAGCAGCAGATCGGCGAATGTCTGGAGCAAGGCGAACTGCCCAAGGGCGCGGAACGGGAACGCCTGATCGCCGTGGCGGATGCGTTATGCCGGGCGACGCCCAACGCGGAGGACGATGGCCGCGAACCCATCGCGCCAGGATCGCGCCGACCGATCGGGAACCTGACCATCCCCCTGTTCTCCCGGTGGGACAAAGGCGAACGGACGCAGGTCAACCTGGGCGAAAAACCGGTCGCATCGTTGCCGCTGTGGCTGATAGCTCCGGAATCCGCGCAGATTCTGGCGCGCAAGCTCGAACAACGGGGCGGCTTCGAAGTGCGGCTCCACGCCAGCCTGAACGAAGTCCGCGTTGCCCTGGCCCAAGCCCAGCAACCCGCCGCCCTGGTGATCGATCTGGATCAAATCAGCGACAGCCAGGCGACCCTGCAACAAATCGCCTCCTTGCGGCAAGCGCTGGCTCCGGAAATTCCGCTGTTCTTTCTGGCGGACCGCGGCGACATCACCGCCCGGCTCGAAGCGGTGGAGGCCGGCGCGGCCGGCTACTTCATCAAACCGGTGGATATCCCCCTGCTGCTGGAAGCTCTGGACGAACGGGTCCTGAAAACCCACGATCACCGCATCCTGGTCGTCGAGGATTCCCTGCCCGCCGCCCGCGAAGCCGCCCGCTGGCTGGAGAGTCGCGGCATGGCGACGCAGGTGCTGGCGCAACCCCTGCAAATCCTGCAAGCGCTCTACAACTTCCAGCCCAGCCTGTTGCTCCTGAGTCTGGATCTGAAGGAAACCGATGGCTTGATCCTGGCCCGGGCGATCCAGCAGCATGAATTGTTCCGGGAACTGCCGCTGATTCTGCTGTCGGCCCAGACCGACCTCGGCCAGCGGTTGTCCGCCGCCGGTCTGGGCGGTGAGACGCTGCTGGGCAAGCCCCTGAGCCCGGAATTGCTGTTTCCGGCGCTCGCCAAACGCCTGCGCCAGGGGTATGGCCTGCATCGCAAGCTCAGCCAGATCAGCAACCGCGATACCGTCAGCGATCTGTACAACCGTCCCTATTTCCTCGCGCATCTGGAGCGGGCGCTGGTCGCCACCGCCGCCAACGCCCAGTCGGTGGCGATTATGTTGATCGCGCTGGACAACCTGCGCAACGTGGAGAACAACGACGTAGCCGCCGCCGACGAAGTCGTTGCCCAGGCCGCCAAACGCCTGCAAGCCACCCTGGGACCCGATCCGATCGCCGCCCGCTTCGGCGACGCCGTGTTTACGGTGCTGCTGGGTTTCGCCAGCCAGGATGCGCTGCTCGCCACCGCGCGCGCCGTGCGGGACGGCCTGGAAACCCAGCCCTACGCCTTGGCCAGCGGCGACTTTAAGTTGCGCGCCAGCATCGGCATCAGCATCGCCAGTCCGACCATGAATGAGGCTTCCACGCTGATCCAGCAAGCCGATCTGGCTTGCGGCATGGCCCGCGACAGCAAGGACACGCGGATTCATGTCCATCACGGCCAGAGTCCCGAGCAGGACGCGGATAACCCCCGGCAGCGCCGCTTGCTGGAGGAGATTCGCGAGGCCGTGCAGCAGCAGCGGATGAACCTGCTGTTCCAACCGATCGTCAGCCTGCGCGGCGACACCACCGAGCGGTACGAAGTGCTGTTGCGAATGCGCAATCGCGAGGGCTGGGAACTGTTGCCGGAAACCGTGTTCGGCCTGGTCAAACGGCACCGGATCGGCATGGTGCTCGATCGGTGGGTCATCGCTCACTCGATCCGGGTGCTGCGGGATCGCCAGATCCGCGGACATTCGGTGATCCTGTTCATCAACATTTCTCCGACCATCCTGCAGGACGAGGAACTGCTGAACTGGCTGCGCAGCGGGTTGCAAAAAACCGGTGTGCCCGCCGCCAACCTGGTGTTTGAAATAACGGAAACCACCGCCGAACTGAACCGGCAGGCCCTGCTGCCGTTTCTGCGCCAAATCAAGGATCTGGGCTGCGGCATCTCGCTGGATCACTTCAGCGGCCACGAACGCGCCCAGGCGCTGGTCCAACTCCTGCAAGTCGATTATGTCAAGCTGGACCCCCGCTTTACCCAGAATCTACCGAACGACAAGGATCGCCAACAGCAACTCGACCAAACGGTGCATGACCTGGCGACTCTGGGCGTGACCACCATCGTCACCGGGATCGAAGAAGCGGTCATCCTGCCCGTGCTATGGACCTGCGGCATCGATTACGTGCAGGGTTTTTTGTTGCAACGGCCCCATACCGATATGAGTTACGACTTCGCGCATATGGTGCTGTGACCGGCGATGCGAATCGACCCGACGGGCTGGCTGGAAGGGGCGCGGCGGCGGCCCTCGCCCAACCGCGACGACCGGCCGGTCGGGGTGGAAGCAGACCTGATCGTCATCCACGGGATCAGCCTGCCGCCCGGCGAGTTCGGGGGGCCGTGGATCGACGCGCTGTTTGCCAACCAACTCGATCCCGCAGCGCATCCGTATTTTCAAGAGATTGCTTGCTTGCGGGTCTCGGCGCATCTGCTGGTTCGCCGGGATGGCGAACTGGTGCAGTACGTGCCGTTCCAGCACCGGGCCTGGCATGCCGGAGATTCGGTCTACGCCGGTCGATCCCGCTGTAATGATTTCAGCGTGGGCATCGAACTGGAAGGCACCGATCATCGACCTTACGACGACCGGCAGTATCCACGACTGGCGGCGGTCATCCGGGCGCTGCGCGCTGCCTATCCCGCCATGACCCCCGAACGCCTGACCGGCCACGCCGATATCGCGCCGGGCCGCAAGACCGATCCCGGACCGGCGTTCGACTGGGTTCGCTTACGCCGGTTGCTGGGTGAAACCGATTGATTCGGGAGTCGCGCGAGCGTCGGGGTCCTCCGGAGATTCGCGGGCTTCAGGATTTTCCAGCGCTTCCAGCGCTTCGGGCGGTAATCCCTGCGTGATCCATTCCGCCGCCCCGATGGTCGGCTCGGGCGGCTCCCGCATACCCAGCAGCTCCTCCACTTGTTCCACCCAGGCCGCGATCAATTCGGCCGCCGGTCGATCCTCGCACAGATGACAACCCTGCCCCGCCCACAGCGGCATAAAATCGGTCAGACCCTGTTCGGCCGCCGCCTGCCGCAGATCCTGGGTCAGAAACAATTGCAGCGGGAAACCGGGGAGCTCGGCTTCATGCGCGCGCAATTCATCGCTCAGCCGGTTACGCAGCACGCGGCCGTGGCGACCGGTGAACGCCCGGCTCAGGGTGGTGGCGATTTCGCTGCCCTGTTGCAGCAACGCCTTGTAGGCCGGATGCGCGCCGCTCTCCGGCGTGGTGAGAAACGCCGTGCCCATCTGCACGCCGGCCGCGCCCAGCAGGCGGGCGGCGGCGATGCCGCGCCCGTCCATGATGCCCCCGGCGGCGACAATCGGCACTTTCAGATGCTTGGCCAACAGCGGCACCAGGGTCAGGGTGCCGACCAGCCCCTGTTCGGGGTGACCGACGAAGGTGCCGCGGTGGCCGCCGGCCTCGGCGCCTTGAGCGATGACAAAATCCACGCCGCTTTCTTCCAGCACGATGGCTTCCAGCAGGTGGGTAGCCGTACCCAGGGTGGCGATTCCCGCTTCCCGCAACAAGTCCAGATACACCGGGTCCGGGACCCCAAAGATGAAGCTCGCTGCCGCGACTCCGGATTCCAGCACCACGTCCAGTTGTTGTTCGAACTCCGGAAGCTCCGGCGGTACGAGCGGATCGGGCGACAAACCCAAGGCGGAGCGGTAGGGAGCCAGCAATTCGCGGGCGCGGGCGATGCGCGTCGGATCGATTTTGGCCGGACCGCCGGCCGCCAGATTGATGGCGAACGGTCGGTCGGTGAGCGCGCGCACCTCGGCGATCGCCCGCCGCAACGCTTCGGGTTGCAGATCGCTACCCGCCAGCACGCCCAAGCCACCGGCATAGGACACCGCCGCTACCAGTTGCGGCGTCCCGGGACCACCCGCCATGGGTGCCTGGATCAGAGGATAACGAATCCCGAGGCGGTCGGTCAGCGCGGTTTGAGACCAGTTGCGGTCGGCGATCGAGGGGGTTCGACTGACGGCTTGTTGCGGGTTCTGCATGATGGCTACTCCCTGGATGGCGGTCGTCACCACTGAACTCGGTCGAGGCGGAGTTCCCGCGGCCAATTGTTCCGTGACGGTGAGACCGGTGGGATGTTCGGGGTGAAGGATGAAGAAAACAATATCAGGATATCATCGTTGGCCGCTGATTCCCGGCATGGACCGGCGCAACCGGCGCAGGTCGGCGGGCGTGTCCACGTCCCAGCCGAGCGGTAATTCACTCCAGTCCACGCCCGTCCGCGCGAGCCGGCGGCGGGTGGCTGCCAGGACCGTCCCCTGACCCCAGGCGATACCTCGAAAAATCGCCGGGCAGGGGCGACTCAGTCCGACCAGCACGTAACCGCCATCCATCGCCGGCCCCAGCACCGCCGCGCGACCCGCGACCAGGCGCTCGACCGCCGCGCGCAGCTCCGCCGCGCCCAGCGACACGCAGTCGCCGCCGATCAGCACGACCGGATGACCGTCGGCCAGCGTCCGGTTCAAGGCCCGATTCATGCGCTGGCCCAGATCGCCCGCGCCTTGCGGGCGCAGGCGCACGCCATACCGGCGGCGGCAGGCGTTGAAGAAACCGTGACGGGTATCTGGCGCGCACCACAGTTCGACCGGGCACAGGCGAGCCGCGCGGGCGATGCGCAGCGTGCGTCGCAGCAGTTGCTGGTACAGCCGCGCCGCGCCGCGCGCCCCGAGCCGTCCGGCCAGCCGGGTTTTGACCTGACCGGGAATCGGCGCCTTGGCAAAGACCAGCAGGCGGGCGGTGGGAAAAGCATAGGTCACGTTCACGAGCGGTAGTAACTCCGGGCCAGCCGGGCGGGATCGGCACCGAGGAAGTAGGCCAGACGCAGCCGCCACATCAACAGAATCGTGCGGAGAATGCCATCCCGCTCCCAGCGGCGGCTGGATGTGTGCAGCCGCGGGCGCAGGCGGACGGGCCAGCCGCGCCGCCGCAACCGTCGGCTGAGGGCGATATCTTCCATTAAGGGGATGGCGGGAAAGCCGCCCACCTGCTCGAACGCGGCGCGGCGCACGAAGACGCCTTGATCGCCGGTGGCGATGCCGGTCCAACGGGCGCGGAGGTTCATGAGGGTCTCCACCACCCGCAGCAGCGGCTGGCGGCCGGACAGGCGGACATCGAAGCGGCCCCAGTGGCGGTTCGGGTTCGCCAGCGCGGCGCGAATCTGTTGGATGGCGTCGGCGGGCGGCACGCTGTCGGCGTGTAGAAACCAGAGGATGTCGCCGCTCGCTTCCCGAGCCCCGGCGTTCATTTGCAGCGCCCGACCCTTGGGGCTGACGAGGATGCGGTCCGCCAGCGGTTCGGCCAGCGCCACGGTCCGGTCGCTGCTGCCGCCGTCCACGACGATCAGCTCGCCCTCCAGCCCGCGCCAGGGCTGCAACAGGCGCAGGCAGCGGACGATCTGGGTTTCCTCGTTGAGAACGGGCAAAATGATGCTGATGCAGGACATGATTTGCGGGCGCGGGTCTAGCCAATTAAGATCGGGAATTGTATGATGACTCTCCTAAATTATGCATGGGGCGGTAGCTCAGTTGGGAGAGCGTCGCGTTCGCAATGCGAAGGTCGAGGGTTCGATCCCCTTCCGCTCCACCAAATTCAAACAGCGGCGATAAGCCGCTGTTTCGTTTCCAGCGTTAGAGCCATTGCCGAGGCGCTTCGGCTGTTGCAAGGCGATGTTCATCACACACCTGCTCCACCGCCGCCGCGTTGGCCCGCAGATGCGCCGGGTTCAACGTGCCGACCAAGACGCTGCTCGCGCCGGGTTCGGCGTAGATCAGCCGCAGGGCCGCCAGCACCGGATCGGCGTCATCGGCGGCGGTCACCCGGTCCAGATGACCGCCGAGCAGACCTTTTTTGATCAGCACTCCCTTGCCCGCTGCCCGGGCGGCGCGGATGACCGGCAACTCCTCGCGCTGGCGCGGGTTGTAGGTCACCATCGCCAGATCGCAGCACTCGACCGCGCGCAGACCGCCGGCGACTGTCTTGCCGGACAGGCCCACCGCTCGCACCCACCCGGCCTGTTGCAGTTCCAGCAGCGTCGGCAGCACGTCCTCGCGCTCCAGAATCGCCAGATCGTCGCCGCTGGAATGAATCAACACCGCATCCAGCGTCTCCACCCCCAACCGCCGCAGGCTGCGCTCGACGCTGGCGCGGGTGGCGGCGGCGGAGAAATCGAACCGCGAGACGCCGTCGTGCCCTTCTTGATCAATAAATTCCTCGCCGACCTTGGTCACGATCACCCAGTCCCGCCGGCACCGCCGCAACAGCCGACCCAACCGCTCCTCGCTGACGCCGTAGGCCGGCGCGGTGTCCAGCAGGTTGATGCCCAGGTCCCAGGCCAGTTCCAGCAAGTCAAGCGCTTCCCGATCCGAAGGTAACTCGAACGGTCGCGGATACTTGACCCCCTGGTTGCGGCCGAATTTGACCGTCCCCAACCCCAGCGGACTGACCTGTAAACCCGTCGCGCCAAGCGGTCTCAACTCCACGCCAAATCCTCCCAGTCCCAGGGATAGACGCCGATTTCCGGGCGCGGCCAGTCCGCCAGCGGTCGCAAATCCAGCGGCCGGGGCCGCACGTCCAACGTCCGCAACACCTCTTCGATCTGTTCCGCCAGCAACGGGGCCAGCGCCAGCTTGGTCGGCCAGGCGGCGATGACCCGCCCATCGCGAAACACCCCCGTGGTGGCCGGTCGGCCGCGGCTGCGCTGTTGCGCCTCGGCCCGCTGGACGGTGAAGGTCGCGAACTCCACCGGGTTCCAGTCCACCCACGGCAACAGCGCCTGCAATTCCCGGCGCGCGGCGCGAATTTGCTCGCGCCGGTCGCGTCTGACGCCCTCTTCCGCCAACCCGCCGCCGAGATACCAGATCAACCGACCGCTGGCGTCGTAATGGCTGGTCACGGTCAGGCGGGGCACCTCGCTGGCACCCACGCAGTGCGCGTACAGCGGTCCGGGCAGATTGATGCCGCGCGCCATCACCATGTGCAGCGGGCGCAACTGCAAAGTCGCCCACGGCAGTCCGGCGTTGCCGGCCCCGGCGGCGAAGACGGTCACGGCGGGCCGGACCACCCATTGCGCGCGTTCGGGGTGATGCAGGGTCAAGTTGCCATCCGCTTTCAGCACGACCGGCCCGCGATTGCGGACGATGGCGTCCCGATAACGTTCGGCTAGTATATTGAGCACCGAGGCCACGTCGACGATCGGCTCGTCCAGCCGGTACACCGTCCCGTGAAAATCAGGATGCCGCAGGACCGGCGGATAATCGCTGACGGCCATGCCCTCATCCGCCACCTTCTCGACATGGCCGCGCATCAGCTTGCTGGCGAAGAAGGCGACCAGCCGCGAAGTGGGGGCGCGGGTCGCCCAGAGATATTGCTGTTCGGCCAGCAGCGCCGCCCCGCGCAGGTCGATATCGCCCTCACCGTTCAGACAGCGCCGCCATAAATCGGGCATCCCGGCGACCGCTTCGGCGGTCGGGCCGGCGTAGCCGCGCAGGCCGTATTTGGCCCCGCCGTGAATGATGCCCTGGGCGCAGAGGGTCTGACCGGTCCCGAGGCGGTCGCTTTCGATCAGCAGCGCGCCGTAGCCGCGCTCGCGCAAGCGGGCCAGCAGCCACAAGCCAGCGATGCCGCCGCCGACGATGGCGACGTCGATATTGAATAGGGGATTCATAGGGCTCCAGGTCGGTTGAGGATGCGGGTGATGGTGCGGGTGGTCGAGCAGCCGTCGATGTAGTCCATGACCACGACCTGGCCGCCGGCGTCCCAGACGCGGCGATTGCCGGGAATGTGGGCCGGATCGTTATCGCCGCCCTTGACCAGATAATCCGGCAGAACCGCGCCGATCAACCGCTCCGGGGTGTCTTCATGGAACGGCGTGACCCAGTCCACCGCCGCCAGTCCAGCCAACACTTGCATCCGCTGCGCCAGCGCGTGGACCGGCCGGTCGGGACCTTTGAGCCGCCGCACGGAGTCGTCGGCGTTGACCGCCACGATCAGCCGGTTGCCGAGGCGTTTGGCCTGCTCCAGATAGGTCACATGGCCGGCGTGCAGGATGTCGAAGCAGCCGTTGGTCATGACGATGGTCTCGCCGTGGGCCTTGGCGTCGGCCACCGCTTGCAGGAGCTGCGCCTCGTCCAGCACCCCGCGCGGCGGTTCGTCGTGGGCGTAGAGCGCCCGCTGCAATTCGGACCCGGTGACGCTGGCGGCACCCAGTTTGCCGACCACGAGGCCGGCCGCCAGATTGGCCAGGTGCGTCGCCGCCGGCAGATCCAGCCCGGCGGCCAGGCCGGCGGCGAGCGTGGCGATGACGGTATCGCCGGCGCCGGTCACGTCGTAGACCTCACGGGCGCGGGCCGCCAGATGCAGCGGTTCGGCGGCGTCTTGCAGCAGGGTCATGCCATGCTCGCCGCGGGTGATCAGCAACGCCGCCAGTTCCAGGGTCCGGCGCAGCGCCTGACCGCGCTCGACCAGTTCCCCCTCGTCGCGGCAGGACCCGACGACCGCCTCAAACTCGGTCAGATTCGGCGTCAGCACGGTCGCGCCCCGATAGCGTTGGAAATCATGACCCTTGGGATCGACCAGCACCGGCCGACCGGCGGCGCGGGCGGTTTCTATATACCGTTCGATGTCGCGCAACGCGCCCTTTTGATAGTCGGACAGCACGACCACGCCGGTTTCGGCCAGATGGGCGGCGAAGCGCTCGCGCAGGACGGCCGGCTCGAAAGCGGGAAAGCCGTCCTCGAAATCCAGCCGCAGCAACTGCTGGTTGCGGCTCAGCACCCGCAGTTTGACGATGGTCGCCTGTCCGGGCAACCGCACCAGATCGCTGGTTATCCCCAGTCGGTGCAGCTTGGCTTCGAGCAGCGCGGCGGCCTCGTCGGCACCGGTCACACCCAGCACCCGAACCTGGCCGCCCAGCGTGGCGATGTTGACCGCTACGTTGGCCGCGCCGCCGGGACGCTCCTCGACGTCCTCGATCTTGACCACCGGCACCGGCGCTTCCGGTGAGATGCGCGCGCAGGGGCCGTACCAGTAGCGGTCCAGCATCACATCGCCGACGATTAGCACTCGAGCCGATTCGAAACGGGGAATCCGTGATTTCATGAATGGATTTTGGCAAATTTTGTGAGGGCGACATGATAGCATCAGGCCCCGGATTTCAAGCTCCAGATCAACCACTCAACACTGATCCCGTTCGATGCGGCCCGTACTCCGGTCTTTGTAAGCTCCGTAATTCCTTTGACGATATCGACTGACACCACCTATGGTCTTCCCAATGAAGAACCGGACAATATTCAACAACAAGATTATGATTTTCATCTTAAAACTTAAAACTTAAAACTCCTACATTTCGGCATCCACCCAACTCCCGCATGAACAGCAAGGACCTTTACTTTCGGCTGCTGCGCTACGTCCGACCCTACCGCGGGATCTTCGCGCTGTCGATCGTCGCCACCATCATCGCCGCCGCCACCGAACCGCTGATTCCGGCGCTGATCCAACCGCTGTTGGACGGCAGCTTCGTCGAGAAGGATCCCCACTCCATCCGGATCATGCCGCTGCTGCTGGTGGCGGTGTTCATCGTGCGCGGCGTGGCCGGTTTCATCGGCACGCTGGCGATGAACTGGATCGCCCACCGGGTGGTGATGGACCTGCGCAACGCGCTGTTCGCGCGCCTGCTCGTCCTGCCGACCCGCTATTTCGACGATCGCTCGGCGGGCAGCCTGCTGTCCCGGCTCACCTACGATGTCAGCCAGGTGATGGCCGCGACCACCCAGGCTCTGGTGACTCTGGTCCGAGACGGTCTGGCGGTGATCGGCTTGTTGGCCTGGATGTTCTACCTCAACTGGCAACTGTCGTTGCTGGCTTTCCTGATCGCGCCCGGCATCGCCGCGATCATGTACTGGGTCAGCCGGCGGCTGCGCCGGTTGAGCCGGGCGTTGCAGGAACTGATGGGCGATCTGACCCACGTGATCGGCGAGATCCTGCAAGGCCACAAGGTCATCAAAATCTTCGGCGGGCAAGACTACGAGCGGGAGCGCTTTCATCGGGTCAACAATCGGGTCCGCCAGTTCAACATGAAACTGGCCGCCGTCGCCGAGGGCAGCGGGCCGCTGGTCCAGTTGTTGGCCATCGTCGCCCTGGGCGCGATGATTTATCTGGCCTCCCTGCAAGCGGCCGCCGACCAGATCACCGTCGGCGGGTTCGTATCGCTGTTTGGGGCGATGGCGATGCTGCTGTCACCCATCAAGCGGCTGACCAAGGTCAACGAGCAGTTGCAGCGTGGGCTGGCGGCGGCGGAGACCATCTTCGCGCTGCTGGACGAACCGCCGGAACCGGATCGGGGTACTCGCCCCATCGGCCGCGCCCGAGGTCAGATCAGCTTCCAGAACGTCGGGCATCGCTATCGACCCGGCGGTGCCGAGGTGCTCGCTGGAGTCAGCCTGGACGTGCGACCGGGTGAGACCATCGCCCTGGTCGGTCCCTCGGGCAGCGGCAAGACGACCTTAATGAATCTGCTGCCGCGGTTTTACGATCCGGACGCCGGCGTCATTCTCTTGGACGGCGTACCGATCCACGAACTGCGGCTGGCCGAGCTGCGCGCCAATCTCGCCTACGTCAGCCAGGATGTCGTGTTGTTCAACGATACCATCGCCGCCAACATCGCTTACGGCGCGGGCTTCCAAGCCAGCGAGGCCGAACTGCTGCAAGCCGCCGACCGCGCCCACGCGCTGGAATTCATTCGCGAACTCCCCCAGGGACTGCACACCTTGATCGGCGAAAACGGCGCCCGGCTGTCGGGCGGGCAGCGCCAGCGGTTGGCCATCGCTCGCGCCCTGCTCAAGAACGCGCCGATCCTGATTCTGGATGAAGCGACCTCGGCGCTGGATACTCAGTCCGAACGCAAGGTCCAAGAGGCATTGGAAACCCTGCGCCAAGGGCGTACGGCGTTTATCGTCGCCCATCGGCTGTCCACCATCGAGAACGCCGACCGCATCGTGGTGCTGGATCAGGGGCGCATCGTCGAAATCGGCGCGCACGCCGAATTGTTGGCGCAAGGGGGGTTGTACGCCAGTCTGTATCGACTACAAAGCGCTGACGAGTCAACAACAAAGTTGCATTTCAAATAAAACTATTGTCAAATGAACAACATTTCTACTTTCAGTGGTTTCATTATTGGCTATCATGACTCGCACAGCGCCGCTCCCGCGCGGCAAGACCGATGCATCCAGAAAGCTGGGTCCACTCCTGCGCCAAGCCTTCCGGCAAGGGGTGGATGCGGCCAGTCGAGGCGAGGATCGCAATCCCTACGTCCCGAACAGCCATCTTCACCACGCCTGGGTTGCAGGGTGGGCGACGCTCGCCCGCGGGTGGGACAACGCCGACGACTTGCGCCGGCCCTGATCGTCCGCCCGGTGGGCCGGTAACCCCGCATGGTTGGTTATCGCCGCCTGCCGTGGGTCCTGATGCTGAGTTTGCTTTGGATATCCGGCGCGGCCCAGACCCTCAAACCTACCCCCCCCTTCAGCGTCCTGGTCGCCCAGTGGACCCGCGTCCTGGACGAAGCGGACCGAATCGCGCAGACCCCCGGCGTCAGCACCAACCAAATCGAGGAACAACGCCGCTTGCTGGGCGAGGTTCGCGCCGAGGCGCAAAACGCCCGTCAGGCGGCTGAAACCCGCATCAAGGCGATCGAGCCTCTGTTACAAGCCCTCGGCTCCCCCCCCGATGAAGAGCAACCTCCGGAACCCGAGGATGTGGCCGCCCAACGGCGACAATACGCTAACGACCTCAGTGATTATCGAGCGCGGATGGCGATGGCCGAGTTGATCGTCGCCCGCGCCACCGCCATGGAACGGACCTTACAGGCGCTCGGTCGCCATCAATTATTGGAGTTCCTGCAAGAACGCGGCCCCGCGCCGCTGGAACCGGCGACGCTGAAAGCGGGTTTGGAAGAATTACCGCCCTATCTGCTGGCCGTCGCGCGGATTCCGGTGGACTGGTTTTGGGAATTGCCGCCGACCGACCGAATCTTCGTGCTGTGGTATAGCGGGATCACCGTGACCTTCGGGGTTTTGGTGGGCTGGGCGCTGCGCCGCTTTCTGCTGCGACGCTTCGGTTGTAACCCCGCACAAGCCGATCCCAGCTTTCGCCGCCGGCTGGGCGCGGCGATCGCCGAAGGCATCGCCAACGGCGTGATCCCCGCCTTCATTCTCGGCGCGCTGCTGTCCTGGGTCGGCCTGCCGGCCAATCTGTTGACCGAGCCGGTGACGCGCGCGTACGTCGCGCTGGGCGCCGTGCTGATCTTCTTCGTGCTCTGTGTCGCGCTGACCTATGCGGTGCTGAACCCTGGGCTGGCGGCTTGGCGACTGTTTCCGTTGCCCTCCCGCGCCGCCAGGGCGATCAGTCGGCGCATCGTGCTCTTGGCGGGGCTGTTATCCCTGGACTGGTTTTTGCAAAGCGCGGCGACCGACGTGCAACCCTCACCGGCGCTGCTGGCCGTCTACGGCCTGCTGCTCCATTCCGGTGAGGCGCTACTGTTGTTCGCTCTGACCCGGGGCTGGCTGTGGCGGCGGGAGGATGCGGCAGGTGCCGTCGATCTTCCCCCGTCCGCGGCGTATCGGGTGTTCGCGGTCGCCCGCTGGCTGACCGCCGTCTTGACGTTGCTGGTCGTCGCCGCCCTGCTGTGGGGTTATGGCAACTTCGGCGGTTATCTGATTCACGCCTTACTGGTCACCAGTCTGGTGACCGGCATGCTGTTTCTGTTGCACGGGCTATTGCTCGAATTGCTGGATGTGTTCTACGCTCCGGAAACCGCCGCCGACCCGCACCCAGGGCGTCGTATCCTGCGGTTCTGGGTTAATTTTCTCTTGACCGGCACGCTGTGGGTGATCGGGATCATTCTGGTCGCCCCCGAGTGGGGGATCCCGTTGGCCGACCTGTGGGCCTGGAACCGCTGGGTGCTCGACGGGATCACCATCGGGAACTTCACCCTGTCGCCGCCCGAGATCGGCGCGGCGATTCTGGTGTTCGCGGCGGCGATTATCGTCAATCGCCTCGTGCGACGACTGTTGCGGGAGAGCATCCTGCCGCAAACCCGGCTGAGTTCCGGCGCCCAGTATTCCATCGCCGCGGGGGTCAGCTACCTCGGAGCCTTCGTCGCCGTTTTGCTGGGGATCGCCGCGCTGGGCATCAACCTGGAGAATGTCGCGCTCGTGGCCGGCGCCCTGTCGGTCGGCATCGGTTTCGGGCTGCGCAATATCGTCAACAGTCTGCTCTCGGGGATGATCCTCCTGGCCGAGCGCCCGGTGAAGGTCGGTGACTGGGTGATCATCGGCGACAAGGAAGGGATCGTGCGCCATATCAACATGCGTTCCATCGAACTGGAGACCTTCCAGCGCGCGGCGGTCATCGTGCCCAACGCCGACATGATCGCCTACCCGATCATCAACATGACGCATCGCAATACGGTGGGACGGATTGAAATCGCGGTGGGCGTCGCCTACGGCTCCGATACCGCCAAGGTCCGGGAATTGTTGCTGAAATGCGCGCGCCTGCATCTCAAGGTGCTGCACGAGCCAGAGCCGTTCGTGCTGTTCCAACAATTCGGCCCGAGTCGGCTGGAATTCGAGTTGCGCTGTTTTACCGGTGACGTGATGGAGCGGCTGGTCATCGCCAGCGATTTGCGCCATGCCATCGAGCGACAATTCCAGGAGGAAGGGATCGTGATACCCTTCCCGCAGCAAGTGGTGCATTTGCGGAAAAACCGGGAAAAGCCGCGGAACGAAGACCCCAATTCGCGCCATCGCGTCATCGAACGATCACCAGAACCAGGTAATGCACATGATGAGAATACTTTTACTATTGTGGGCGGGGAGCCTGCTGTGGACCAGCGTGGCCGGAGCCGATAGCGATTGGGACCGGGCCCGCTCCGCGCACGAGAGCGGCGATTACGCCGCCGAAGTCGCGATTGTCCGGCCATTGGCGGAACAGGGGTCCGCCTACGCGCAGTTCAATCTGGGCGTTCTCTACGACAACGGCCAAGGGGTCCCGCAAAACGACGCACTGGCGATGCAGTGGTACCAGAAAGCCGCGGAACAGGGTTTGTCGCAAGCGCAGGTCAATCTGGCCATCATGTACCGGGAGGGTCAGGGCCTGCCGCCGGACCCCGTGCGGGCCTATTTCTGGTTTGCATTGGCGGAATCGCAGGGCGACTGGCAGGCGCCGCGCGCCAAAACCGCCCTGGCCCGACAGATGACTCCGCCCCAGGTCGAGGACGCGGAACGGCAAGTCCAGGAATGGCTGGCCACCCATACTTTTAGTATCCCTCCCCTGCCCGAACCCGATCCCCGCACCCTGCAGGGAAACCGCTGAGATCGCCGCGGTCATTGAAAGCCACCATTGAAAAAGAGGGGCGTTGTCCGCATAAAGGACCTCCCTGCCCTGTTTTTCAGCCACGAGGTATGTGTCATGCCCATTTATGAATATCGCTGCAACGCTTGCGGCCATCAGATGGAAGTCATGCAGAAACTCAGTGAACCGGAACTGAGCGACTGTCCTTCCTGCGAACAGCCGGATTTGCGCAAGCTGATCTCGGTGGTCGGTTTCCGGCTCAAGGGCAGCGGCTGGTACGAAACCGATTTCAAGCGCGGCGACCAAAAGAAAAACCTCGCCAAGGACGATGGCCCTCCCACCGCCGCCAGCGACCCATCCAAAGGTGCCGATGCAACGCCAGCGGCCACCACCCCCGCCCCGACCAAACCCGCCGCTCCCCCGGCTCCGACCCAACCCACAGCCCCCGCCCCCCCGGCTACTTGATTGACCGCGCGGTAAAAATACTCGCCGCAATCGCGGCGAGCGAGTCCATCGCATTGTGCGGCTCGGGTCAAATCGGCGCTTAACCCCTCAACCCAACTCTCCCGACGGATGGGCACAGCCGCAACTGGTCGTCGGCCGACTGTGCCCGAATGACTTCCGCACCGACAGCCTGACGGCTGATCCTCTTCCCAGTCATGGCGTAGGGAGCACCGCCGCCGATCATGCGCCGGGCTTTTCCTTCCAAGGCAACCATCGCCGAGCGATCGCGCTTAAAATCCGCCCGCCATCTTGCATTATGGCTTTCATCACCTATAATCAAGTTGCATTGTCACAATTTCATAACCTTAAAAAACCATCAACTTTTTTAACTTATTGAAAAATAATATATTAAATTTATATTTACTTAAGTAACAATTTAAAGGCTCAGGTTGGTCCGCTCATGGATCGACCGGGTCCGCCTCGAAACGACTGAGGTACTCCATGAGCGATAAGAAAACCTTTATGGTCGCCATGATCGGGGTCCCCGATCATGAACGTAATGTTTTGAAGAACATCTTCAAGCTTTCACTCTATCGCGCCAACACCTATACATTGGCATCAATCGACGAGCAGGGTCATATTCTGATCGTGGACGCGGACGATGCCGCGGCCATGGCGCAATGGCGCGCCCTGCACGGCGATGCCAAGCCGTCCTCTTCAACGAACCCGGGCGCCACCACGCCTCCACCGATTTCAGTGGTTATGGTGACCAGGGAGAAACTGACTACTGATTTCCCGCACTACATCCATCGGCCATTTGTCGCCACTCGCGTACTCGGCATCCTGGATCAGGTCGCGGCCCAAACCCCCAACAGCACCGTTCAAGAGCGAATTATCGGTGGAGAGTCACCGGAGCCCCCCCCCGAACAACCACCACCTTCCGCGTTGGTGGTGGACGACAGCAGCACGGTCAGAACACAAATCGCCATGGAACTGAAACTGTTGGGCGTACAGGTTGAAGCCGTTGAGTCCGGCGAACAGGCGTTCGAGCTGCTCGCGCACAACAGCTACGACATGGTTTTCCTGGACGTCGTGTTACCTGGCGTCGACGGTTATCAGATTTGCAAGACTATTAAAAAAAACAAGATCACCAAACAAACGCCCGTGATCATGTTGACGAGCAAATCCTCACCGTTCGACCGAATTAAGGGGGCCTTGGCAGGATGCAATACCTATTTGACCAAACCGGTCAAACAGTCTTCTTTTCAAAAAACCGTTAAGAAATATTTAAAATCCCCATAATCCCAACAGGCAGGACCATCCAACGCATGGCGTCGTTCGATGCGTCACGTAATCCGATTGAATGCGACCGATTGAAGTTCACTGATTGAGGAGAAAAAGCTGATGGCTATCCGCAAGGTACTGGTGGTTGATGATTCGCCGACCGATCTGGCTAATATCGAGAACATTGTTAATGAAGCAGGCTGCGTCGTGGTCTCCGCAACCAACGGCAGGGAAGCTGTGGAAAAAGCCAAGATAGAAAAACCCGACCTGATTTTTATGGACATTATCATGCCGGACATGGATGGGTACGCCGCTTGTCGATTATTGAGCAACGAAAAAGAAACCAAGGATATCCCCGTCGTTTTTGTCACCAGCAAGAATCAGAAAGCGGACCGTCTCTGGGCCCAGATGCAGGGGGGCAAAGCGTTCGTCACCAAACCTTATACAGCGGACGCCATCATCGATCAATTAAAAGCAATTTTATAAAGATATCAGATCATCCGCACGCGCATGAAAGATCAAACCACGACCAACCCCCAACGCTGGCTCAATCCCAGCGCCGCGCTCGACCGTTTCAAATCGCCGCGCGGTCTGTTGGCTGGGGCCGCTCCAGCCGAACATCGCCGGGAACGCTATGGTTTTCGCATCGGAGACCTGTGCTTTCTCGTCGGCCAAGGCACTGCCAGCGAGGTATTGGATCAGGTGACGGTCTATCCGCTGCCCAATACCGCATCCTGGTTAATGGGACTCATCAATCTGCGCGGTAATCTGGTGCCTGCGTTCGATGCGCGCCCGGTTCTGGAGGCGACGGAGAACGCCGCTCCACAGAAACGCACGTTGCTGATCCTGGACCAGGGTGATAAAGCGGCGGGCCTGTTCATCGATGGTCTGCCCCAAGCCACGGCAGTCGGGCAACCGCTTTCCCGGTTACCCCCATTGCCGGAAGCGTTGCGGCCTCACATACCCAAAGCCTATATGCGCGATGATCTTGTCTGGCTGGAATTCGACCATCAAGGTTTCTTTCAAGCGCTGGGCGATCGCTCGTTCGAAACGACTTGACTGATGGTAAAACATCCAACAGCTTAAACGAATTCGTTTCATTGATTAGCGCCGTTCGCAAGTTTAAAGATCCGTCGGGATGACTCAACCATGAAAGCCGTCAGATCACTCAAGGAATCGTTGCTCATGTGCATACCTTGCTACTCGTTCGATGATAATCCCAGAGTTGTAAAAACCGCCAGCGCGACCTTAGGACTACTCTTGGGACTGTTTTTTCTTGTGCCCTGGAGTTGGGCACAGGAAGCAGGCATCACCGATGCGTCGATTCATATCGGCTCCACCCTGCCATTGGAAGGGGACTTCAGGATCTATGGTGAGGCGATCCACAAAGGCATGGCAGCCGCCCTGGCGAATCAGTCCGTGCAGGGGGGACGACACATCGAGTTATCGGTGCTCAACGACTTCTACAATCCCCCGAGAACCGTCGAAGCCGCTCAACAGCTAATCGATCGAGGAATTTTTCTGATGTTGGGAAGCTTCGGCTCGCCGACCACCCACGCCGTATTGCCCCTGTTGGCGGAACATCAGATTCCAGCTCTGGGGTTTACGACCGGTGCCGGTTTCACGGAGCCCGGAGATATTTTGAATTTTCGCGCCAGTTACGCACAGGAGGTCGCGACGGCTATCGAACTGGGACTGGAACTCGGGATCAAGCCGACGGACGTTTGCGTCTACGTGCAAAACGATGCTTACGGAATGAGCGGCGTTCTGGGGTTGAAATCCGTCTTGGTCAAACATCCGGGAACCGAAGAAATTGTCGCCAGGCTCGAGCAAATTCTAAGCCTGACCGGGGATAACCCAAACCGTAACCATATTGGACCGGTCGGCGTCTATCAGCGCGATACCGTGAGCGCGCGCGACGGCTATTTATCTCTGAAAAAATGGGAAGAAACCAGCGGCTACCGTTGCCAGTTTGTGGCGACCACGGCGGTTTATGATTCGGCGGCGACGTTCATGGCCTACGCCCGGTACAAGAATGAAACGTGGATGTTCAGCTCACCCTCCCCCGCGGGAGGCGACAGATTAACGGAACTGCTCGAGGCTCATGGCATCACCGGCCGAGTCATCGTCACGCAAATCGTGCCAGCGCTGGACTCAGAGTTGCCTGTCGTGGCCGAAGCCCGCGCCGCTCTGGGCCCGGAAATGGACGAATACGCCTTGGAGGGTTATCTGGTTGGCCGGTTGTTCCTGGCGATTGCGCGAGCGGTGGACGGTCCGCTGACTCGCGAGAGTTTTCTGCGAGCCGCCCGACGCCAGCCTTACAACTTGGGGGGGATCGAGGTTGACTATACTTCCGGTCAGCAAGGTTCCAATTTTGTACTGCTCACCCATTTGCCACTGTTTTAACGATCCAACCACAACAAGATCTTAACTAATCGCGGCTGCGAGGATTTACTGGCGGAAAACCGTCATTCTTCAACCGGATTCGCGGCTGTTTGAAATTCAATAACAATTCGAGGTGGAACTGTCATGGGTGGGAAAATTAACGCGCGTTTGACCGTGACGATCGTCGTGCAACTCGCGGTTCTGGCGATCATTGGACTGCTCGCTTATCTGGGCATGAGCGGCGCCGGCACCGCCATCAACCAGGTCAACCAATCCGTCAGCGAACAGGTCAGCCTGGGACGGCTGGGTGAAACCTTGCGCGCCGATTTGCTGGTCACCGCGAACAGCGTGGCTCGCGGCACCCGCACTTGGGAAGATGGCGAGAACACGTTACAAGAAGCCCAAATCCGCTTCCAGGAGGGCTGGCAGGCCTATCTCAACACCTTGAGCCCAAGCCGAAGAGCCAGCGAGCAAAACGAATACCAAAATAGCTTGGCGGATCTCAATACGGTCTTCGTCGAACTGGAGCAATTGTTCGCCGGCCGCGACCGCGCTCGTCTGGATTTGTTTGTGGGTAACGATCTCGATGCCCTAGTCAATCCGTTCTTCGAAAATCTCCTGACGGGCTTGGGCCAAACCCAGGAACGTTCGACCGCCGAACTGGACGCGGCGCAGGAAAACATCAATACCTTCCTGATCCTGATTCTGGTGATCGGCCTGATCGGTTACGCGGCATCCTTCGGGCTGGGCGTCGCCACTTATCGCGCCATCACCGACCCCCTCGAGCAGTTAACCACCACTGTGCGGCAAGTCGGTGAAGGGAATTACGCCGCCCGGACCGGGCTGACGGGCGCCGACGAGCTATCGGAGCTGGGTCGAGCGTTCGACCAAATGCTGGACGCGCGCCTGGCGGGCCTGGTGCAAGCGGAACAGGAAAACGAGCAACTGAACGATTCCATCATTCACCTCCTGCAAGCAGTGTCGCAGCTGAGTCAGAGGGATCTGACCGTCAGGGTGCCGGTGACCGAGGACATGACCGGCCCGGTGGCCGATGCGTTGAACCTGCTGACCGATGAGACCGCCAAGGTGCTGCGGGGCGTGAATCGCATTTCGGAAGAAGTGGCGGTCGCCTCCGACAAGGTCAAAACGCAGTCCGATGCGGTCATCGCGGTGGCCGAAACCGAACGCCAGGCCGTGGAGCAGACCGCTGTCGATCTGGCGTCCGCGGCGAACGCCATGCGGCAGATCGCCGAACTGGCTCAGAATTGCAACACGACCGCCGAAGCCGCGATCAAGACCACTCAAGCGGCGCTACAAACCGTGACCAGCACCGTCAGCGGCATCAACAGCACCCGCGACACGATCCGCGAAACGGAAAAACGCATCAAGCGCCTGGGCGAGCGTTCTCAGGAAATCAGCGGCGTGGTGAACTTGATTAACACCATCGCCGAGCGCACGCACATTCTGGCGCTGAACGCCAGCATGCACGCGGCGTCGGCCGGCGAGGCGGGCCGCGGCTTCGCGGTGGTCGCCGACGAGGTGCAACGACTGGCGGAGAACGCCCGCGAGGCCACTTCGCAAATCGCCACCCTGGTTAACAACATTCAAATTGAGACTGCGGATACGGTGAACGCCATGAATACGGCGATCAGTCAGGTCGTGGAGGGTAGCCGACTGGCGGAGCAGGCCGGCGAACAGATGACGCGAACCCAGGAAACCACCGCCGAATTGGTGGCGGCCGTGCAACAGATCGCCTCCCGATCCCAGGAGCAGGCGCGGATCAGCGGCGATTTGCTCGATCGCACGCAGCAGATGCAGGAAAGCACGCGCCAGACCAGCCAGCAATTGCTGGAACAGACCGTCCAGACCGATAATCTGGTGGAATATGCCAAAGGCTTGCTGAGTTCCGTGCGCGTG
This sequence comes from Candidatus Competibacteraceae bacterium, assembly GCA_007695245.1. Taxonomy (GTDB): domain Bacteria; phylum Pseudomonadota; class Gammaproteobacteria; order Competibacterales; family Competibacteraceae; genus REEE01. The sequence goes on along the minus strand of REEE01000154.1, from coordinate 24,632 downwards.
TTCCGGCTGCCCGCATAACTGGAATCGCACCCACCACGGCAACACCCACCCGTAGAGGGGTTCAGCAGCCATGCTCGTATCCGAAGCCGACGTTGCGGCACTGGAAGCCGACGTCGCCGAATTGCTCGGTATTCTGGAGACGCTCCCCACGGAAGGCGATACGGCATCCGACCGGGAAGAGACGACCGCCGGCATCCACCGCTACGCCGCGCAGGTAGAGCGCATCGGCCTGGCCGCCGGTCAGGCCGGTTACCTCGGATTGCAGGATGTCTGCCTGTTATTCCAGGAAATCCTGCTGGACCCAACATTTTGCCAGCGGCGTCCGAGCGATGCCGAGCGGGAGCGGTTGGAGGAGTGGCCGATTTTGGCGATCGGCTACCTCGGCTCCCCAACCGACCCCGAGGCCAGCGAGCCGTTGCTCGACCATCTGTGCAACCCGGTCTGGAGTACGCCCCTGCCGGAGACGGAGGTCGGGGCACTGCGCGAGGTACTGGCGCATGGGGCGCTGGGGGTCGAACCGGAAACACCCCCCATGCCAGAACCGGAACCAGCGTCAGCGCTAGAACCGGAACCCGAGCCGGAACCGGAACCCGAGCCGGAACCGGAACCCGAGCCGGAACCGGAACCCGAGCCGGAACCGGAACCCGAGCCGGAACCCGAGCCGGAACCGGAATTGCCCGAACCTGCTGAACAGACCATCGGATCGAACCTCGCCCAGCAGGAATTGCTGGACATTCTACGCGCGGAGATCGAGCAGATCGCCGAAGACGCCGACGGCGTTCTGGCCCTGGCTTCAGCCGCCGATAGCACGCCCACAGCCCGCGACGAAGCTTTATCCGGTTACGCCGAACAACTGGAGCGTCTGGGAGACGCCGCTGCTTCAGTCGGCTTGCTGGGATTGCGACAGGTCTGCGCTGGTTTGCAGACCAACCTCAAGCACTTGGCCGGCCAAAGCGATCCACTGACGGCCGAACAGCACACTCTCCTGACGAGTTGGACGCTTCCGGCGCTCGCTTATCTGCGCGCGCTCGATGACCGCTCGACCGGCGCGACACTGGCGCGCTGCCTGGAAGACGCCGGTTGGCCGCAACCGCTCTCGACCGCGAAAGTCGCTCCATTGATCGAATTACTGGTCTCGGCGAAGCTGGTCACCGAGGAAGAAGGCGCGGAAGCGCGGCCTCGGCAGGCGCAGCCCGAGGATGTGTCGCTGGAACTGCCAGAAGATGTCAATCCGGAACTGCTGGACGGTCTCTTGAGGGAATTGCCTGGCCAAGCGGCTGATTTCTCGGCCGCCATCCAGCGGTTGGCCACCGGTGAAGGTCAGCTTGACGATGTGAAGGTCGCGCAACGCATCGCCCACACCCTGAAGGGTGCCGGCAACACGGTCGGAGTGCGCGGCATTGCCACGCTGACCCATCAGATTGAGGATATCCTGCAAGCGCTCGCCAAGCAGGGTGCGCTGCCCGATCGACCGTTGGCCGACATGCTGCAAAACGCCGCCGATTGTCTGGAGTCCATGAGCGAAGCATTGCTCGGCATCGGCTCGCCACCGACGCAAGCCCGCGCCGTGTTGCAGGAGGTTCTGGACTGGGCCAACCGCATCGACCAAACCGGAATACCCACCGACGAGGACCGACCACCACCGGTGACCGCCTGGACGGAGCCTGCGGCCCAGATCCAGTCCGCGGCGCCAGCCCCGCGCGCGCCGGAGCCGGCATCGCCGCCCGAAACCCCGCCCGCATCCCGCCCGGCGCCTGCTCCCGAGATCACCTTGCGGGTTCCCGCGCCTCTGGTGGACAACCTGCTCCGATTGGTGGGCGAGAGCATCATTCTCACCGGTCAAGTCCAGGAGCGCGTTCGCCGAACCATGACGCAGACCCGAGCGGTCATGGGCCAAAATCGGCTGTTCCAGCAATTGACCGCCGAACTGGAACAACTGATCGACATTCGCAATGTGTCGTCGCCCCTGTCCAAATCGCTCCAGCGCGGCGATTTCGACCCGCTGGAGCTGGAGCAATACAACGAACTCAACACCCTGACCCACCGCCTGGTGGAGGCCGCCACCGACACCCACGAACTAAACCGTACCATCGAAGAGAACCTGGCCGCGCTGGATACCCTCCTGGTGGACCAGGGCCGCCTGCATCGGGAGAGTCAGGAGGCGGTGCTGCGCACCCGCATGGTACCGCTCCAGACTCTGGTCCCACGCTTGCAGCGCAGCGTGCGCCAGACGTGCCGGCTGGTGGATAAAGAGGCAGAGCTGATCGTGCGCGGCGCCGACACCTTGATCGACAGCAATGTGTTGAACGATATGGTGGATCCGCTGATGCATCTGCTGCGCAACGCCGTGGATCACGGCATCGAACCGCCGGAGCAGCGCCAGCGCTCGGGCAAGCCCCGGGCCGGACGCATCGAACTCGGCTTCGCGCGCGAGGGTAACAGCATCGTCATTCGCTGCCGAGACGACGGCGCGGGACTGGATCGGGAAGCCATACGCCGCACGGCGGTCGAACGTGGCCTGCTCGCCGCCGACGCCCTGCCCGAAACGACCGAACTGGAGCGGTTGATCCTGCTGCCGGGTTTTTCCACCCGCGACGCCACCACCCAGACTTCGGGGCGCGGCATCGGTATGGACGTGGTTTACAGCCGGCTGTTGGAGATGAAAGGCGCGTTGCGCATCGAATCCCAGGCCGGCGCGGGTTGCCTGATGGTGATCCGGTTGCCGGTGACCTTGATCGCTACCCACGCCTTGCTGGCGCGCATGCGGAATCGGCTGTACGCGATTTCCGACCGGGGCATCGAGCAGATTGTGTACTCCGGCGTCGGCAAGATCCAGAAAATGGGCAAGACCGTGCTCTTTCAGATCGGCGAGGATATCCACGAACTCACCGCGTTGGACGCCTTGCTCGACCTGCCACCCGAGCAACGCGCTCGCGTCCGCGCCGCACCCGCCGTGCTGCTGGTGCGCGAAGAGACCGGCAACCGCCGCGCCGTGCTGGTCCAGGACATCGTGGACAGCCGCGACCTGGTGGTCAAAAACCTCGGATCTTACCTGCCCAAACTCAACGGCATCGTGGGCGCCACCATCCTCGGCGATGGCAGCGTGGCGCCGGTGCTGGATCTACCGGAGCTGTTGCGCGCGCCCGCGCCAGTTCCAGCGCCGCGGGTCGCCAAACCGACCGCCCCGACCGCCGCCGCAGCGTCTCGCCCGTTCGCCCTAGCGGTGGATGATTCGCTGAGCGCCCGCCGCTCGCTGGCGCAGTGCGTCCAGGATGCCGGCTTCGAGGTCCGCACCGCGCGCGATGGTCTGGAAGCCATTGCCATCATTCAGGGTCGGCGTCCGGATATCGTGCTGGCGGACATGGAGATGCCCCGGATGAACGGCCTTGATCTGACCGCTCACCTGCGCGCCAACCCGGCGACCCGCGACCTGCCCATCATCATGATTACCTCGCGGTCCACCGAAAAACACCGGCGCGAAGCCGAGCGCGTGGGCGTCGACGCTTATTTGACCAAGCCGTTCGTTGAAGATGAGTTGCTGGAGCAGATCCACCGGCTGTTGCGGCGATCATGATGGATCTTCAATCCTCCCCAGAGTTGGCGGTACTGGTTCTCGACGGCCGCCCGTGGTTGCTACCCCAGGTGGAAGTCGCATCCCTGGAGCCGTTGCCGGACATCGACCCGGAGGTTCGGGTACCACACAGCATCGGTGCCATCGCTTATCGGGACGCCTGGTGGCCGGTGTACTGCGTGTCCGGAGATTTGCGGATCTTGTCGCGGATGCCGGACCACCGCCGGATTTGCCTGTTGTTGGACAATGGCGCCGACCAGTTCGGTCTGGTCTGCGACCAGGTCGAAGTGCTGGCGGAACCGCCCACCTTGTTCCCTTTGCCGGCCTGCATGAGGATGCCAGACTCGCCCATCGAGGCGCTGGCGCTTCTCGCCGCCGGCCTGGGCTGCGCGACCACCACCGAGCATCTCGCACGCCTGATCGCCACCGCGGAGCACGCCGATGCCTGAGCCTTCCCCCCGGCAAGGCGTCGCCTGGGTGCTGACGCTGGATTTTGCATTACGCGCCGCCGTGGGCGAGCGCGAGATGGTGCATCTGATTGAGAACCCGACCCTGCTGGATGCGCCCTGGAGCCCGTACTACTGCCGCCAAATCCTGGTCTGGAACAACCTCCTGTTACCGGCCATGGATTTGGCCGCCTGGCTGCGCGGACAACCCGCGCCACGCGAACGAACGCTGGTCGGCGTATTTGCCTATCAAGCACGACCGGAGGCGGAACCGGATTACGGTGCGTTGCTGCTGGCCGCCATCCCGGAGCGCGCGCGCGTCACCGACGATCAGGCGTGCGCGCTGCCGGAACAGCCGAGTGGCTGGCGGACCCTGGCGATTTCCTGCTTCCAGCGCGGCGGCCAGCCGGTTCCCATCCTGGATTTGCCGTTCGCTTTCACCGGCGGCTTGCGGTGAAAGCGTCCGGTTTGCGATGTTCGCCTAAACCTGCAAATGCCGGGGCCGGATTCCCACCGCCAGCGCCACCAGCAGATAAGTCCCGCCGCCGCCGGCGATCAATCCCGTCAGATGCCACAGTCGTTCCCGGGCGCTGGCGCTCGCCCACTGCGCCAGATCGCCCGCGCCGAACCAGAGCACCAGCCCCATTGCCAGCGTGGCGACGAACAGTTGCGTCAGAAACTTCGGCCATCCCGCGCCGGGCTGGTAAATCTCCCGCCGCCGCAGGTTGACGAACAGTAATCCGGCGTTGAGAAACGCGGCCAGCGACGTCGCCAGCGCCAGCCCGACATGGGCCAGCGGCCAGACCAGGATCAGCACCAGCACGGTATTGGCGACCATCGCGATCACGCCGTACTTAACCGGGCTGCGGGTGTCCTGGCGGGCGTAAAACCCCGGTGCCAGCACCTTGATCAGCATGAACGCCACCAAGCCGAAGGCGAACGCCATCAGGCTGCGACTGGCCATGGCCACATCGTGGGCGGTGAACGCACCGTACTGGAACAACGCGGACAGCAGCGGGCCGGCCAGCAGGATCAGCGCCACGCTCGCCGGAACGCCGATCAGCAGCGCCCAGCGCAGCGCCCAATCCAGAGTCCGGGAAAAACCGGCCACCTCGGCGCTGGCGTGCTGGCGGGAGAGTCGGGGGAGGATCACCGTCCCCAGCGCCACGCCGAATATTCCGAGTGGGAATTCCACCAGCCGGTCGGAATAGTACAGCCAACTGACGCTGCCGGAGATCAGGAACGACGCCACCACCGTGTCGATCAGCAAATTGATCTGCATCACCGAAGAGCCGAAGATGGCCGGCACCATCAACTTCAGGATTTTTTGCACGCCCCGCGCCGCCCAACCCCAGCGCGGTCGAGGCAACAGCTTCACCCGCCACAGGAAGGGAATCTGGAACCCCAATTGCAGGATGCCGGCGATGAAGACCCCCCAGGCCAGCCCCACCACCGGCTGCTCCATCCGCGGCGCCAGCCACAACGCGGCGGCGATCATGGTCAGATTCAGCAGCACCGGGGTCACGGCCGGAATCGCGAACCGCCCGCAACTGTTCAGGATCCCGCCCGCGAAGGCGGTCAGCGAGATGAACAGCAGATAGGGGAAGGTGATCCGCAGCATCTCCACCGTCAGCGCATACTTCTCGGCGTCGGCGGTGAAGCCCGGCGCGAACAGCAGAATCAACACCGGCGCGGCCACGACGCCTGCGGCGGTGATCAACAGCAGGATCACCCCCAGCGTGCCGGCGACCTGATCCACCAGTTCCTCCAACTCCTTCCGGGAGTGCTGGGTCTGGTATTCCGCAAAAACCGGCACAAAGGCCAGCGAAAACGCGCCCTCGGCGAACAACCGGCGCAGAAAGTTGGGAATCCGGAACGCCACGAAGAACGCATCGGTGACCGCCCCGGCTCCGAACATCTGCGCGTACACCACGTCGCGGATGAATCCGGTGACACGGGACAGCGAAGTCATGCCGCTGACGATGCCAGTGGACTTGAGAAGGGCCTTGCTCATCGGGGGCGATCCTGCGACGCGAGAGGGGGAAGGAGCGGACGAACGCCGGGCAGGATAGACGGTCAGCGGCGGCGACCGCAACCGGGGATTGACAGCGGGGCGGGAAACGTCAATATTACCGCTCTTATGATAAATACCGAATATCGGTAATCTCTATATCCATTGTGATTGGTAAGGAGTTTTGATTTTGGCCAACACCGCTCAAGCGAAAAAACGCGCCCGTCAGGCGGAAAAACATCGCCAGCACAACGCCAGCATGCGTTCCATGTTGCGCACGTACATCAAACGGGTGATTAAAGCCATTCAGACCGGCGATCGGGCGAAAGCCGAATCCGAGTATCAGACCGCCGTGCCGATCATCGACCGGATGGCGCGCAAGGGCCTGATTCACGCCAACAAGGCCGCCCGCCATAAGAGTCGGCTGACCCACCATATCCGCGACCTGCAAGCCTGATCCATCGCGCTCCGCTCCGATCGGTGGAATCACCGAGTCGAACCACTCCGGCGCGGCGCGCCACCCTCATGGTCCAAGGGGAATCGGTGCCCGATTAACTTCTGTCCTTGCCCCTTTAAACCTCCCTTGCCATGTCCGCCACCTGCCCCGCTCTCCTGCTCAGCGCCCCGGCCTCCGGTCAGGGTAAAACCACCGTCACCGCCGGTCTGGCGCGTTACCATCGCAACCAGGGCCGCACCGTGCGCGCGTTCAAGACCGGCCCGGATTTTCTCGATCCGATGATTCTGGAACGCGCTTCCGGCCAGCCGGTCTATCAGCTCGATCTGTGGATGGTCGGCGAACGCGACTGTAAGGCTCTGCTGTATCAAGCGGCGCGAACAGCCGACCTTATTCTGATCGAAGGGGTGATGGGCCTGTTCGACGGTACGCCCTCCAGCGCCGATTTGGCGGGCCTGTTCGGAGTGCCGGTGCTGGCCTTGATCAACGCCCACGCCATGGCCCAAACCTTCGGCGCCGTCGCCCATGGCCTGGCCCACTATCGCCCTGGCTTGCCCTTCGCCGGCGTACTGGCCAACCGGGTCGCGGGACCAGGCCACGCCGAGCTGCTGGCCGAAAGCCTGCCGCCGGACCTGCGCTACTTCGGCTGGCTGCCGCGGGACGGCGCGATCGCCCTGCCCGACCGCCATCTCGGCTTGGTGCAGGCGCAGGAAATCGCCGATCTGGAAACCCGGCTGGACGCCGCCGCCGCGCTGATCGCCACCACCGGTCTGGCCGAACTGCCGCCGTCGGTGGCCTTCCCCGCCGCCAGCCTGGAACCGCTGCCGCCGTTGCTTCAGGATGTCCGCATCGGGATCGCCCGCGACGCCGCGTTCGCCTTTCTCTACCCGGCCAACCTGGACACGCTGCGGGCCTTGGGCGCGGAATTGCATTTTTTCTCGCCGCTGGCCGATACCGCCCTGCCGGATGCGGACAGCCTCTATCTGCCCGGCGGCTACCCCGAACTGTATCTGAACGCCTTGGCCGGCAATGCGCCGCTGAACGCGGCGCTGCGCCAGCACCACGCCGCCGGCAAGCCGATCTACGCCGAATGCGGCGGTCTGCTCTATCTGCTGGAATCGCTGGCGGATAAGGAAGGCTACCGCGCGCCCATGCTGGGACTGTTACCCGGCCACGCGGCGCTCCAGTCCAAACTGGTGAGCTTGGGGATGCAGGGGGTGGAATTGCCCGAGGGCACACTGCGCGGCCATACCTTCCATCATTCCCGACTGGACACGCCGCTGTCACCCCTGGCGCACGGTCGCCGCCAGCGTGACGGCCAGCCGGGTGAAGCGGTGTATCGGGTCGGGCGGCTGACGGCTTCCTATCTGCATCTGTACTTCGCCAGCAACCCGGAAGCAACGGCGCGGCTGTTTCTGCCGGGATGACGCCCTTCGCCGGCCAACGCGGAAGACCCACAATAAAAGACTCCCGGCGAGTCGGATCCAAAGGGGATCGCGATCCTGCCGGGAGTCAAGTTTCTTAGTATTTTGTCGTTGATTTTTATCGCAAGCTGGGTTTCCACCGCCCAGTTTTAAGCTCGATACGCTCCATCGCTCCTGTTAACTGACCTTGCTTTGAAACAGGGCACCGCCGCGCGCTGTCACTTCCTCGGCGTGTTTGAGCAGGTTGGCGAAGAAATCCAGGCCACCCTCCCAATGATTCATCATGGCGTTGACGCTGGCGGCGTGGGCCTGACTGGTCAGGTCGATCATGTCTCCAAACAATTCGGTAGGATCAAGCAGGTCTTGCTGGGTTCGGTTCATCATAGCCTACTCCAAATTCAATACATTAATTCTCCGGAAACAGATCCTGAACTCCGGGCCCTCCACACTGTGATCCTGCCGTCACGTTCGCGAGGTTCGTTATCGAGACAGGAACCATCGGCAGTCATTCTAAAGGAAAATCGCCGGAAAAACACCCCAAAAGCAAGGTTTTTGTGCGATGCAGCGAAAAATCAGACGACGTCGAACCGGTCGAAGGTCATGGTGAACTGACCGCGCCCGCGCGTCATGCCGCGCAAGTCGGTGATGTAGCCCAACAGCCGATCCAGCGGACAATCACAATGAACGATCATCATCTCGCCCAGCGCCGTCGTCTCGCGGATCACCGCTCGCCGGGACTGCAAATCGCCCAACACCGCGCCGATATCGCCTTCAGGAACCACCACCTCAGTATTCATGATCGGCCGCAGCAACAGACCGCCGGCCTGGGCCAGCGCCTTGCGCGCGGCTTCCGCCGCCGCCACCCGCAAGGCCCGCGGGCTGGACAGCGTCCCAAACAACTCCACATCCAGCACCCGCAACGCCAGATCCTGCAAAGCCGCACCGGTCGCCGGGCCGCTGGCCAGCACATCCTCGGCTCCACCCGCCAGCGCTTCGCGCTGGGCGACCGTCAATTCGCTCCCTTCCGGGCGCACCCGCGGTTCGACTTCCACCGTCAGGCCCGCGCCGCGCGGCAACGGCTCCACCGCCACCCGCACCCCGGCTTGCATTTCCAAGGTCTTGCCATCCGACTGCTCGAATAGCCGGTGGAAACGGCTTTCACCCTCGGCCGGTCGGCGGATGGTCTCGCGCGTGACCACGTCGGGACGGCCGACCCGAAGATTGACGTTGAACTCCCGCCGCAGGCGCTCGCAGGCGATTTGCAGATGCAATTCCCCCATGCCGCGCAGCACGCGCTGGCCGGTTTCGGGGTCCTCCTCGACCCGCAGGGTCGGATCTTCCTGCTGGAGTTTATCCAGCGCCTCCAGCATTTTTTCCTCATCGGCGCTGGAGGGCGGCTCGATGGCCAGCCCCAGCACCGGTTGCCGGGCTTCGATCCGCTCCAGCCACAGTGGATGATCGGGCGCGCACAACGTATCGCCGGTGCTCGCCCAGCGCAGTCCAGCCAGCAACACGATCTGGCCGGCGGTCGCTTCGTCCTGACGGGTCTTGTGATTGGCGTCCACCGCGAACAGTCGCGCCGCCCGTTCGATCCGCGTGGTCCCGTCCGATCCGGGGATCGCCACCGCATCGCCGGGATGTAGCGTGCCCCGGTACAGCCGGGCGAAAACGTGCCGCCGGCCTTCCCACAGTTGCACTTTGAACGCCAGCGCGGCCAGCGGGCCACCAGCGTCCATCGCCACCCATTCCTCACCGCCGTCGGGTCGGCGGGCCAGACTCGGCGGCCGTTCGGTCGCCGCCGGCAACAGCCGCACGATCCCGTCCAGCAACGGCTGGACCCCCTGATTGCGCAGGGCGCTACCCGCGAAACACGGACACACCCGCCCGGCCAACGTGGCCTGGCGCAGCGCCGCCCACACCGCCTCCGCTTCCGGCTCCTCCTCGGCCAGCACCTGCTCGGCCAGCGCCTCGTCCAGTTCCGCCGCCGCCAACCACAGACTTTCCCGATAGGCTCGCGCCCATTCCCAGGTCGCCGCATCGCAAGGCGACACCGCCACCTGCTCGCCCCGCTCACCGGTGAAGCGCAACCGGGTTTTGTCGATCAGATGGATCACGGTTCCGTCGAAGTCCGGCAGCGGCACGGTCACCGCCACCGGCTCGGCGTGCAACCGCTCGCGCACCGTCGCCAGCGCTCGCCCGAAATCCGCGCCGGGCCGGTCCAGCTTGTTGATGAAGAACAGCGCCGGCAATTGAAACCGGGTGCGTTGCCGCCAGACGGTCTCGGTTTGCGGCTCCACCCCGCGCACCCCATCCAACACGATCACGCACCCGTCCAGCACCCGCATCGAGCGCTCGACCTCGATGGTGAAATCCACGTGACCGGGCGTATCGATTAATTGAATCCGATGCTCGCGCCAGGGCAACTGGGTCACGGCGGCGGTGATGGTGATGCCGTGCTCCTGCTCCTCGGCCAGGTAATCCATGTGCGCCGCGCCTTCGTGAACCTCGCCGATCTTGTGGGAGGCACCGGCGTAATACAGCATCCGCTCGGTCAGAGTGGTCTTGCCGGCATCCACGTGGGCGGCGATGCCGATATTGCGCACGCGCGCCAAATCCGGGGCCTTGGCCATGAGCGTTCTCGGTGGTGAATGATCAGGGCGCGATCCGCCGGCATTCCAGATAGAACCGCTTCTCGTCGGCCTCACCCATCGAAAAGGTCTTCCGGGGCAGGGCGCCGTCGCGGATGAGGGTGCGGAAGAAGTCGTCCTTGGCCAGCGCCGGCAGATAAAAACCGAGATTACCGGGCCGCGCGCCGAGCCGTTGCAGCGCGTCCTCGCCGTGAATGTAGTCGAGCCGCGCGCCGGGCCAGTCGGGCAGCGACTGGTCCAGAAACGCTTGCAGGCTGGCGACCGGCAAGGTCAGGCGCGGCCGGTCGATGGTCAACACCCCACAACGGTGCTCGCTCGCGAAGGCGATGACGTGCCGACCCGGTTGTTGTTGTTCGAGCCACGCCTGCCGGGCCGCCGGCCACGAAGGACAATACAGGATGCCGACGGACGAACCCTGGGCCACAAAAAACGCAACCAGCGCGTCGAACACCCGGTCCAGATCGACGCCGAACGCCAATCGGTGAATGGCTTCGAACTCCAAACCCTCATCGTGCAGGTTGACCAGTTCCACCAGGGCATGGCGGGCCGGATGATCCGCGATCGCCGCCGGGTCGGGAGCGGCGCGCTTGAGATCTTCCCAGATCGTCTTGGCGGTGGCGAAGGAATGGTTGCCATCGCCCATGGCGTACAGCAGCACCGGCTCATCGGTCACGCCATACCGGGCGGCGAACGCCGCCGGGTCCGCGAGCCGCGCCAACTGTTCCACCACCCACTGCACGAGCAACGGATGATTCACCCGCCAGCCGCGCACCCGGCCGCTGTCCAGCATCAACGGAACGTCGTACACCTTCTCCAGCGGCTCGGCGAACAGCGGCTCGATCACCAGTCGCTCCGGATCGTCGATCAACACCATGACGTGCGGGGTTTCCAGCGGCGCGCCCTCGCGCACCCGGACCCGCGGCGGCAACCGCTCCAGGATGGTGCCCTCGGTCGGCCGGATCAACGGTTTGGCACCAACGGTGAAGTCGTAGCATTCCAGGTCCAGCGCCGCGATCAGTCCCTTGCGCGACCGACCGCGCGCGGTTTCCCGCTCCACCAGCATCAAGCCGGGCGGTTGCGGAACCAGCACCCCCTCCGCCAAATAGCGGCGCATGGACTCCTGAATGTCCTGAATCCGCCGCGCCTCGTCCGCCGCGCCCAGAAACGCTTCGGGCAGGATCAGCCGCAGCGTCGAGGGCGCATCACCCACCAACGCTTCCACGCGCGTCCAGTAATCGAGCTGCGAGGTGTACTGATCGCAGGCGACCACCGCCCATTTCGTCAGGTCCACCCCCGCCCGAGGCAGCAGCAGCGACGGCGCCTGTAAAGCAATCCCGGCAAAATTCATGGGCGGTTTCTCTCCGATTGGCGATGGTGGGAACGGCGCAAGCTTAGCAAAGGGGCATCCCGCTCTCCAACCCGCGCCAGTCGACCCTGGATCTCCGCTGTTGGGTCAGGGAACGCCGTAAGGTAGCAAGGATGCTGGAATGCCTGTTCTTGTTGCTTTTGTTATCTAAATGCGGCACAGTTTGTGCAAATCACCATGACCGATGCGAACATCAGGAACTAACGCCGCCGCCCGTTCCGCAACCTTGCAAGGTAACCGCCCATGCGCAAGTTGATGAATATTTTGCTGGTCGTCCTCGTCGCCGCGCTGCTGATCGCGGGCGGCGTCGGTGGCTATCTGTGGTATAGCACCAAGCAACAGGCCGACCAAATTGTAATGATGGCCCAACCCTTCGCCGAAATCAGTTACGGCGGCATCGTGCTGTCGCCGACCGGATCGACGGGAGTCAAACAGGTCCGGATCATGCCGCATTTCGTCAACGACATCATCACCATCGGCACGATCCAGCTCAACGCCCCCAACATCCTGGCCCTGCTCGACATCCGCCGACACCTGAGCCAGGGTAACCCCCCCCCCGCGCTGTCGCTGTCGTTCCACGATGTGGAATTGTCGCTGCATGGCGGCCTGCTCGGTCCTGCTCCCAGTCAAGTTCAACACGTTTCGCCCTTCGACAACCTGGATGCGCTGGGCTGTGGACCGGTCACCCGCTTCAGCGGCGCCGAATGGCAGGAGATGGGCTTCGAACGGTTCGTCGGCAACCTGGAAGTCGGCTACCGCCTCGACGCCGCCCGCAACAGGCTGGAACTGCGCGTGGACAGCCATACCCGCAACTGGGCGGCGTTGAACCTGGATATCGGCCTGGCCGTGGCCACCTCGCCTCAGTCGGTGATTGATCTGGCCAGTTTCACGCCCCAACTGGCCAGTTTGCGCTTCGTGTTGCGCGACGACGGCTTCAACGCGCTTCGAAATAATTACTGCGCCGTCAAGGCCGGCAAGACCATCCCCGACTACATCGCCGACCACGTGCGGCTGGTGGCCGAACGGCTGCGGGCCAACGGCATCGCCCTCGGCCCCGGACTGCTCGAAGCCTATCGGCGCTATCTGACCGAGGGCGGTCATCTCACGGTCGTCGCCAACCCACCCGTCCCCATCGATCCCGCCGAACTGCAATTCTACGCCGCCGAAGACGTTGTCAAATTGCTGGGCCTGACGCTCCAGGTGAACGAAACGGCGGTCGCTGATCTATCGATCGCTTGGGACGCGGCGAAAGTGGCCGAGGCTCTGGGCAGCGAAGCGCGGCCGGAACCGGACGTTGTGGAAACACCGCCGGTCCGCCAGCAACCGGTGATCGTCCGGCAAGACTATCATCCGACCCCGGTCGGCGAACTGGGCCGCCACGTCGGTAGAAACGCCCGGTTACAAACCACGACCGGCGCGCAGTATCTGGGCCGGCTGGACGCCGTCGCGGAAGGCGTCGTCAGAATCACGATTCGCCGTTCCGGCGGCACGGTGACGCTGTCCCTGCGCGCCGGCGACATTACCGCGGCGGAAGTGGTGTACTGACGGAAAGTGGTGGGTCCCAAGAGGCGTTTTTTACCCTCACCCCGACCCTCTCCCGTTCTCGATTCGCGGCCGATCCGACCGCTCAATCTTTCCCCCGGTTTCCGCCGGGTGGAAACGCCGGCTGCGGAAACAACGCGACGTTATCGCCGCCTTCCACCGGACGGATCTTGCCGACGCCCTCCCGCTCCACCTCATCGACCCGAACGACCGAATGCAAGGGGATGAAAGTCCGTTGGACGCCCGCGAATTCATTTTGCAACTTTTCCTCGGCCGGATTGACCAGCACGCTCGATCGCTCGCCAAAGAGCAATTCCTCCACTTCGATGAATCCGTAGAGTTCGCCCTGATGGATGCTCCGGGCATAAAGTTCGTACAGCTTGCCCTGGTTGACAAACAGGATCCGGTAAATGCTTTTGGCGATCTTGGACATGGACGTTCCTCTCTCTAACCCACGGGTATGGTTTGTCGATCGATCCGAATCATTCGCTGACCCGAAAATCGCCGTAACTATCGTATCCTATACGCCGGTTTTTACCCGTGTCCAACCTCGATTCAGGAAAGCTGCAATGATTCAAGCCTCCCCCGTCACCCGCGAACTGTTCGACGATGTCATGGTGCCCAACTACGCCCCGGCGGCGATCGTGCCGGTGCGCGGGGAAGGTTCCCGCCTGTGGGATCAGAACGGTCGGGAATACCTCGACTTCGCCGGCGGCATCGCCGTGAACGTGCTGGGCCACGCCCATCCGCGCCTGGTCGCGGCGCTGACCGAACAGGCCCACAAACTCTGGCATGTCAGCAACGTCCTGACCAACGAACCGGCCTTGAGACTGGCCCAAAAGCTGTGCGAGCTGACCTTCGCCCAGCGGGTGTTCTTCGCCAATTCCGGGGCCGAGGCCAACGAAGCCGCGCTCAAGCTGGCCCGCAAATACGCCGCCGATCACTTCGGTCCAGACAAGCGTGAGATCATCGCCTTCACTCAAGCGTTTCACGGCCGTACCCTGTTCACCGTCACGGTCGGCGGCCAACCGAAATACACCGAGGGCTTCGAACCGCTGCCTCCCGCCATCACCCACGCGCCGTTCAACGATCTCGCCACCTTCGCCGCCGCCATTTCCGACCGCACCTGCGCGGTGATTTTGGAACCGGTGCAGGGCGAAGGCGGCGTGACCGGCGCCACCCCGGAATTTCTCCAGGGCGTGCGCGAGTTGTGCGACCGCCACCAGGCGCTGCTGATCTTCGACGAGGTGCAATGCGGCAACGGGCGCAGCGGACATCTCTACGCCTACATGGGTTACCACGTCACGCCCGACATCCTGACCACCGCCAAGGGGCTGGGCGGCGGCTTTCCCATCAGCGCCATGCTCACCACCGCCCCCATCGCCGCCAGCCTCAACGTCGGCAGTCACGGCACGACCTACGGCGGCAATCCGCTCGGCTGCGCGGTCGCCGGAGCGGTGCTGGAGCTGATCAGCGATCCCGAACTGCTGGCTGGCGTCCGCCGCAAGCACGCGCGGTTCATGGCCGGACTGCGCGCCATCAACGAGCGGTTCGGCGTGTTCCGGGACCTGCGCGGCCAGGGTTTGCTGCTCGGTTGCGAGCTGGAGGAGCCTTGGCGGGGCCGTAGCCGGGATTTCATCAAGGCCGCCCTGGATGAGGGACTGCTGGTGCTGGTGGCCGGACCGGATGTGATCCGGCTCGCTCCTTCGCTGATCATCCCCGACGAATTGATCGAAGCCGGCCTGGAACGTCTCGAACGGGCGATCGCGCGGCTCGCCGCCGGATAAGCGCTTTAGGCTTCGCGAAAATGCCCAGCCGCCGGACAGCCGCCCGGCCAAACAGTGGGGGATGAGCGACAACCCAGGATTACATGTTGATGAAGCACTGGAACTTGCCAAAGGAACACCGCGTCCCTGACCGATCCCGCAACGCCGCGCCGTCAAGCCTGGATGCACTGGTAGCGGATCAGGTCGGGGTTATTGTCCAGGACGACCTGGCCAAGGCTGATGACGCCGCAATCGTACAAGGCAAATTCCTCGCGTCGCACGAAGAACCGCGCCCCGTTGTCCAGCAATAAATAAGTGCCGTTGGTGCTGTGATCCGCCAGCACGAACTTGCCCTGCCGGAATTGGATGTCGGCGTGACTGCGGGACACCATTTCCCGATCCACCACCAAGCTGCTCCGCTCGTCGCGCCCCATGGTGAACGCTTGCGCGCTGGGCACCACCTCGACCCGACGGCCGCGATGCTCCAGGATCAGGCGGGAATAAAACAGGCTGCGCAGGGCTTCCTGATTCTCTTTGGACCCTGGGTCGGACATTTGGGTGAGACTGTTGGAATCCTGCCAGATGACCTCGAAAATCTCCATCTCATCCTGCTTGCCCCGGACCCAGGACAAACCGAGACTGCGGGTGATCTGCCCGAGGTCGGACGGCAAATGCTCGACCGTCGCGCGGGTCGTGATGATCTGATCGGCTTTGGACAGCGACACCATCCGGGCGGCGACATTCACCGCATCGCCGAACACATCGTTGTTTTCGAGGAGCACCGATCCGTAGTGCAGGCCGATCTTGCAGGCGATGCCCAGTTCCGCCAGCATCGGATCTTCCTTGACCGCCCGATGCATCTCGCAGGCGGCGCGCACGGCCTGCCGAGCGTCGGGAAACCGGCTCATGATCTCATCGCCGATGGTCTTGACGACCGTGCCGCCGTGCGCGGCGGTCCGCGCCGCGAACGCATCCAGCACCCGGGTCTCGATCTGCCGCGCGCGCAGGTCGCCGTATTGCTCGAACAGGCGGGTGCTGCCGCAGATATCGGCGAACAACACGCTCGCGGATATCTTCTGCGCCGCCGCCACCGTTTCCCCCTGTTCGGCCATCCGGCTACTCAATTTTGATTTCATCGACCGTCTCTCCCACCCATGATCGCCGGTTTCAGTCATAGCCGCGCGCCTGCAAGTCGGCAATGATGCGCCGCACGTTATCGCTCGCGACGCGCTCGTAGCGTCGGCGGAAAAATTCCGTGAAAAAAAAGGTCGGCCGATCCCGCAGGGCGCGCAGAAAACGCAGATGGCCGGGATAATAGTCTTCATCGGCCAAGTCCGCGCATTCAGCGCGAATCCGACGCCCGTCTCGCGCGCACTCGTCCCAGGGCAGGCCGAATCCGGACAGATCGATATCCACGATGAACCGCTCGTCGGGGTGGCGCGGCGACTCGCGATGCGTGGTGATCAGGATCAGATCCCACACCCGCCGCCGAAACGCCGGTGCCGCGCGCCCCGCCGACCATTGTTCGAACAGCTCGGCGCTACGTCGCTCGTTATCCACGGCACCGGGCTGATAGATCGCGTCGTGAAACCACAGCGCCAGTTCCACGGCGTCGGGCTCCTCCATCTCGGACGCCGCCCGGTCGAACTCGCGCAGGCAATGCCGGATATGATCCAGCGTATGGTAGTGGCGATGCGGCTCGCCGTAGAGCTCGCTCAAGCGGGCGTAAACCGTTTCCGCAGCGGTCGATCCGCCCGTCAGACAACGGGCCCAGAGCGCCGCAAAGCGCGCCCGCTCCCGGTTCGGGCGTTCCGAAGACTCGACCGAATCCGCGCTATTTCCGAATCGCTCGCCCATCCCCAACCTCCCGGACTGGCTTGTCCCCGTCATTTTTACCCCGCCGCCTCGCTGCCAGCGTCACCCGGCGCGCTCCCTCGCGACAAAATCCTGAATCAACCGCCACGCCATGCTCATCGGGGTGGGCAGGCCCGGCAAATCTTCGGGTTCGAACCAGCGGGCGTCGAGCAACTCCTGCCCGTCCACCCGCACCTCGCCTTCCGCATACTCGGCGGTAAAGGCGACCATCAGCGAATGGGGGAACGGCCACGACTGGCTGGCGAAATACCGCAGGTTCCTCACTCGAATTCCCACTTCCTCGGCGACTTCCCGATGCAAGGCCTGCTCCAGCGTCTCGCCCGCCTCCACAAATCCCGCCAAGACACTGTACACCCCCGGTGCGAAACGCGGCGCGCGGGCCAACAGAATCTCTCGACCGCGCCGGATCCGCATCATCACCACTGGGGACAGCCGTGGATAGGCCTCCAGACCACAGGCCGGACAATGCCGGACCCGCTGGTCGCCGAGCCGCTGGGTCGGGGTGCCGCAGCGCCCGCAAAACTGATGGGTGCGGTCCCATTCGATGAGTTGCAAGGCGTGTCCGGCCACCCCGAGCAGGCGCTCGTCCAGCCGGGTCCAAAGGCCGCGCACGCTTTCGAACCGCAGCCCTGGCGGGGGCGAGGCGTTATCCACCTCGGCGGCATGACACGGCCGATCGCCCAGCGTTCCCAGATACAAACAGCGCACGGGCGGCCATTTGGCGAACGGCCACCGTGAAGCCATTGGCAGATCGACGCCGGTGGCGGTAGGCCGCACCAGCAACTCCCCTCCGGCGAATACCAACCACCAGGCCGGACGATCGGTATCCGCCGTGGGTAATGGCGTCGGCTGGAAATCGTCGGGCAGCGTTAACATGGGCAACAATTCCCGGAGGTTATCGTTCACAGGTTCTGGATCACCGCCGCCACTGGGCCAGATCGCGACGGCGGACCTTGCCGTTGGCGGTGCGCGGCAGGGTATCGATGAAAATGATCTCGCGGGGACACTTGTAGGCCGCCAGATGTTCGTGGGCGTGAGCCAGGAGCGGGGCCGCGTCCAGCCCATCGGGTTCATCGGGATCGCGCGGCACGATGAAAGCCGCGATAACCGAGACGCCTTCGCGCACCGTCAGATCGGTCACCGCCACCTCGGCCACGGCGGGATGCCGGCTCAGGCAATGCTCCACTTCGAGCGGCGAGACCCGGTAGCCCATGGCGTTCATCACGTCGTCGTTGCGGCCGTGATAGTACAGGTAACCGTCGGCATCGAAATGCGCCAGATCGCCGCCGATGAACCACTCGCCCCGGTAGACCAGTTCCTCCTCCTCCGGCCGGTTCCAGTAGCCCAGCATCAGGCCCGGATCGCTGCGATGCACCGCCAGCAAACCAGTCTCGCCCGGCGGTAAGGGTTTCTCGCCGCCCTCGACCGGGAGCGCCGCCACGCAGCGGCCCGGTTGCGGCTTGCCGGGACTGCCCGGCCGCACCGGCGCGCCAGGTGCCGAGGAGATATAGGTGGAGCATTCGCTCATCCCCAGCGCCTCGTACAGTTCCTTGCCGGTGGTCGTTCGCCACTGTTCCAGCAACGCCGCGCTCAGCGCCTCGCCGGCGGTCAAACCGTGGCGCAGACCGGACAGGTCGAACGCGCGCAAGTCGTTGTACTTCAGAATCTGCCGGTACAAGCCCGGCACCGCCGCGAACAGGGTCGCTCGAAATCGCTCCATCAGCGTCGGCCAGACCGTGACATCGCGCGGTCCGTTGTAGAGCACGGTCGTCGCGCCGTTCGCCCAGGGATCGGTCAGGCCCACGCCCAAGGTATAGGTCCAGTTAAACGCCCCGGCGTGCAGGATCACGTCGTCCGGGCGGATAGCATACCAACCCTGGTACATCGGCCGTCGTCCCCAAGCGGAACGCTGGGCGTGCAACACCCCCTTGGGCCGCCCGGTCGTCCCGGAGGTATAGACGAGAAAGGCCGGATCGTCGGCGGCGGTGTCGGCGTAAGCCAGCGGCTCGTGACTGGCGCGCAGCCTTGCAACGTCGGCGGGACCCAGGACGCACACGCCCGGCGGCGGCTGGATCGTCAAGTCTTCCGACATCGCCAGGACCCGCGCGCCGGAATCCGCCAGCAGGAAATCCGCCTCCTCCTCGGTCAGTTGCGCCGAGGACGGCAACGGCACGCAACCGGCGGCGATGGCGCCGAAAAACAGCAGGGCGTAATCACTGGTGTTGCCCATGCGGATCATCAACCGCGCGCCCGGTTTCAAGCCGAGTCGGCGTAAACCCGTCGCGACGCGCCGCACCGCGCCGTCCAATTGCGCGTAAGTCCAGCGCTCCGCCGATTCAACCGGCGCGCGGGCGTCGGATACGACGATCAGCGCCACTTTATCCGGCGTGGCTTGCGCCGCCGCGCTCAGGCAATAGCGCGCCATATTGAACCGCGTCGGCGGCAACTTGCCGGTATAGCCTCGCCTCTCCCGCATTTTTGACCTTTAACCTTTGACTTTCGGCCTTCTTTATAACCTCTCCCCTCATTTTTTTCACAATCTTTCGATCTTGGCGCCTGCCATGCGGCCGACACGCAAAGCGGTCCACAGCGGCATCGAGCCCGGTCTCTAACGCTGGTTGACGATCAGGTTTGTGGCACAATGACTTCAGGATATCGATCACTGGAGGCATCGCCATGTCCCTGCAACCCAAAGCGTATTTGAGTCCCGAAGACTATCTCGCCCTCGAACGCAGCGCCGAATTCAAGAGCGACTATTTTGACGGCGAAATTTTCGCCATGGCGGGCGCCAGCGAACCGCATAACCTGATCGTCGCCAACACGCTTGCGGAGATCCGGCAGCACCTCAAAAAGCGCCCCTGTAAGGTCTACGCCAGTGACATGCGGGTCAAGGTCAGTCCGACTGGACTGTTCACCTACCCGGATGTGGTCGTCGTCTGCGGCCAAGCCCAGTTCGATGATCGTCATCTGGATACGCTGCTGAACCCGATGCTGATCGTCGAAGTGCTATCGGATTCCACCGAG
Organism: Candidatus Competibacteraceae bacterium; assembly: GCA_007695245.1. Taxonomy (GTDB): domain Bacteria; phylum Pseudomonadota; class Gammaproteobacteria; order Competibacterales; family Competibacteraceae; genus REEE01. The sequence continues at coordinate 4,505 of REEE01000154.1, read as the reverse complement.
GCCTACGACCGGGGCCGGAAATTCGAGCATTACCGCAAGCTGGAATCGCTGGCCGAGTACGTGCTGATCGCCCAGCATCGCCCGCATGTGGAATCCTACCGGCGGCAACCGGATCACCGTTGGCTGTTGACGGAAAGCGATGGATTGGACGGCAGCCTGCGGCTGGATGCCGTTGATTGCGAACTGGCGCTGGCGGAGCTTTACGACAAGGTCGAGTTTCCTGCTGCGTCATAGGGGGATGGTTCGCCGGATACCCAAGCAGATGTCCGGGCCGGACCCGCTCTCGAGCTGGCCGGTGGTGCTGGCTTTCGCTTCATCTCCAAAAATCCGGCAGGAACAGCAACAGCAGCGGAAACACTTCCAGCCGGCCGATCAGCATGGCCGCCGCCATCAGCCAGGTGGCGGTATCGTTCAGCCCGCCGAACCCGTCGGCCGTCGCGCCCAGACCGACCCCCATGTTGTTCAGACAAGCGGCCACCGTGCCGAACGACGTCACCAAATCCACCCCGGTCGCCGTCAGCGCCAGCGAGAAGACGCAGTAGCTGAAGATGTACAGAAAATAGAAGGCCCACACCGCCTGCATCACCCGATCCGGAATCGGATGATCGCCCAGCTTGACCGCGATCTGGGCGGACGGCCGGATCAGCATCCGGGCCTCGCGCACGCTCTGCTTGTACAGCAGCAGGAAGCGAATGGCCTTGATGCCGCCGCAGGTCGAGCCGACGCAACCGCCGAAGAAACTGCCCAGCAACAACAGCAGAGGCACGAAAGCCGGCCACATCTCGTGGGCGGGATAGCCACCGGTCGTCAGGCCGGTGCCGGTCACGATCGAAATACCCTGAAACCCCCCCAAATGGACCGACTCCCACAACGACAAACCGTCCAGGTACAGATGCAAGCAGGCCACCGCGACAATCCCGCCCACCACTTTCATGCAAAACCGGAATTCGGCGTCGCGAAACACCGCCTTGAGACTACGCGACCGCCAGGCCAGAAAGTACAAGGCAAAATTGACCATGGCCACCAACATAAAAACAATGGTGATCTGTTCGAACAAGGGATTTTGAAAATGGCCGATGCTGGCGTCGTGCGGCGCGAAACCGCCCAGCGCAATGGTGCTAAAACTGTAGCAAATAGCGTCGAACGGACTCATCCCCGCCGCCCAGTACGCCAAAAAACACAAAAAATTCAGTCCGACATAGATGTACCACAGATTCTTGGCGGTTTCGGTGATCCGCGGCGTGAGTTTTTCATCCTTCATGGGACCCGGCGTCGAGGCCCGATAAAGTTGCATGCCGCCGATGCCCAGCATCGGCAAAAGGGCCACCGCCAGCACCACGATGCCGATCCCACCCAGGAAATGCAGTTGCGCCCGGTAGTACAAAATGGCCTTGGGCATCGTATCGAGTCCGACGAGCACGGATGCGCCGGTGGTGGTCAGGCCGGAAACGGTTTCAAACACCGCGTCCACAAACCGGATTTGGGGCTGTTCGGACAACAGAAAAGGCAGGGCGCCCAACAGCGACGACAGCACCCAGAACGCCACCACCAGAATAAAACCATCCCGGTTGCGCAAATCGGGTTTGAAGCGGTACACCGGCAGCCAGCACAGCAGGCCCAGCCCCAGAGTCGCCCCCAACGCCTCCGCGAACGGCAGCATCACTCCATAACCGTCGTACCACCACGCCACCGCGATCGGCGGGAGCATGGTGGCGCTGAACAGCATCAACAGTAACCCGACCATGTAGAGCCAGGTCTTGACGGGCGCCCGCCGTCGGATCGCGCGCGATTCTGGCTGGCCAGCCATCGTCCGCTCCTGAGCTTGGATTAAGGCGGACGTTCCATGCGCTACCGCCGGCTCCGCGGGTCCATCGCGCGAGATTTCATCACTCATGCTGGACGGCTCTCCATCCCCAGGGTCCGGTGAGTCAAGACGCCAGCGGATTATCGATGTGAGGGTGTATGAGTTATCATAATTCTGTTTGACCTCGTGTCCACTGTCACCACGGAGGCGCTGTATGCAACTCACCAGTCCCGTCTTGCGCGATCATCAACCCATACCCGGCGAGTACGCGTTCGGACTTCCCGACCCCCAACAGCACATCGTGCTCGGCCCCAACGTCAACCCACCCTTCGACTGGGACGACCTGCCGCCGGAGACCCGCTCCCTGGTGCTCATCTGCTATGACCAGGACGTACCCACTCAGGCCGATGACGTCAATCAGACCGACCGGCTGGTGCCGGCCGACCTGCCGCGCACCGATTTTTTTCACTGGATTCTGGTGGATTTGCCCCCTGAACCCGCACAAATCCTGGAAGGCGAATTTTCCAAGGGCGTGACCCCCGGCGGCAAACCGGGGCCGGAAGGTCCCCACGGCACCCGCCAGGGCGTCAATAATTACCGGGAATGGTTCGCCAGCGATCCCGCCATGGCCGGCATCTATTTCGGTTATGATGGCCCCTGTCCGCCGTGGAACGATAGCATCGTGCATCATTACATCTTCACCCTCTACGCGCTCGACGTCGAACGCTGCCCGGTGGAAGGGTTTTTTACCGGACCCGAGGTTTTGGAAGCCATGGCCGGACACGTCCTGGATCAGGCCAGCATCACGGCCACCTACAGTCTGAATCCGACCGTGCCCGCCTGAGCGCCCGGTCATGAACGTTGCCCCCTCGCGAGCCAGGAACCTTTTCTATCCATGGATCGCGCGCGTCGCGGGTTCGCGGGATGGGCGACGCGCCAGCATCCCGCCTTTGTCAAGAGGTTCTCATGAGTCCTAACGACCCCCGAGGCGCCGAGAAACGCCAATCCAAACGCTGGTATTTGATTATGTACCTGCGCGTCCACGACCAGGACACCGGCGAGCTGCTGGGCCATATCGTGGACATCAACAAGGAGGGGATGCGCTTGGTTAGCGACAACCCGATTCCCAGCAACCAACATTTCCGATTATGGGTGGATGTGCCCAAGGACAGCGCCTCGCGCCAGCGCATCGAACTGGACGCCGAAAGCCTGTGGAGCGCTCGTGACGTCAACCCGGACTTTTTCGACACCGGTTTCCGCATCCACAACATCAGCACCTCGGCGCTGCTGCAACTCCAGTTGCTGATCGAGGAATTCAAATTCTGACCGCAAGATCGCCAGCACGGTCGCCGCTTCCGGCCTCCTGCATCGACGGCCAACACCATCCCGCTCCCCCAACCTCCTCCCCCGAGAGCGGGGGAGAGTCGGATCGGGGGATACAAATGGCTACTTGCTCAGGCTCACCGCGGGCCGCGCGTCTCCAAATACGTCCCGGTAGCTGGCGTACACGGCCCCGAAAGTCACCGGCGCCAGAATCAGAAAGCCCAACATCAATGGGATGATCGCCGCTATCATCAACCCCAGGTAGATCAACCCGAACACCAGCAACGGCAGGATGTTAATCCAGCAGGCGGCGATGCTGTCCTGAGCGGCCGGCCAAGCGTTCTGACCGGCCAGCATCACCAACGGAATGCCGTAGAACAACGCCATGGTCACCAGCAGGGCGATGGCCAGGATAACCAGCAGCGCAATCAAGGCGGCACCCGCGAACAGACCGCCCGCCGCCGCGGAAACACCCGTCCCCGCGCCGTCCAGCATGACCCCAGTCGCCACACTGCCGCCCACGAACACGACGATCACCAGGAAGATCAACACGTAGCCCGCCAGGCCGATCAAGCCGAGCATGATCAGCGGTCCCATGCGCTCCTGATCCTGGAAGCCCCGGAACAGGTGGCCGATTTCCAACGCCTCGCCGCGTGCCAGCGCCGCCGCGCCGTACAGCATCCCGCCGATCAACAAGGGATTCAGCAGCGCGTGGGCCAGCGTGCCGATGAAGGGGATGAACGACAGCACCACGCTGATGCCGAGATAGATCAGCAACATCACGATCCAGATCCCCGGCGCTTTGACGAACAATCTCCAGCCCTCGACGATCCAGCCCCAGCCGCGGCCGGCCTCCACACGCATTGCAATCATGAACAATTTTCCTCGGTCATTAAGGGTTTTATTTCTCACCCGCTTGCGGGCAGGCGCTTGCAGGAAAGCGTCCGCTACTCGAGATCGTGAATGAGATCGGCCAGAGAGCCGCCCGGCGGAATCATCGGCCGGACATCCTCGGTCCGCTCGACCCACACATCGACCACGCAGGGTCCAGGGTAGGCCAGCGCCCGTTCGATGCCCGCCTGAATTTCGTCGGGACGGGTGATCCGCACGGTTTCGATCCCAGGGAACACCTGACCCAGATTCAGATAATTGGGATTGGGCGTCCGACATTCCCGACTGTCGATGCAGGCCGGGTCGCAGTCGGCGGTGCGGGTCAGACAGGTTTCGTAATGGTGGCCCTGGTTGAACATATCCTCCCACTGCCGGACCATCCCCAGAAAGCCGTTGTTGAGAATGAACACCTTGACCGGAATGCGGTTGGCGGCGACGGTGGCCAGTTCCTGAAGGTTCATCTGGAAGCTGCCATCGCCGTCGATGC